>CAYPAX010000004.1:3711-75645 GCA_964408735.1 uncultured Rhodospirillaceae bacterium | reverse complement strand
AAACTCGCTCTTGCCCATAAGATAGTTGTTAGCAGTATAGTATGTCTGATCTATCAAGCGGCCATCATAGGGTACGCACGATGGGTCTTCGTCAGGCCACAGCTTGGCAAAAGTTGAATCGAATACTTCTGCCCGAATACTGTTGTCTGTCCTGCCGAAAAACGGCACATCGCGCCACGCGACCTCGATTTCCCCGGGCTCTTCACGCAGGGCATCGGATATCCTGTCGACGGATATGCCTACACTGTAAATCAGACTGAGCGCCACCAAGCCACGGAAAAATCCGTCGAATTGCTGGGATCCGGTATCGATGATGCCACCCCCTGATCGCCAGGGAAGAGCCCTCGCGCGAAACAGAAATTGGGCTACTGGCCTACCGATTTTTGGATGTTTCCCACCAGTAATTAGGACGACAAGAACGAGACCGACGGTCAACGCCAGTGCGCCAACGAAAATAAGCTCCAGAATCTCTTGAATCGGAATGCCCATGTTCCGCCACCCCCAGGGTACATGATATCATTTCTCAGTCGGCATTGCCCTCGATCAATTTGATGATGCTCGAGGTATCGAGGTGGCCGTTGCCGGCGTTGACGTGCAGGCCGAATAGCGCCGCCGCCAGCGCACCAAGCGGGGTCGACGCCTCGGCACTGCGCGCCGCCGCCTGGGCGAGGCGCAGATCCTTGAGCATCAGCGAGGCCGCAAAGCCCGGCTTGAAGTCGCGGCTGCTCGGCGCCGTCGGCACCGGGCCCGGTACCGGGCACATATGCTCCAAGACCCAGGACGTCGCTGTCGAGGTCGACATCACGTCGTAGAGGGTTTGGGTGTCGAGGCCCAGCTTCTCGCCCATGACGAAGCTCTCGGAGATCGCCAGGGTGCCGATGGCGGCAACCATGTTGTTGCAGAGCTTGGCGGCCTGACCCATGCCCGGCCCGCCGCAATGGATGAAGGTCCTGCCCATGCCTTCGAGGATGGGCCGGGCGCGAGCGAAGGCGTCGGCCTCGCCGCCGCACATGAAGGTCAGCGTGCCCGCCTCGGCGCCCACCGTGCCGCCGGAGACCGGCGCTTCCACCATAACCAGGCCTGCCTCGCCCGCCGCCACGTGCATCGCCTGCGCGGTCTCCACATCGATGGTCGAGCAGTCGAGCAGCAGGCTGCCGGGCGCCGCCGCCGCCATCACGCCATCGCCGATCAAGGCCTGACGCACCTCGACGCCGGTCGGCAGCATGGTGATGCCGACATCGGCGCCACGTACCGCCTCGGCCGCCGAGGCCGCCGCCTTCGCGCCCGCCTGCACCGCGAAGTTCAGCGCCTCCTCGGAAAGATCGAACACGCTCACCGCATGCCCGGCCGCGACCAGGTTGCGCACCATCGGCCCGCCCATATGGCCGACGCCGATAAAGCCTATCGTAGTCATGGTTTTGTCCCTATTCGAAGTGAAAGCCCATGGTGCGGCAATGGTAATAGAGCCCGCCGTCCTGGACGATCAGCCAGTTGACGCGCCGGTCGCTTTCGTTGTGGTGCGAATGGACGCTCTCGGGTGGCGTCACCGTGGTCAGCCAGGGCGACCAGTCCTTGCGCTCGCCATCGACCATGGAATAGCCGCCCTCGCCATCGACGATCAGCGCCACGGCCACCGAATTGTGCCGGTGCGCGGTCTGGTTGCCGTGGGCCGGCAGCTGGTTCATGGCGAGCGTGAGCGTCGGCGAGACGTTCTTGATGCCTTCGAGGCGCTCGGTGGCCAGCACCACCGCCAACCCGGCGACAAGCGTGCCCGACAGCTTCTCCTCGGCGACCTCGAGCTGGCGGGCGATCTCGGCCGCCGGAAAATGCGCCGCCTGCACCAAGGCTTCCCCGCCGGCCGGTGGCCGGAAGTTCTCCTGCGCCAACTGCGGCGCATTGGTGATCAGCCAGAGCACGCAGTCGGCATCGCCCGCCTCGTGGCGGATCGGCGCATCGCCAGGCAGGCAGAACACATCCCCCGCCGCCCACTCGATGACGTCATCGCCTTGGGTGCTGCGCCCCGCACCGGCAATCACGAACGCCAGCACCGTGCTCGACTTGGGCTCGTGCTCCAACACCTCGCCCGCACGCACGCGCCCATAGGCCGCCAGCACCAGCGGCGGCGTCGCCGCATAGGGCAGCTGCAACGCCTCGCTCTGGTCAAGCACGATCAACCCCGTCGCCCCCGCCCCATCCAGCGCCCGATCCCGCTCCGCCGCAAACACCCGCCCCGGCACGGGCGGATTGACGAGGTTGAAGGCATTGCCGGAATCGAAATAGCGCGCGCGCCGGGTGTAGGGGGTGTCGGTCATGATCTCTCTCCTGTTCGCCGCGCACCGTCGGGCGCAGGCGAGCGGGTGTCAAGAGCCTGCAACAATTGAGTTCTCTGCTAACTCCTTGGCTACACGTCACCGCAATAAGGATAATAAAGAACTGTTTTGGAGATTTTTGTTAACAAAATGGAGCGTTAAAGCTACCTTTGCGCGTAATTCACGGTCATGTTACCCTTAATTATGCAGGAGATGCGCGTGCCAGTTCTCACAGGATCAGTCGGCAAGGGCGGCAACAATTGGATTCACGACGTCGCCGTGGTGCAAGGCGCATTGGCAACACTCACCGGGCCAGATCGCAGGCCGTTCTGGCAAGGGCCAATCGACGGTCGAAAAGGCAAGCTGCTGGAGGATGCCATTGCCGTCTTCCAACACAGCAACCGTATGAACCCAACAGCCCGGCTCAATCAGTCGGGCGCCGACATGAATCGAATGGAGTCGGCGCTGCCCCCGGACACAAGGGTATGCGCGCCGTGCGCGGCACACCAACCCTCTGGCGGTATGTGGGTCAGGCTCCCCGTTGGCGTGCCGTCGCCAAGGACGTAAAGGACAACGCCCCGTTGCCCGTGGCAGAGCGCAAAGCGCTTGGCGAGCTTATCGAAAGGATCACCCGCAGCACCGGTGTCGCACTGATGCCGCAAGATTTCACCACGACCGCTGACGGCCGTTTCAGAGCGATTCTGACAGCGCCGGGGATCGAATGGTACGACAGCTATGCTAAGCGCTTCCGCAAAGACTTGCGCACGCCAGATCCGGTCACCCGTGCCATGAGCCAGGCCGTGCAAGCCAATGTGCGCTGGCGCCAGGCCAATGCGAACGATGGCATTCTCGTTCTGGACGCTCAAATCCCCATTGCCGCGCTCAGGGGCGCGGCAACGCTCGACTCGCAAGCATTGGCCACCCTCGGTCTCACGACGGCGCCGAAGACCCCCTTGGCGACGGCCTGCCTCGCCGGCTGCGCGCACCTGATACAAACGGACATGCACAGGGCCGGGGCCGGTGCGACAGAGTTCGCCGCGCTTCTAGAGGTGGCGGAGCGTACAGAGCCGGGATTATCGGTAACGATCGGTGATGCCAACAACGGCGAGACGGACGCGGCGGGAGAGGAACTCGATGCCGCACTCAAGGCTTTCGTTGCCGAGGCATCTGCATGGGCTGCAACGTTGGAGATCGATGGCGCGGCTCGCGACTGGTACGTCAAGACAATTCAAGAGGAATCTGCGAAACTTGTCGAGCAATATAGATCCGGCCAAATATCTATCGAGGAAGCGCGGGACCTTTCTCAAGAACTTCGAAGAAATTTCCTCGAAGAAGCGCGCAAGAGAGGCAGCAGCCTTGGCGTAGCCATCGCCGAATTCTTAAAAAAGGAATCCCCTCCTCTTTCCCACTACGAGGAAAAGTATGCCCGTCAGATGTTTCAAATGGATTTCTCAGACTTATCGTATCGCGAACGCGTTTCCGTCTGGGAGACCATTCTCAACAAATCCGGTACCGCCAATAGGGGGTTACGTCGGGCGTGCGTTTGGCAAGAGCCGCCACACGCGCGCTCTTCATGGCTTCTTTGGGAATTGCAGTGGTTGAAGTCCTAACGGCCGAGAACCGCGCCCAGGAAGCCGCGAGGCAGGTGAGTATCATGGCAGGCGGCGCGGCGGGCGGATTGGCCGGCGGCATAGGCGGCCTAGGTTGCGGTCCGTTTGCCCCCATTTGCGCACCGGTCGGTGTTGTGATCGGCGCTATTTTGGGCACGTTCGGCGCGGAACTTCTTTTTGACGAGTTGGCGGAATGAGATCACGCCAAGAAACTGCAATAATCCGCTTGGTGTCCGCGCGCCCATGAAGATCACGCACAACTTCCTGCTCGAAACCTATGCCGTGCTTGATAAGAATGGCCGGCGTATCGGCGACGGATTTCATACGGTTCCTGAGGTGCGCCGCTCGGCAAGCACTTGCGACGCCTTGTCATGCGCGAAATGGAAGAGTGGAGATCGCCCTTGATATACAAGGGGAAGTATGTTCCCTATTTGTCGGCGTTGGGTCAGAGAATTGTTTGTGAGATGGAAACCCAGTTCGGTTTCTTGCTGATTGTTGATGCCAGCAGGATTGAGAAGAAATCCGTAGAGTTCTTCTCGACGAACAAATATCTTCGAAGCTCAACTCTGGACTTCTACTATATTCCCGCAGACCTATCAGGCGCCGAATGGTACAGCACGTCGTTCTATTGGTGGAGGCCAGACCTACCAAAATCCATAGCCGACGGGACCTTCACGCCAATCGACCCCGTTCCGGAATACAGGATACTCGACGATACGACATTCGCCTTTCGCGTGGCGGGCCAGCGGCAGATGAGCTGGTCCTGGTGGCCTTTCGGGATCAGGCGATATGCCAATGGTTGGTACGCGATTGCATTTCATGAGAACCCGCCGCAACGCCACCTCGCCCTTCCGCCAGAGTTCGAGGCAAGGAACACCGGCTTCGGCATGCGCCGGCATATCAAGATACGTCGTCTAGGTGAGCCGCCGCCGATGCCAAATGACATAGCGGCTGCCCAGTTGGAAGATCGAGCCGATCCCTAATCCTCCACCACCGCAAAATTGCTCTTCGGCGTGCCGCACTCGGGACATGTCCAATCGTCGGGCAAGTCCTCGAAGGGGGTGCCGGGGGGGATGTCGTCCTCGGGGCAGCCGACGGCCGGGTCGTACACCCATTCGCAGGACAGGCAAACCCACTTCTGCATTAGCGCCGCGTGCGCCAGGAGATCGGCAAGGCCTTCTGGGCGCGGGTGACGAACTCGTCGGACCACTCAACGGCGTCCGTCTCCAGTTTGAAATCGGTGAAGCGGCGCAGCACCGCGGCGAAGGCGACCTGGGCCTCGATGCGCGCCAGCGGCGCGCCGAGGCAGAGGTGGATGCCGAGGCCGAAGGCATAGTGCGGGTTCTGGCTGCGCGTGATGTCGAAGTGCTCCGCTTCCTCGAAGCGCTCCGGGTCGCGATTGGCGGCGGCCGTGAGGGCATAGACGCGGTCGCCCTTGGCGATGGTCTCGCCGCCGAGCGCGACCTCGTCCCGCGCCACGCGCGCCACCATCTGCACCGAGCTCTCGTAGCGCAGGAACTCCTCCACCGCCAAGGGGATCAGCGCCGGTTTTTCCTCGATCAGCGCCAGCTGCTCCTCGTGACGCAGCAGGTTGAGCATGCCGTTGGCGATCAGATTGGTGGTCGTCTCATGGCCGGCGAACAGCATCAGCACCATGGTGGAGACGATCTCGTCGTCGCTCAAGGGGTCGCTGCCGTCTTCGCCACCCGCTATCATCAGGCTGATGAGGTCGTCGCGCGGGGTCTTGCGGTGGTCGTTCACGACCTCCTGATAGAACGCCGTGATCTCGCCAATGGCCTTGGCCGCACGGTCATACTTGTCTGGTGTGGCGCGGGCGATGAGCACGAACTTGCCGATCTCCACCGCCCATTCCTTGAGCTTCGGCACGTGCACCCGGTCGATGCCCATGAGGTCTGCAATGACGAAGGCGGGGAACGGCCAGGCGAAGTCGTGCAGGAAATCGATCTCGCCGCGGTCCTCCAGGCTGTCGAGCAGCTCCTCGGCGACCTTCTCGACCATGCGCCGCTGCTTGCGCAGTTCGCGCGGCTTGAAGGCGCCCTGCAGCACGTGGCGCAGGCGCGTATGCGAGGGCGGGTCGCGAAACACCATCCAGTCGCCGAGCACGCGGGCGATCTCGCCGACCTTGCTCTTGTTCTCGCCCGACAGATGATCGACCAGGGGATTGAGCTTCTCGACCGAGAAGCGCGCGTCGGTGAGCACCACCTTGGCGTCCTCGTGGCGCGTCACCACCCAGGCCTTGACCGAAGGATTCCAATGCACGGGCGCATTTTCGCGCATCTCGGCGAAAAGCGCATAGGGATCCTGGATGGCCTCGCGCGACTTGAGATCGAAATTCATGGACACACCGCTGGCAATTCCTGGCCGCGAACCATAGGACACGCGGCACCACAGAACAATCCTGCTTGCCGATGTCGATCGGAGCCGTGCGGGCGCAGGGGCATCACTGTTCGGGCGGCAGCCGGAAGGCGCTGTCGATGAGATACGGGTCGTCAAAATGGCGGCGGCCGACGAATGCCGTCGCATGAGTGCCCCATTGCCGCATGGCGCCGGCGCTGGCAATCCCCATCGGCCAGAGAAACAAGCGCTCTCCCCTCTCCGTGCCAGGGATCAGACCGCGGGAATCGTAAAGACTGCGCCGGCCGCCGTCGGGCAGGGGCAGGCTTCTCAGACTGTCCATGGCCGCCAGGACATAGCCGCCATCGCCGCTAGCGTCATCCACGACCGAAAGGGCGCGCAGATAGTGATCGCCACTGCCAACATGAAGGACGATCCTCTGGCCTGCCGCCAGGATGGGCGCTTCGCCCGGCACGATGGTGCCTTCGCTTAAATCGGCGGCCGCGGACGCCGGTCGCTCGCGCGCACGAAGCGGCGGCACCGGAAAGAAAAGGTGATAGCAACCGCAGGCGTGGATGCTGTCATAGATCAGCGGCCGGCCCTCCGGCGTAAGCGTCACCCGCCAGATGAGGCCGTCGATTTTGCCCGCCTGCGGATCGATCGGACCGTCCGGCAGGCGCTCGGGAAACCAAGCCAGGTAACTGATCTGAAGAAGGGGCTTGCCGGCGAAAAGCGTCCACGACGGTTGATAATAGATGCGCGGCGTTCGAGTATCGATATCGGCGACGCCACTCGCATCCAATACCGGCGATCCGATGAGATCATGGCCGCCGCCATGCTCGACGGCAAAGACCGGCGCGAAGGCAGCGGCAAGCTCACCCATGACCTGCGACTCAGGCCGCGGCACGCCAAGTGCGCCTTTCGTGCTGTGCGCCAAGGCGCCGGCGATCTCGCCGCGCGACATCGACAGCGCCGGCGGCGAATAGGTCACGACGTTCGAGCCCTTCGGCGCGTCTGAAAAGCCGTGTGCGTTTCGCGCCTTCCAAACCTCGAAGCCGAGACGCACCGGCAACGCGCTCAGGGGATATAGCCCCAACACCTGGTTGAAATCGCTGTAATTGTCCGGAACGTGGATTGTGTCGGCAAGTATCCCGGCCCGTTCCGGCTCCCGCAGATCTCGTGCGACCAGCATCCGGCCGCACGTCTCGGCCACCGCTTCGGGCCTCCGCCCAAGCCGTTCCCGCAACGCACGGCGTTGCAGCGGCGGCAGGTTGGCAAGCTCGAAGCCACGCGCCCTCGCCGCGGTCTCCGCCAGCCATTCCATCCAGGCCTCGAATGCCGCGTCCTGCCCGAGCGTTTCCGCAAATCGGGGTGCCAGCGCGGCCAGGAAGCGGGTGGCGCGAAGATGCGGGAAACCGTCTATGGGAGCGGCCTGTGCATCCCCTGACCCCGCATCGCGCACCGCTTCGTCGATGGCGGCAAGATCGGCGAGGCAAAGGCCTTCCGCAGTGTCGCTCGCGTCGCGCGGAACGCTGCAACCCACCAGCAACAGCACTGTCGCCGGCAATAGGCTCTTCAGTGCCGAAATCCCCATGCCCTTGACTGTCGCATCAGCCGGCAATCCGGGACAAGCCGTATCAACAGGATTGTTACGGCAGCGCCTCGGCGTCGATCAGCACGGCGATGAGCAGCGCGGTCTCCTCGCCGTGATTGACCCAGGCGTGGTTGGTGCCGCGCTGAACGACCACATCGAAGGGCTCGAGCTCGACCTCGTCGTCGTCAAGCAGCAGGGTCACGCGGCCGGAGAGCAGGATGATGTAGTCCACCGTGCGGGTCTTGTGCATGGCCGGGTGGCGGGTAGTGTCCACGAGGGCCTCGGAGGCGTTCATGTCGGCGAAGCGCTCGCGCACCGCGGCCGCGCGCTCGTCCGGGTCCATGCCGGCGGCGGCGCTTTCGGGCGCCACGCGGAAATAGCGGAACACCGTGCCGCCGTCCGGTGGCGTCAGGGTGACGGGCCGGTCTGTGGCGTCGCCCGGGGCGGTATTGTCGGCGGGCGAGGCATTGGTCAGCCACAGTTCGGAAAGACTGCCGATGCCGTGGGCGCCGCCGTCCTGGATATCGATGACGGAGCGGCCGGCGGCGTTATGGCCGGTGACGATGCGCTTGCTCATGGGGTGCTCGCAGTCTGTTGGGGCTTGAGGAAGGCGAGGTCGCAGCCCTTGTCGGCCTGCTCGACCTCGGAGAGATGCAGCTTCAGCCAACCGCGCTCGGCGCCGGGATGGGCCGGCGGCGGGCTCCAGGCAGCGCGCCGGGCGGCAAGCGTGGCGTCATCGACCAGCAACTCCAGTTGCCGCGCCTCCACATCGAGGCGGATGCGGTCGCCGTTTTCGACCAACGCCAGCGGCCCGCCGATGGCCGCTTCCGGCGTGGCGTGCAAGACGATGGCGCCGAAGGCGGTGCCGCTCATGCGCGCATCCGAAATCCGCAGCATGTCCTTGACGCCCGCCTGCGCCAACTTGCGCGGAATCGGGATATAGCCCGATTCCGGCATGCCCGGCGCGCCCTTCGGCCCGGCGTTGCGCAGCACCAGCACGTCGTCGGCCGCCACGTCGAGGTCAGCGGAGTCGATACGGTCCGCCATGTCCTCGAGACTGTCGAATACCACCGCCTTGCCCTCGTGGCGCATGAGATCGGGCGAGGCCGCGGACTGCTTGATGATGGCCCCGTCGGGCGCCAGGTTGCCGCACAGCACGGCGATGCCGCCTTCTGCCGACAGCGGCTCGGCGAAGGGCTTGACCACGCTCTGCTCCCAGGGTGCGGGTGCGGCTTCCAGCTCCTCGCCAAGGGTTCGTCCCGTCACGGTGAGGCAGTCGAGGTCGAGTAGCGGCTTGAGCTCGCGCAGGATCGGCGCCAGGCCGCCGGCCTTGAACAGGTCCTCCATGTAGTGGGCGCCCGAGGGCTTGAGGTCGACCAGCACCGGAGTCTCGCGGCTCATGGCGTCGAAGGCTTCGAGGTCCACGGCAATGCCGCAGCGCCCGGCGATGGCGCTGAGATGCACCAAGCCGTTGGTCGAGCCGCCGACCGCCAGCAGCAGGCGCAGGGCATTGGCGAAAGCGGCCGGCGTCATGATCCGGTCCGGCGTCAGGCCTTCGGCAGCCATGGCGACGGCGCGGCTGCCCGTGGCTTCGGCGATGCGCTTGCGCTCCGCATGCACAGCCGGCACGGCGGCACTGCCGGGCAGCATCATGCCGAGGGTCTCGACCGTCAGCGCCATGGTGCTGGCTGTGCCCATGACCATGCAGGTGCCGCCGGTGGTGGAAAGCTCGCCGCTGACTTCCTCGATCTGCTCGTCGTCGAGTTCGCCGGCGCGATAGCGCGCCCATTGCCGGCGGCAGTCGGTGCAGGCGCCAAGCCGCTCGCCACGCCAGGAGCCCGTGAGCATCGGCCCGGTGACGAGCTGGATCGCCGGGATGCGCGCACTCGCCGCCGCCATGAGCTGCGCCGGTACGGTCTTGTCGCAGCCGCCGATCAGCACCACCGCATCCATCGGCTGGGCGCGCACCATCTCTTCGGTGTCGATGGCCATGAGGTTGCGGAACAGCATGCTGGTCGGCGTCAGGTAGGGCTCGCCGAGGGAGATGGTCGGGAAGGTCACCGGCAGCCCGCCCGCCAGCATCACGCCGCGGCTGACCGCCTCGACAAGCTGCGGCACGGTCTGGTGGCAATTGTTGAAGCCCGAGCCGGTATCGGCGATGCCGATAATGGCGCAGTCGAGATCGGCATCGGAATAGCCCATCGCCTTGGCGAAGCTCTTGCGCAGAAAGAAGGAAAAGCCGGTGTCGCCATAATGGGTAAGTCCGCCGCGCATGCCGCTTGCGGGTTTCTTGCCGTCGTCGTCCATTGCCGCTGCCCCGTCTTGATGAGATGTTGCCGGCAGGGTATCAGACGGGCAGGAGAGAATTCTTGAAATACATCAGCCTGACGCCGGAAATCTACGATTACCTGTGCGCCAACTCGGTGCGCGAAACCGATATCCAGCGCCGGCTCGGCGAGGCCACGGCGGGACGGCACCTGGCGGAAATGATCTCGCCGCCCGAGGTGGCGCAGTTCCTCGGCCTGCTGGTCGGGCTGACTGGCGCGCGCAACTGCCTCGAGGTCGGCGTCTTCACCGGCTACGCCACGCTCGCCATCGCCATGGCCCTGCCGGCGGACGGCCGCGTGATCGCCTGCGACGTGGACGCCGAGGCGGCGGCCGTGGGGCAGGCATTCTGGCAGGAGGCCGGCGTGGCGGAGCGCATCGACCTGCGCATCGGCGCCGCCGGCGAGACCCTCGATGCCCTGATCGCGGCCGGCGAGGCGGGCAGCTACGATTTCGCCTTCATCGATGCCGACAAAGTCGCTTACGCCGGCTATTACGAGCAGGCGCTGACCTTGCTCAGGCCCGGTGGCCTGATCGTGGTCGACAACGTGCTCTGGGGCGGCTCGGTGGCGGATCCGGAGAACACCCGCAAGAGCACCCTGGCCCTCAGGGACTTCAATACCAAGGTCCATACGGACGAGCGCGTGACCATGAGCCTGCTGCCCATGGGCGACGGCCTGATCCTGGCGGTCAAGCGCTCCTGATCTCGCGCGTCTTCAGCTCGGCCAGGACCGCACGCTTTTCATCGTCGCTGTAGAGCATCCACTCCGCCACTTCCGTCAGCGTGCGCTTGCAGCCTTGGCAATAGCCGCTTGCGGTGTCCATGATGCAGACGGAAACGCATGGTGAGACGACGCCCATGGCCTAGATGCAGCGCCCGCCGTCGATCTCGAGCATGGTTCCGGTGACCAGCGAGCTTTCGTCGTCGGCGAAGAACAGGGCGGCGTTGGCGATGTCCGCGGGCGTGCTGAGGCGACCGAGGGGAACCGTGTTCTTGAAGGCGGTGCGACCGTCGACCGGATCGGCGTCGCCGAGGAACACTTCGAGCATCGCCGTCTCGCCGGCGACCGGGCAGATGCCGTTGACGCGAATGCCCTGGTCGGCGACCTCCAGCGCCAGCGCCTTGCACATGGGCACCAGGGCGCCTTTGGTCGAGTTGTAGACTGCAAGATTAGGCCGAGGTCGGATGGCCGCGGTGGAGACCGTTACGATGATGGAACCACCCTTGCCCTGCATGGCTTTGACCGAATGTTTGAGGCCGAGAAAGACGCTGCGCACGTTGATGTGGAAGATGCGGTCGAAGAACTCGTCCTCGGTCTCGGCCAGGGGGCACGGGCTCATGCCGATAGCCGCGTTGAGAACCGATATATCAACACCACCATAAGCTGCTTTCGTGGCGTCGAACATGGCCTGGCTGGCGGCGCTGTCGGCGACGTCCGCCTCGACGAAAGTAGCGCCGCCGATCTCGTCGGCCACGCGCTGGCCAGCCTCCGTATCGATATCGGCGACCACGACCTTGGCGCCCTCGGCCGCGAAGCGCTTGGCGATTCCCTCGCCGAAACCCGAGCCCGCGCCCGTGACCAAAGCCACCTTGTCCTGCAAACGTCCGGCCATGCCGTCCTCCCCATATCGTGTCGCGGCACCATTGCCGAAGGCGCGGGAAATTGCAATTGTCGGCCCGGCCATGAGCGAGGATTTCCGGAACCCCGACGACATCACGGCGCTGCCCTGGCAGCAGCTCGAGCGCTATCTGGCGGCGGCGGGCCATAGCCTCGAAATCGACGACCCGCCGCGCCAGTTCGCCGGCGGCATGGGCAATCTCAACTATCTCGTGCACCTCGACGGCAAACCCTGCGTGCTGCGCCGCCCGCCGCTCGGCAAGCTGCCGCCCGGCGCCAACGACATGGCACGCGAGCACCGCGTGCTGAGCCGCCTCTGGCAAGCCTTCGACCTGGCGCCACGGAGCCTGCTCTATTGCGAGGACGAGGCCGTGCTCGGCGCCCACTTCCTGATCATGGAATATCGCGACGGCGCCGCCATCCGGGGCGGCGCCTGGCCGGAAGGGCTGAGCGAGACCGAGCGCCACGACATCTGCGCGCTCTTGGTTGAAAGCCTTGTCAATCTCCACAACGTGGATCCGGCCGATGTCGGACTCGACGATTTCGGCAAGCCGGCAGGATTTCTCGAGCGCGCCGTCAAAGGCTGGGACAAGCGCCTCGGCCTGGCCAGCGACGGCGAACCGGCAGCACCCTCGCGCGAGGTCGCGGCCTGGCTCACAGCCAACCTCCCGGGCGTCGGCGATGCCACCCTGCTGCACAACGACTTCAAGCTCGACAACCTGCTGCTCGACCGCAACGAGCCGACCCGTGCCGTGGCCATGATCGACTGGGACCAGGCGACACGCGGCGACCCATTGTTCGATCTCGCCACCCTGCTCAGCTATTGGGCCGAGCCGGGCGACCCCGACTGCATGACCATCATCGACCAGATGCCGACCGGCGCGCCCGGCTCCATGTCCCGCGGCAAAGCGCGAGACCTCTATGCGAGACGCAGCGGGCGCGACCTCTCCGGGTTCCGCTTCCACCGCGTGCTGGCCATGTTCAAGCTGGCGGTGGTATTCGTGCAGCTTCACGCGCAGTATCGCCGCGGCACGGTCGACAATCCCCGCTATGCCCCTTTCGCCGATGCCGGCTGGGGAATCATGCAGATGGCCCACGAAGTGGCGCGCGGCCGCGCCGATTGACGAGGACGCTTACGAGAATGATCGACTTTTCCCTGAGCCCCGAGCTCGAAGAGCTGCAGGCACGCACCCAGGCCTTCATCCGCGACGTGGTGATCCCTTGCGAAGGCGACCCGCGCGAGGCCGCGCACGGGCCGGAAGATTCCTTGCGCGGCGAGCTCACCGCCAAGGCGCGCGAAGCCGGCCTGCTGAGCCCGCATGTCGGCAAGGCGTATGGCGGGCTGGGCCTCAATATGCGCGAGATGGCAGTGGTCTTCGAGGCCGCCGGCTATTCCCTGCTCGGACCGCAAGCGCTCAATTGCTCGGCCCCAGACGAAGGCAACATGCACCTGCTCGAGGAGGTGGCTACCGAGGAGCAAAAGGAACAGTGGCTGCGCCCGCTCGCGGCCGGCGATATCCGATCCTGCTTCTCCATGACCGAGCCTCAGGGCGGCGCCGGCGCCGACCCCACCATGCTCGGCACCACCGCCCGCCAGGACGGCAACCATTGGGTCATCGACGGCCACAAATGGTTCATCACCGGCTTCGACGGCGCCAAGCTCAACATCATCATGGCACGCACAGCGGATGCCATCGAGCGCGGCAAGGGCGCCACCATGTTTCTGGTCGACAACGACGATCCCGCCATCGAGCGCGTGCGCCTGCAGGACACCATGGAATCAAGCTTCGCCGGCGGCCATTGCGAGCTCCGCTTCCACGACCTCAAGGTGACGCCCGACCAGGTGCTGGGAGAGATCGGCGAAGGCTACCGCTATGCCCAAGTTCGCCTCGCCCCTGCCCGCCTCACCCACTGCATGCGCTGGCTCGGCGCTGCCCAGCGCGCCCACGACATCGCCTGCAAGTACGCCGTGGAGCGTCAGGCCTTCGGCAAGCCGCTGGCGGAGCACGAGGGCGTCGGATTCAAGCTCGCGGACAACGAGATGGACATGCATGTCACCCGGCTCGCCACCTGGCAGGCCTGCTGGATCATCGACAATGGCGGCGAAGCGCGCTCGGAATCCTCCATGGCCAAGGTGATCAGCTCCGAGGCCTTGTTCCGCGTCGTCGACCGTTGCATGCAGGTGCTCGGCGGCATGGGCGTGACCGACGACACCCTGGTCGAGCGTCTGTGGCGCGAGGTGCGGCCCTTCCGCATCTATGACGGGCCGTCCGAAGTGCACCGCTGGGCACTTGCCAAGCGAATTGCCAGCCGCACGCGAAAGGCCATGGCATGATCACCCTGGAAGACGTCAATGCCGCGCGGCAGCGTATCGACGGCAAGATCCGGCGAACGCCTGTGATATCTGCGGGACCGATGCGCGAGACGGCTGTAGCCGATGCAGAGCTTTGGCTGAAGCTCGAATGCCAACAGATATCAGGGTCCTTCAAGGCCCGCGGCGCCAGCAACATGGTCGCCTGCCTCGACGAAGCGGACCTGGCGCGAGGCCTGGTCACGGCCTCCGGCGGCAATCACGGCAGCGGCGTCGCCTATGCCGGCTGGCGCGCCGGCGCCCCGGCGCGCGTCTTCCTGCCCGAAGGCACGCCGCAAGCGAAGCATGACGCGCTCGCCACCTGGGGAGCCGATATCGTAACCCACGGCAAGGTCTGGGACGACGCCAACGATGCCGCCCTCGCCGCGGCCGAAGCGGACGGCCTGTGTTATGTCCACCCCTTCGCCGACGATCTGGTGGTGGCGGGACAGGGCACCCTCGGCCTCGAGATCGTCGAACAGATTCCCGACCTCGACGTGCTCGTGATCGCCATCGGAGGGGGCGGCCTGATCGCCGGCATGGCCGTGGCGGTGAAGGCACTCAGCCCGCAAACCCGGATCATCGGTGTCGAGCCCGTCGGCGCCCCGACATTGCAGAAGAGCGTTCAAGCCGGCAAGCTGGTCGCCCTCGACAGCATCGACACGCAAGTCGGCGTGCTGGCGTCCCTGACCACCGATCAGATGGTGCTCGACATCGTAAAGGACTGCGTCGAAGACATCGTGCTGGTTAGCGACGACGACATGCTCGCCGCCTCGCGCTGGCTATGGCGGGAATTCGGCGTTGCCGCCGAGCTCGGCGGGGCCGCGGCGACGGCCGCCTTTCTGGACGGCAGGATAGGCGATATTGCCGGCAAGCGCGTGTGCAGCCTGGTTTGCGGGGCGGGCGCCGACGGCATCGGTTAGAACGGAGTGGGGAGGAAACCATGAGCGTACAACATGACAAGCTGGCCGCGCTGACCGCGGCGATCTTCCGCCATGCGGGAAGCTCCGACGAAGAGGCAGGGACCATCGCCAGACATCTCGTCGAAGCCAATCTGGTCGGCCACGACAGCCACGGGGTGATCCGCGTGCCCGCCTATGTGCAGTGGGTTCAGGAAGGCAAGCTGGTGCCCAACCAGAAGATCTCGGTGGTCTTCGAAAACGACTCCATGGCGGTTCTCGACGGCAATTTCGGCTTCGGCCAGAGCATCGGCGAACAGGCCGTGGACTACGGCATCGAGAAATGCCGCAAGTCCGGTCTTTCGCTCGTCGGCCTGCGCAATGCCGGCCATGTTGGGCGCGTCGGCGATTGGGCCATCCGCGCCGCGGCACAAGGGCTGGTCTCCCTGCATTTCGTCAATACCTCGGGCGGCGGCATTCTGGTTGCCCCCTTCGGCGGTATCAAGCGGCGGCTGTCCGCCAATCCCATCGCTGCCGGCATACCTGTGGCGGGCGGCGAGCCGATCATCGCCGACCTCTCGACCTGCGTTATCGCCGAAGGCAAGATCCGCGTCGCCCGCAACAAGGGCGTGCCGATGCCGGAGAACGCCATCCTCGACGGCAAGGGCGAGCCGACCACCGACCCGGAAGCCTTCTACGCCGATCCGCCCGGCGCCATCCTTACCATCGGGGAGCACAAGGGCTATGTGCTGTCGGTGCTGTGCGAGGTCATGGCCGGCGCCATCACGGGCAGCGGTTGTTCGAATCCCAACAATCCGACGGCCAAGAAGATCGTCAACGGCATGTGCTCGATCTACATCGACCCCAACACGGTCGCCGGCGAAAGCTTTGCCGGCGAAGTGAGCGGCCTTACCGAATGGGTCAAGAGCTCGCCGTTGGCCGAGGAAGGGGGCGAGATCCTCATGCCTGGCGACCCGGAGCTGCGCAACAAGGCCGAGCGCATGGCGGGCGGCATTCCCCTCGACGACAACACCTGGACGCAGCTTGCCGAGACCGCCGCCAAAGTCGGCATAAACAACGACGAGATAGCCCGCCTTGCCGGGCGCGACACATAAGGAACGTCAAGACAATGGACATCACTGCCGATCAATTGCGCGGCTTCACCGCCGATATCTTCACCGCAGCGGGCTGCGACCGCGAGGAGGGCGAGCGCGTCGCCCGCTATCTCGTCGGCGCCAATCTCGCCGGCCACCCCAGCCATGGTGTCATCCGCGTGCCCCGTTACGTCAGCTCGATGCGCAACGGCAAGGTGAACCCGGGCCAGAAGATCACCACGGTCACGGACACCGAGGCGATGGCCATCGTCGACGGCCATTTCGGCTTTGGCCAGACCATCGCCGAACAGGCTGTTGATCTGGGCATCGAAAAAGCCAGGAAGCATGGCGTCTCGGTGGTCGGCATCACCAATGTCAGTCATCTCGGGCGCGTCGGCGACTGGCCGATCCGCGCCGCCAATGCAGGCATGGTCTCGATCCATTTCGTCAACACCTCGGGCATCGGCCTGCTGGTGGCGCCTTTCGGCGCCGCCGAGCGGCGCATGTCCACCAACCCTTTTGCCATCGGCGTGCCGGTGGCGGGCGAAGAACCTGTGATCCTCGATTTCGCCACCTCGATCGTCGCCGAGGGCAAGGTCATGGTCTCGGTCGACGGCGGCAAGCCGCTTCCGGAAGGCGCCCTGGTCGACAAGGACGGCAACTTCACCACCGATCAGTCGGTAATCTACGGGCCGATCACAGAGAAGCGGCCGCTCAGCAGCAGCGTCGGCAGCGGCGCCATCCGCGCCATGGGCGAGCACAAGGGCTCTGGACTGGCCATCATGTGCGAGCTGCTGGCCGGTGCGCTGTCCACCAGCGGCGCCGGCAAGACCGGCGTCGATCAACTGTCCAACGGCATGCTGTCCATCTACATGAACGTGCCGACCTTCGATGCGGGCGGCGGTTTCGCGGCCGAGGTGGCGCGCTATCTGGACTTCGCGCAAAGCGCCAAGCCGATCGACCCGAACGCGCCCGTGATGATGCCGGGCGAGCCGGAACGCAGGAAGCGCGATGCCTACGAGGCCAATGGCATTCCGCTGGAGGACACCACCTGGCGCTCGCTGCTGGAGACCGCCGATCTGGTCGGCATCAACCGCCCTGCCCTGGATGCTGGATAGCCTGCCGCCGATCATCGCAGACCCCTGGTTCTACGCCGTCGCCGTTCCCGCGGTTCTGTTGCTGGGCGTATCGAAAGCGGGCTTCGGGACCGGGCTCGGCGGCCTGGCGGTGCCGCTGATGGCGCTCGGCATGCCGGTCTTCCAGGCGGCGGCGATCCTCTTGCCGGTGCTCTGCCTGATGGATCTGATGACGTGCTGGGCGTTTCGCCGCACCTGGGACGGGCGCAATCTGGCGATCATGATTCCCGGCGCGGCGCTCGGCATTGCGCTCGGCACGGTATCGGTCAGCCACCTCGAAGAGCGCCACGTGGAGCTGCTGGTGGGGATCATCGCCGTGGTTTTCGGCGCCCGTTACTTTATCGGCCCCAAACGCCTGGAACCCGCCAAGGCCCATCGCGGCAGGGGCACGTTCTGGAGCGGGGTGTCCGGCTTCACCAGTTTCCTCGCCCATGCCGGCAGCCCGCCGATCGGCGTCTACCTGTTGCCGCAGGCTCTCGACAAGACCCTGTTCGTCGGCACCACCGCCATGCTGTTCGCCGCCATCAACTACATGAAATTGCTGCCCTATGCCTGGCTGGGACAGTTCTCGACCGAGAACATGACCACAGCCCTGGCCCTGGTCTGGCTGGTGCCCCTCTCCATCTGGCTCGGCCTCAACGTGCACAAGCACTTGAATTCGCTGCTGTTTTACCGGCTTTGCCACGGCTTCATGATCGTGCTCGGCGTCAAGTTGCTGGGAGATGGGTTTGCGATTTGGGCTTGACGGGCGGCATCGTATTTTGATATTTCTCGAATTATGGAAATGAATACCGCAGTAACAGCCCTCTCCGCCCTCGCCCAGGAAACCCGCCTGACGGTGTTTCGCAGGCTCGTCGCGGCAGGCCCGGCGGGCCTTTCGCCGGGTCACCTCGCGGATTCGCTTTCCGTGACGGGGGCCACCCTCTCCTTCCACCTCAAGGAGTTGCACAGCGCCGGACTTGTCAGGCGCCGCAAGGATGGGCGCTCGCTGATCTACTCGGCCAACTACAGCGCAGTGGATTCGCTGGTTGGCTATCTGATGGAAAATTGCTGCCGGCGCCCTGCGCCTGCCGAATAAGAACAGGAGACTTACTCGTCATGAAACGCCTGCATGTACATGTCTCGGTGACCGATCTGGACCAGTCGACGAAATTCTATGCCACCCTATTCGGCGCCCAGCCGGCCGTGGTGAAAGACGACTACGCCAAGTGGATGCTGGACGATCCGGCCGTCAACTTTGCCATCTCCTCACGCGCCCATGGCAGCGGCGGCCTCAGCCATCTCGGCTTCCAGGTCGACGAGGACGACGACCTCGACGATATCCGCGAGCGCTTGACGGCAGCGGGCAACGCGGTAGCGAACCAGACCGACGCCGCCTGCTGCTACGCCAAGTCCGACAAGGCCTGGGTCACCGACCCCAGCGGCATCGCCTGGGAGACCTTCCACAGCCATGGCGAAATCGAAGTCTTTGGCGAAGACGGCGTGCCCGAGCAACCCGCCGCCGACAGCTGTTGCGGCTGATCTTGGCGGCACAACTGGAATTCTATTTCGACCTCGGCAGCCCGCCCTCCTATATCGCTCACGCGCGGCTGCCGAGCCTGGGCGCTGAGGTCGCCCTGCGCCCGGTTCTGGCCGGCGGCATCTTCAAGCTGACGGAGAACCGGCCGCCGCTGGAGGTGAGGGCAAAGGGAAGATATATGCTGCAAACAGACCTGCCGCGTATCGCCGAACACTTCGGCATCCCGCTTTCGTTTCACGCCAACGCCCCGGTGCCGACGCTGCAGTTGATGCGGGGTGCCGTGGTCGCCGAGCGGCTCGGCCGCCTCGCCGACTATGTGACAGCGATGTTTCGCGCCATGTGGGCCGAAGCCCGCGACATGTCGGACCAACAGGCCGTTGGCGAGGCGCTCGAACGGGCCGACTTCGACGCCGCCTCAATCTTTACGCCGATTGGCGATCAAGCGGTCAAGGACACGCTGATCGCCTGGACCAGGGCTGCCGTCGATCGCGGCGTCTTCGGCGTGCCGACGTTCTTTCTCGACGACGAGATGTTCTTCGGCCAGGACCGCCTCGATCTGATTGAGGAACGGCTCTAGCGCCGTCCCTTGGCCGGCAGCTTGGGCGGCTTGTCGGGGCGCTCCGGCCCCCAGACCTTGTCGTAGTAGGTATCGGCCAGGTTCAGTGCGCCGATGGGGTTGTGGGCCAGCACCCGGTCCTTGGCGACCAGCACCGTGGTCAGGCCGTCGGCGTGGCGGAAGAACAGGCTGTCATGGCCGATACAGAGGCCCAGCACGACGTTGAGCTGGCAGCCGGCGCGGTTGAGGAATTCCGCCTGGGCAATGGGATTGCACATGGGCTCGTAGCCACCGGGGAAGATCTTCTGGGAATCCGCGAGGCCGATATCCTCCTTGGCCACGCCGCCTGACTTGCAGGCCACGGACGCGACCTCGAAGCCGTGGCTCTCGAGGATGCCGCTCAAGGTCTTGGCATGGTCGACGAAGCTGATGCAGGTGGCGATGCCGATGCGCTCGAAGCCCATCTTGCGCGCGAAATGGCAGATCTCCTCGACCCGAGTCCACTTGCAATAGCCTTCCGACTCGATCTCGGCCGAAACTTGGGCGATGTGCCGCAGCTCAGGATCGTCGTAACGCGACCAGGCGTCATCCAGCGCCTCGCCATCGACCTTGCTCGGACAAAACCCCGGCCCCCGCTCGTCCGACTCGCCGACCTTGCAGGCGCGTACGTTGGGCGGACAATAGGCGCACCCCGGTTCCTGATATTTCATGGCAGCCTCCTATCGCAACACTGTCGCAGCGGAGGCGAAAAGACCTTAACGCAGATCAGCCCCGCGCCAGCAGCCGCATGCCCTCTTCGAGGCCTTTGATGGTGAGCGGAAACATGCGCTCGCCGAGCAGCTCGCGGATCATCTGGATGGAGTGGGTGTATTCCCAGTGCTCGCGGGGCTCAGGATTGAGCCAGATGGCGGAGGAATAGACCTCCAGCATGCGCTGCAGCCAGATGCCGCCGGCTTCCTCGTTCCAGTGCTCGACGCTGCCGCCGGGATAGGTGATCTCGTAAGGCGACATGCTGGCGTCGCCGACGAAGATCAGCTTGTAGTCGGCGGGATAGGTATGCAGCACCTCCCAGGTCGGGGTGCGCTGGGCGTGGCGGCGCATATTGTCGCGCCAGACGCTCTCGTAGGGGCAGTTGTGGAAGTAGAAATATTCCAAGTGCTTGAACTCGCTCGAGGCGGCCGAGAACAGCTCCTCGCAGGTGCGCGCATGCACGTTCATGGAGCCGCCGACGTCGAGGAACAGCAGCACCTTGACCTTGTTGTGGCGCTCGGGGCGCATCTTGAGGTCGAGCCAGCCGCCATTGTCGGCGGTGGCCTTGATGGTGCGGCTGAGATCGAGCTCGGTATCGGCGCCGTCGCGCACGAACTGGCGCAGGCGCCTGAGCGCCACCTTGATGTTGCGGGTGCCGATGACCACCGAATCGTCGAGGTTCTTGTATTCGCGCTTGTCCCAGACCTTGACCGCGCTGCGCCGCCTGCCCTCGTCCTGGCCGATGCGGATGCCTTCCGGATGGTCGCCATAGGCCCCGAACGGCGAGGTGCCGCCCGTGCCGATCCATTTGCTGCCGCCCTGGTGGCGGCCCTGCTGCTCCTCCAGGCGCTCCTTGAGGGTCTCCATGAGCTTGTCCCAGCCGAGCTTCTCGAGCTCGGCGCGCTCTTCCGGGCTCAACAGCTTCTCGATCTCGCGGCGCAGCCATTCTTCGGGGATATCGGCCAGCATGCCGTCGGTCAGCGCCTCGACGCCCTCGAAGAACTCACCGAAAGCCTGGTCGAACTTGTCGTAATTGCGCTCGTCCTTGACCAGCGCCGCGCGTGACAGATAGTAGAAATCCTCGACCCGATACTGGGCCAGCCCCGCCTGCACGCCTTCCAGCAAGGTGAGATATTCGCGCAAGGTCACCGGCACCTTGGCCTCGCGCAGCTTGAGGAAGAAGTCGACGAACATGGCCTATCTCACTCTCAGCGACAGCCGCGGCAGGGTGCGCCCCCGAATACTGGCCGAGGGCGCACGCCCGGCTGGCCGGCAGCCCATAGCGCGATAGAAACCCTCGGCATGGGGGTCGCTGTCGACACGAAGCGTCTCGGCGCCGGCACGCCTGGCATGGTCGGCGAGATCCGACCACAAGGCCCGGCCGACGCCCTTTCCGATCGCTTCCGGCGCAACGAAGAGCATATCGACCTCCGCCAGGCCATCCTCGACGGAAAGCTGGTAGAAGCCGTTTGGCCCCTCGCCCTCGTCATGGACACGAACCGTCTCATCCAGGGACACGGTGAGCTCGTCACGACAGGCGTCGAGAAAGGCCGCGTCATAGCCCCAATGGCCCTTGGAGCGCAGCGCCAGCGCACTGAGCGCTCGCCCCTCGTCCTGGCGCGCGGGGCGTATCATCAGTTCCCCTGGCGCCTGGCAAGGAAGGCGAGGCGCTCGAACAGATGCACGTCCTGCTCGTTCTTCAGAAGCGCGCCATAGAGCGGCGGGATGGCCTTGCCCGCATCCTTCTCGCGCAGCACCGCCGGGTCGATATCCTCGGCCAACAGCAGCTTGAACCAGTCGAGCAGCTCCGAGGTCGACGGCTTCTTCTTCAGCCCCGGCACCTCGCGCACTTCGTAGAAGGCCTCCAGCGCCGCCTTCAGCAGCGCCTTCTTGATGCCCGGGAAATGCACATCGACGATCTGCGCCATGGTCTCGGCGTCGGGAAACGAGATGTAGTGGAAGAAGCAGCGGCGCAGGAATGCGTCGGGCAGCTCCTTCTCGTTATTGGAGGTGATGACCACGATCGGCCGCTTCGCCGCCTTCACGGTCTGCTTGGTCTCGTAGACGAAGAACTCCATGCGGTCGAGCTCGAGCAGCAGATCGTTGGGAAACTCGATATCGGCCTTGTCGATCTCGTCGATCAGCAGCACCGGCACATCGTCCGCCTCGAAAGCGTCCCACAGCTTGCCGCGCTCGATGTAGTTGCCGATGTCGCGCACCCGGTCGTCGCCGAGCTGGCCGTCGCGCAGCCGCGCCACCGCATCATATTCGTAGAGCCCCTGCTGAGCCGTGGTGGTCGATTTGATATGCCAGGGGATGATGTTCCGCCCCAGCGCGCGCGCCACTTCCTCGGCCAGCATGGTCTTGCCCGTACCGGGCTCGCCCTTGACCAGCAGCGGACGCTCCAGCGTGATAGCGGCATTCACCGCGACCATCAGGTCCTCGGTGGCGACATAGGTATCGGTTCCGGTGAATTTCATCGGTGCAGATTGTCCCTTCCAATCGAACGCCCCGCACCATTGGCTGGATGGCGGCCAAGGTCAAGCCGGCGTTGCTCGCAGGCGAGACCGCAGGCTGATATACTCGCCATCCAAACACAAAATCCGGGGAGGGGACGATGACACCCAATCGCAGGCAAGTTCTGGCAGGCGCCGCGGCAAGTGCAGCGGTATTGGCTACAGCCCGACGCAATGGCGCCCTGGCGGCGCTGTCCGACGAGAGCTACGCCACCATGAGCGCCGGCGAGGCGATCGGCGAGATCCGCGCCGATCGCACCAGCGTCTCCGAGTATGTCGAGTCGCTGCTCGCGCGCAGCGACCGGCTCTCCCACCTCAACGCCTTCATCACCCAGGACAAGGCGGTGATACGCGCAGCCGCGGCGGCGGTCGACGCCAAGCTCGCTGCCGGTGAGGACGCGGGCGCACTGTCCGGTGTGCCGTTCTGCGCCAAGGATAATATCGACAGCGCCGACATGCGCACCACGGGTGGCACGCCCGGGCTGGCCGATTGGCGCCCGAGCACCAATGCGCCGATCCTGCAAAGCCTGCTCGACCAGGACGGCGTGCTTATCGGCAAGGCCAACATGCACGAGCTCGCTTTCGGCATCACCAACAACAACGCCGGCTTCGGCGCTGTCGGCAATCCCTTCAATCCGGCGATGATCCCGGGCGGCTCGAGCGGCGGCACCGGCGCCGCTGTCGCGGCCGGCCTGGCGCCGGTGGGGCTCGGCTCCGATACCGGCGGCTCCGTGCGCATTCCGGCGGCCTTGTGCGGCTGCGTCGGCTTCCGCCCGACCCTGAACCGCTGGTCCCAGAGCGGCGTTATCCCGATCTCCCACACTCGCGACACGGTCGGGCCGATCGCCCGGACCGTGGACGACTGCATCCTTTTCGATTCGATTTGCGCCGCGGATACGCATACGACGCGGGAGATCGGCTTGTCCGGCACCCGCATCGGCGTGCCGCGCGGCTATTTCTACGACAACCTCGATCCGCAGCTCGCCACAGTCGTCGATGCGGCACTCGGCCAGCTGAGCGATGCCGGCGCGGTGCTGGTGGAGGTCGATATCGCCAATCTCGCCGACCTCAACAATGCTGTGAGTTTCCCGGTAGCCCTGTATGAGGTTCTGCGCGAGCTCTCGGCCTACCTCTACCAGCACGGCAGCACAATGAGCGTCGCCGAGCTTGTCAACCAGGTCGCCGGGCCCGGCGAAAAGGGTATCCTGGGCTCGCAGTTGGGAGACGGCGCGATTCCGGCCCACGTCTATCGCGAATCGCTCGTGGTGGGCCGGCCGCGCCTGATCGCGGCCTACGAATCCTATTTCGCGGACAACGATCTCGCCGCCATGGTGGTGCCGACGACACCGCTCCCCGCACGCCCCATCGGCCAGGACGAGACCGTGGAGCTCAACGGCGAGCAGGTGCCGACCTTTTTCACTTTTATTCGCAATTGCGACCCCACCAGCAATGCCGGCCTGCCCTGCCTGACCGTGCCGGCCGGATTGACGGCGGACGGCCTTCCCGTCGGCATCGAATTCGTCGGTACGACGGCCGACGATGCCACCGTGCTCGGCATCGGCAAGGCATACGAAGCGGCGCGCGGGCCGATGCCAGGCCCCAATCTGTAGCCGCCCGTGTCGCCATCGACCCAGGTCTGGGATGCGGACCGCTATGCCCGCAATGCCCGCTTCGTTGCCGAGCGCGGTGCGGAGATCGCCTCCTGGCTGGCGGCAACACCCGGCGAGCGCATTCTCGACCTGGGTTGCGGCGACGGCGCCCTGACCGAGACGCTCGCCGAGCTGGTGGCCGACGTGGTGGGTGTCGATGCTTCGCCCAACATGGTCGCGGCGGCCCGCACCCGCGGCCTCGACGTGCGGCAGATGGATGGCCAGGCGCTCAGCTTTGACAACGAATTCGACGCCGTATTCAGCAATGCGGCGCTGCACTGGATGACAGAGCCGGATGCGGTGATCACAGCGGTTGCCGGGGCTCTCAAGCCGGGCGGGCGCTTTGTCGGCGAAATGGGCGGCAAAGGCAACGTCGAGGCCATCGTCGGAGCGTTGAGCTGCGCGCTTGCCGCACGCGGCCACGATGCCATGGCGGCCAGTCCCTGGTATTTCCCCGACACCGACGACTACGGGGCGCGGCTCCAGGCAAGCGGCTTCGCGGTCGAGCGCATCGAACTGGTGCCGCGGCCGACGCCGATTCCCGGCCGGCTCGGCGACTGGCTGGAAACCCTTGCGGAGACCTTCCTCAACCTGCTACCCGAGAGCGAACGCCAGACGCTGATCGACGAGGTCGAAGATGCGCTCGCGTCGCCACTTCGCGACGCCGACGGCATTTGGCATGTGGACTATGTGCGGCTGCGCTTCGCGGCCCGCCTCAGCGAAACGGCCATCGCATGACAAAGATAACGAACATCACGGCAATCGGCCTCGAGCACCAGCTCGGCGCCGACAACGCCTATGGCATGGCCCGCGGCATGACGCCCGTGCGCAACATGACCCTGATCGAGGTCGAGACCGAGGCCGGCATCACCGGTTATGGCGAAGCCTGGGGGCCCTGCCCCATGGTCGCCGCTTCCCTCGACGTGGTGCGGCCCTACTTCGATGGCCGCGAGATCTACGACCGCGAACAGATAGCGCCCTATTTCTACAATCAGCGTTACCATCTGGGGATCCAGAACACCGTCACCGCGGTGCTCGGCGGCATCAACATGGCGCTCTACGACGCCATGGGCAAGCTGCACGACCTGCCGCTCTACAAGCTGTTCGGCGGCCAGAACACGGATCGCGTGCCGGCCTATGCCTCGAATGGCTATTTCGCGGCCAACCCCGCCTATCAGCTCGGCGACCAGATGCGCAGCTTTCGCGATGACCATTTTCCCGGCGTCAAGATCAAGATCGGCCATTCGCCTGCCAACGATGTCGAGCGCGTGGCGGAAGCGCGGGACGTGCTCGGCCCCGACATCGCGCTGATGGTCGATGCCAACGGCAACTATACGGTCGATCAGGCGCTGGAGAGCATGCGGCGCATCGCCGACTACGATATCCATTTCTACGAAGAGCCGCTGCCGCCCAGCGACTTCACCGGCTATACGGAGCTGCGCGCGGCCGCGCCCATGGCGATCGCCACCGGCGAGGCGCTCTATACGGCCTGGGACTTCAAGCGCCTGATCGACGAGCGCTGCGCCGATGTGCTGCAGCCTGACATGACGCTCTGCGGCGGCCTCGACGAGACCCGCGCCATCTGGCAGATGACGCGCCTGGCGAATCTGCGGCTTTCACTGCATGTCTGGGGCGGCGCGGTGGGGCTTGCCGCGGCCGTGCATTTCCTCGCCTCCATGCCGCCCTCGCCCCACACCGACCGCATTCCCCATCCGGTGATGCTGGAATACGACCGCGGCACCAATGCGCTCCGCGACGACCTGTTGGTCACTCCCATCCCCTGCGTCGATGGCCATCTCACCGTGCCGACCGGCCCCGGTCTCGGCATCGAGATCGACCGTGACGTGGTGGAGAAATATCGCGTGAGCTGATACATAGGCGTCATGGCCCAGTCACGTCACTACTTGGTCTCCGGCTTTGCCGGGGTTGCCCACGCTTTCGCCCATCTCTCGGTGCTGCTCTACGCCACCGTAGTGCTGGTGCTCGAACGCGAGTGGGGCATGGGCTATGACGAGCTGCTGGCGCTGTCGATCCCGATGATGGTGATGTTCGGCTTGGGCGCGCTGCCCGCCGGCTGGCTCGGCGACCGCTGGTCGGAGACCGGCATGCTGGCGGTCTATCTCGTGGGCCTCGGCGTGTCGTTGATGCTTTGCGGCGTGGCGCAGGGCCCGTTGACCCTCGGCGCGGCGCTGACCCTCGTCGGGCTGTTCGCCGCCATCTTCCATCCCGTCGGCATTCCCTGGCTGGTGCACCACGCGCCCAACCGCGGCCGCGCCTTCGGCATCAACGGCGTCTTCGGCAGCGCCGGCACTGCCGCCGCGGCGCTGGTCGCGGCCGGATTGGCGAGCCTGATCAGCTGGCGCGCGGCCTTCATCGTGCCGGGCGCGGCCTGCGTGCTCACCGGCCTGATCTTTATCGTCGCCTGGCGGCGTGATGTATTCGGCCCCCGCCTGCCAGAGCCTCCGGCCAAGCCCAACGCCGACGCATCCGGCGAGCGCAAGCGCGTCTTCATCGTGTTGGCCATGACCGTGATGTGCACCGGCATGATCTATCAGATCACCTCCTTTGCGCTGCCCAAGCTGTTCGACCAGCGCCTGACCGGCCTGTTCGGCGACAGCGTGCTCGGCATCGGCGGCGCCGTGACGGCGGTCTATCTGGCCAGCGCGCTGGCCCAGGTCATCGGCGGCGAGATGGCCGACCGCTACCGCCTGCGCAGCATCTACATCGCCGCCCAGTTCCTGCAGATCCCCTTCCTCGCGGCAGCCTTCGTGCTCATCCACCCGGCCCTGATCCCCGCCGCCGCGCTGATGATCGCCATGAACGTGGCCGGCCAGCCCGCCGAAAACGCCCTGCTCGCCCGCCACACCCCGCCCGAATGGCGCGGCCGTGTCTACGGCGCCAAGTTCGTCATTACCCTCGGTGTCTCGTCATTGGGCGTCGTCATGGTGCCACTGGTCTACCGCCTGACCGGCAGCCTGGATGCCCTGTTCCCGGCCATGATCGTCTTCGCCCTTGCCGCCGCCCTCATCGCCACGAGACTGCCGGCGGAGCCGGGGCGCGAGCGCGCGCAAGCCGAGACGGTGCCGGCGGAGTAGTTAGCCGTATACGCGCTTCAGCGCCCTCTGGAAGGCACGTTCAAATATTTCCTCGGTCGTGCCATCGGCGAACTCGCCCCGGTCGAGCTGATCGAGAGGCGCATAATCCGATCCTGCGCCATCTCCAACGCCGCATTCTCTCACGCAATGCGACCCTCCAACGCCCGCAAACCATCGCGCATGACCTCGCTGGCGTTCTGATATCGCCCGGTCGAGACTAAGTTTTCAACAAACGTCATATGATGGTCCGTCAGAACGACATTCTTGTTCACAGCAACCAAAACCACAAAGGCCGCCCCACAGGGCGGCCCTCGCGTCTCTCCGAACTCCAGCCCTGCTCAGCGTGAGTAGTACTCGATCACCAGGTTGGGCTGCATTTGCACCGGGTAGGGGATCTCGGCGAAGAGGGGTTGGCGCACGAAGGTGCCTTTGAGCTTGTCGTGGTCGACGTCCATGTAGTCGGGCAGCTCGCGGTCGGGGTGCTGCACGCTCTCGAGGATCAGCGGGTGCTGGCGCGACTTCTCGCGCACCTCGATGACGTCGCCTTCGCTGACCCGGTAGCTCGGGATGGTCACCCGGCGGCCGTTGACGTGCATGTGGCCGTGGTTGACGATCTGGCGGGCGGCGAAGATGGTCGGCGCGAAAAGCATGCGGTAGATGACCATGTCGAGCCGGCGCTCCAAGAGGCCGACCATGTTCTCGCCGGTATCGCCGCGCAGACGCACCGCCTCGCGATAGATGCGGCGGAACTGCTTTTCCGTGATCTCGCCGTAATAGCCGCGCAGCTTCTGCTTGGCCTTGAGCTGGGTGCCGTAGTCCGACACCTTGCGGCGGCGCTGGCCGTGCTCGCCCGGGGGATATTCGCGCAGGTTCACGGGGCTCTTGGCCCGGCCCCAGAGATTGACGCCGAGGCGCCGGTCGAGCTTGTATTTCGATGCGTTACGCTTGCTCATGCTCTAGCCGCAGTAAGTAATGGGCGGCGCGCGTTTGCGGCCGCCTCAGGAAAACCGTGGTCTTCTATACAGCGCCCGCGCGCGATGTCAATCCGCAGCCGCAGGATGGGCCGGGAAAAACAGCTGTTCGCCCGCCACCCGGAAGGCTGCGATCGCCCTCTGCCCCGCCGGCGACAGCAGCCAGTCGACAAAGGCCCGGGCCGCGGCGGCCTTCACGTGCGGGTGGCGCGCCGGGTCGAGGGCGATCACGCCGTAAGGGTTGACCAAGGCCGCATCGCCCTCGAACAGCAGGCTGAGCGGGCCTTTATTGCCAAATGCGACCCAGGTGGCACGGTCGCTGAGGGTATAGGCGGCCATGGCGGAGGCGCTGTTGAGGGTCGCGCCCATGCCGGCGCCGAGCTCGCGATACCAGCTGCCGCTGGCCGGTCCGGGATCGATGTTCGCCTCCTGCCAGATGGCCAGCTCGGCCTTGTGGGTGCCGCTGTCGTCGCCGCGCGAGGCGAATGGCGCGGCCGTTCCGGCGATGCGCGAGAAGGCCTCCGCGGCACCTTCCGCAGCCCCGATTCCCGCCGGATCGCCGGCCGGGCCGACCACCACGAAGTCGTTCGCCATGACGTCGTGGCGGGAAAGGCCATGGCCATCGGCCACCAGGGCCTCTTCGGAGGCGCGGTGATGCACCAGCACGACGTCCGCATCGCCGTTGCGGGCAAGGCGAATGGCCTGGCCCGTGCCCACCGCCACCACACGCACGGCAATCCCTGAGTCGCGCTCGAACAGCGGCAGCAGGTGGGCGAAGAGGCCGGAATTCTCTGTCGATGTGGTCGAAGCCAGCGTGATCGTCTCGGCCGTCGCCGTCCCCGACAACAGCAGCAGCACAGCGAGCAGGCGCGCTACCACAGCAGCTTGCCTTCGAGGAAAGCCTGCGCTGTCTCGCTTTGCGGGCTGGCAAAGAAATCCGCCGCCGCCGCGCGCTCGTCGATGCGGCCCTGGTGCAGGAAGATCACTTCGTCCGCCAGGCGCCGGGCCTGGCCCATGTCGTGCGTCGTCATGACCAGCTTGCAACCCTGCGCGTGCATGTCCTCGACAATGGCCTCCACCGCCGCAGTGGCCCCCGGGTCGAGGCTCGCCGTGGGCTCGTCGAGAAACAGCACCTCGGGCTGCAAGGCCCAGACCCTGGCCAGCGCCAGGCGCTGCTGCTCGCCGCCCGACAATGTCGCTGCCGCCCGCGTGGCGAATTCGGCAAGGCCGGTGCTGGCCAGCACTTCGGCGATACGGCGTTCGCGCTCGGGCTTTGGCACGCGGTGGATGGCCAGGCCATAGGCGACATTGCCGTGCACCGAACGGCGCAGCATGACCGGATCCTGGAAGACCATGGCTTGCCGGGTGCGGTGCTCGGCGGCATCGCCTCCGAGCCATCGCGCGCGGCCGCCGCGCGGCGTGATGAGGCCGTGGCAGACGCGCAGGAGCAGGCTCTTCCCCGCCCCGTTGGCGCCGAGGATGATGGTCTTCGGGCCGGCCTCGATGCGCAGCGATATGGCATCGAGCAGCGCCCTGCCCTCCGCGTGCAGGCTGACCTCGCTCAGCTCGAGAGGCAGGATCGCCACGCCTATCCCCAACGCACGGCGGTCCGCCGCGGGCTCACCGCGCCGGAGAGGATGGCGGCGATGGCGCTGACCCCAATCGCCACCAGCACCAGCACCATGCCGAGCGCCAGGGCGAGCGCCAGATTGCCCTTGCTGGTCTCGAGCGCGATGGTCGTTGTCATGACCCGCGTCGCGTGGGCGATATTGCCACCGACGATAAGCACCGCGCCGACCTCGGCGATGGCGCGCCCGAAGCCGGCCATGACCACGGTGGCGAGGCTGGCACGGGCGTCCCAGAGCAAGGTCGCAGCCACCTGAGGCAGGCTGGCACCCAGCGAGCAGAGCTGTTCGCGATAGCTTTGGTAGAGGTCGCGCAGCAGCCGGTGCGAAAGCGCCGCGACGATGGGCAGCACCAGCACGCACTGCGCCAGCACCATCGCCGCTGGCGTAAACAGCAGGCCGAGAAAGCCGAGCGGGCCCGCGCGCGACAGCAGCACATACAGCATGAGGCCGACGAAGACCGGCGGCAGCGCCATCAGCGCGTTCAGCAGCACCACCACGACACGACGGCCGGGAAAGCGCCAGACTGCGATGGCCGCACCGAGCGGCAGGCCGATGGCCGAAGCCAGCACCACGGCGGCCAGGCTGATCGCCAGCGAGCGGCCGACGATCTCCACCAGCCCGGCGTCGAGCGAGACGACAAGGGCCAGCGCCAGGCCAAAGGCTTCGGCGAGATCGGACATGGGCGGAGACGTTACGGAATGTTCGGCCTAAAGGAAACGACGATCAGGCGGCCGTGACCACTCGGTTGCGGCCGCCGTTCTTGGCGACGTAGAGCGCCTGGTCGGCGTCCGCGGTCAGACTCTTGACGGTATCGCGGCGACTGCTGTCGGACACGCCACAACTGAAGGAGGTATTAAAATCGCCTTCAGGGCTGTGATAGACCATGGCGCAGAACTCGTTGAGGACCATCTCCATGAGGCGCTGGGCGGTGGCCTGATCGGTTCCCGGCATGATCACCCCGAACTCCTCGCCACTCAGGCGCCCGACGATGTCCGTCTTGCGCAAGCGTCGCACCAAAAGCCGCGACAGCGCCTTGATGACAAGATCGCCGATGCCGTGGCCGTGGGCGTCGTTGACGGCCTTGAAATGGTCGATATCGGCCATGGCAAAGGCGATCACGTTCTGCCCGTTGGAAAAGGCAAGCTCGGTCCTGAGCTTGTCGAGGCAGGCGCTGTGGCTGAACAGCCCGGTCATGGCGTCGCGATGGATGAGGCGCGCCAGGCGTCTGAAACGCATGCCCCGGCTGCGCGCGGAGCGCACCAGATGAGCACCGTCGATAGGCTTGGTCAGGAAATCGTCGCCGCCGCTGTCGAGGGCATCGAGTTGGCGGGTGCGGCTCGCCTCGCCCGAGAGAAAGACGATGGGCACGCTGTCATAGGCGACAAATTGGCGAATCAGCGCCGCCACCTCCATGCCGTCGCATTGCGGCATCATCAGGTCGAGCAGGATCAGATCCGGCGCGAAAGATTCCACATGTCGCGACGCGGCCATGGGGTCGTTGACGGTATTCGTCACCATGCCGGCGTCTTCGAGGATGCCCGCGTGGTGCAACGCGCTGGTGCGAGAATCGTCGATGATCAGGACCCGTAGGGGATCGGTCTCTGGCGCCACCAGATTGTCGATCGTGTCTATCAGCACCAAGGGGTCGATAGGTCGGGCGAGAAACGAGCTGCAGCCGCTACGCACCGCTTCGAGGCGCGCCTCCACATTCTCGGTATCGCCGACATAGATCGCCGGACACGACAGGCGACCGTCGAGAAAGAGCCGCTTTACCGCTGCCAAACAGGCATCGACATTGGCCGGCTCCGCATTGTCAATGACCACCGCAGCAGGGCGCAGCCTCAGCGCACCGCCGGACATGCTGGCGGGATCCGCCGCAATACGGACGCCAAAACCCGCCTGCTGGATGAGATCGCTCAGTCTCGCAGCCTGATCGTCGCGGTCGCAAAAGACGAAAATCGTATTCGGAGAACTCATGGATAGTCGGTCCGAGACGTGCGCAGCTCTTACTTCGAACAATTTGTATACGTCACTTACGCGGATATATCCAACATTTGCGTAGGGACTCTATCGCCCGTTGCGCCTGCCGTGCTCCACCAGGCCCGCGATCACGCCGCGCAAGGTGCGCACTTCCTGTTCGCTGAGGCGCGCGCGCTGGAAGATGTTGCGCAGGTTGCGCACCATGCTCGGGCGTTTTTCGGCCACGCGCAGGAAGCCGCAGGCGTCGAGCTCGCTTTCGAGATGCTCGAACAGGCCCAGCAGCTCAGCCTTGGTTGCGGCGCGCGAAGCGCGGTCGGGCAGCGCCTCGGCTTCTGTCGCATCGGTGGTAGCGAACCACTCATGCGCAAGCAAAAGGACGGTCATGGCGAGGTTCAGGGAGGCGAAGCCCGGGTTGGTGGGCACGGTCACCAGGGCATCGGCCAGCGCCACGGAGTCGTTGTCCAGGCCCGTGCTCTCCCGCCCCAGCATGATGCCGCAGCGCTCGCCGGCTGCGGCGGCCTCGTGCAAGCGGCTGGCGGCCGTGGCCGGGGTCAGCACCGAGGCGCGCATGTCGCGCGGGCGTGCCGTAGCGGCAACCACGAATGTCAGATCGGCCACGGCGCTCTCGAGGTCGTCATGAACCTGCGCGGCATCTATGACCACATCGGCGCCCGCAGCATTGGCGCGGGCGGCCTCGTTCGGCCAGCCGTCGCGGGGCGCCACCAGGCGCATGTCGGTGAAGCCGAAATTGAGCATGGCCCGCGCCGCCGAGCCGATGTTCTCGCCTAGCTGGGGTGCCACGAGGATGACCGCCGGTGCTTCGGCGGCGGCTGCCTGCCGGCTACGATCCGTGCCCGCCATGGCTGTCCAACAGGCGATAGGTGATGGCGTCCTTGAGGGCATCGTAGGACGCGGCGATGACATTGGGCGACACGCCGACCGTGGCCCACCGTGCCCCGGCGCCGTCCTCGCTTTCGATCATCACGCGGGTCACGGCGGCGGTGCCCGCCTCCGGCGTCAGGATGCGCACCTTGTAATCCACCAGGCGCATGTCCGCGAGCGCCGGGAAGACGCCGCTCAGCACCTTGGCAAGTCCGTTGGCTAGCGCATCCACCGGGCCGTTGCCTTCGGCCACGGTCATGATCTGCTCATCGTTGACGACCACCTTCATGGTTGCCTCCGACAAGGTGACACGCTGGCCGCGCGCATCGATACGCTGCTCGTCGATAACCCGGAAGCTGGTGAGGTCGAAGAACTCGGGCACCGCGCCGAGGGTGCGCCGCGCCAGCAATTCGAAGCTCGCCGCCGCACCGTCATAGGCGAAGCCCTTGGCTTCACGCTCCTTGACCAGCTCGACCAACCGCCCGACCTTGGGCGACTTGGCGTCGATCTCGATGCCCAATTCCTCGAAACGGTGCAGGATGTTCGAGCGCCCCGCCTGGTCGGAGACGACGATCTGGCGGCGGTTGCCGACCCGCTCGGGCTCGATGTGTTCGTAGGTCGCCGGATCCTTGGCCACCGCCGAGACGTGCAGGCCGCCTTTGTGGGCGAAGGCCGAGACGCCGACATAAGGGTGCGTCGGATCGCTGGCGCGATTGAGGCGCTCGTCAAGCATGCGCGAGACGTGGGTCAAGCGCTCGAGGCCGGCGGCGTCGATACCCGTCTCGAAGCCCATCTTGAGCATCAGGTTGGGAATGACCGAGGTAAGGTCCGCATTGCCGCAGCGCTCGCCGAGACCATTCAAGGTGCCCTGGACCTGGCGCACCCCCGCCCGTACCGCCGCAAGCGTGTTGGCGACAGCGGTGGCGCTGTCATTGTGGCAATGGATGCCGAGGCGGTCGCCGGGAATGGTTTCGCGGACTTTCGCGACAACCTCCGCGATCTCGTGCGGCAGGGTGCCGCCATTGGTGTCGCAGAGCACCAGCCAGCGGGCGCCCCCATCGAGGCCCGCCTTCAGGCAGGCCAGGGCATAGTCCGGGTTGGCGCGATAGCCGTCGAAGAAATGCTCCGCATCGAGCATCACCTCCTCCGCGCGCGTGCCCGCGAAGGCGATGGAGTCGGCAATCATGCCCAAGTTGTCGTCAAGCTCCGCGCCCAGCGCGGTGGTGACGTGGAAATCCCAGGTCTTGGCGACGAGCGTCGTTACCGGCGCGCCGGCATTGACCACGCCGGCCAAACCCGGGTCGTTGGCGGCGCTGCGGCCCGAGCGCCGGGTCATGCCGAAGGCGGCGAGCCTGGCGTGCGTGAGCTTGGGCGGCGCGTTGAAGATGGCATCGTCGGTGGGGTTGGCGCCCGGCCAGCCTGCCTCGATGTAGTCGATGCCGAGGGCGTCAAGCTCGCGCGCGATCGCCGCCTTGTCCGGCGCGCCGAAATCGACCCCCTGGGTCTGGCCGCCGTCGCGCAGGGTGGTGTCGTAAACCCAGACCCGCTCGCCCATCACGCCCGCCGCCATTCGGTGCTGCCGTCGGGCTTGTCTTCGAGAATGATGCCGGTTTCCGCCAGCTCGTCGCGGATGCGGTCGGCGTCTGCCCAACGCTTTTCCGTACGCGCTTCAAGCCGGGCAGAAATCATCGCGTCTATACCTTCCGATGCCTCGCTCTGGAACCAGTCATTAGGTGACGAAGTGAATATCCCAAGTGCATCACCCGCCGCCAGCAATGCCGACTTGGCCGCGACGGAGCGTGTCTTGTTGAGGTCGCCGACAACAGCGTGCAATTCGGCGATGGCCTTCGGCGTGTTTAGATCGTCCAACAGGGCGGCTTCAACCGCTTCAGGCGCGCCTTGATTAGGTTTCGCCTCGATATCGGCGGTATTGCGCAAGGCGAGATAGAGCCGATCCAATTCCGCCTTGCCCTCGGCCATGCCCTCAAGGGTCCAATCGAGGGGGTGGCGGTAGTGGGTCTTGAGCATGTTGAAGCGGAGCGCTTCGCCCGGCGCGCGCGCCAGCAGATCCTCGACCGTGAAGAAGTTGCCGAGGCTTTTCGACATCTTCTCGCCCTCGACCACGACATAGCCGTTATGCACCCAATAGCGCGCGAAGGTCTTGCCGCCGTGGGCGCACATGCTTTGGGCGCGCTCGTTCTCGTGGTGCGGAAAGATGAGATCGCGGCCGCCGCCGTGAATGTCGAAAGTCTCGCCGAGATAGCGCTCGCTCATGGCCGAGCATTCCAGGTGCCAGCCCGGGCGGCCCCTGCCCCAGGGCGAGTCCCAGCCGGGCTGCTCGGGCGTCGAGGGCTTCCACAGGATGAAGTCGCCGGGATCCTTCTTGTAGGGCGCCACCTCGACGCGCGATCCCGCCACCAGCTCCTCGCGCTTGCGGTTTGAGAGCCCGCCATAGCCCTCCATCGCCGGCACGTGGAACAGCACATGACCTTCCGCCTCGTAGGCGTGGCCGGTCTCCACGAGCGTCTCGATCAGCGCCAACATCTCCGGCACATGCGCCGTCGCGCGCGGCTCCACTGTCGGCTCCTCGGCGCCGAGCGCGGCCATGTCGGCATGGAAGAAATCCGTCGTACGCTGGGTCAGCGCCTCGATATCCTCGCCGTTCTCGGCGGCCGCGGCGATAATCTTGTCGTCGATATCGGTGATGTTGCGGACATAGGTGACCTTCGGATAGTTCCGCTTGAGCAGCTTGAACAGCACGTCGAACACCACCACCGGGCGCGCATTGCCGATATGCGCCCGGTCATAGACCGTCGGCCCACAGACATACATGCGCACGTGCGCCGGGTCCAAAGGCTCGAACACTTCTTTCTGGCGGCTCGCGGTGTTGTAGAGGTGCAGGGTCATCTTGCCATTCCAGGGCTCGGTTGGGCCGAGAGGTAGCAGATGCTTCGGGTCCGGTCTACTCTCCGGCCCCGCTCTATTCGTGGTCGAGGAAGCCGTTGACGATGGGGTAGCGGCGGTCGCGGCCGAAGGCGCGGCGGGTTATCTTGACGCCTGGCGGGGCCTGGCGGCGCTTGTATTCGGCGATGTAGAGCAGGCGCCGGATGCGGCGTACCAGGGCAGGCGGGTGGCCGCGGGCGACGATCTCCTCGACCGTGTGCTCGTCCTCGACCAGGCCTTCGAGAATATCGTCGAGCACCGGATAGGGCGGCAAGCTGTCTTCGTCGAACTGGTCGGGGCGCAGCTCGGCCGAAGGCGGCTTGGTTATCACGGTATCCGGCATGACCGGGCCGTCAGGCCCCAGCACGCCTTCCGGGAACGTCTCGTTGCGCCAGCGGCAGAGGTCGAACACGGTGGTCTTGTAGACGTCCTTGAGCACGGAATAGCCGCCGCACATGTCGCCATAGAGCGTGGCATAGCCGACCGACATCTCACTTTTGTTGCCGGTGGTCACCAGCATGTCGCCGGTCTTGTTGGAGAGCGCCATCATGATGACGCCGCGCACCCGCGCCTGCACGTTCTCTTCCGTGGTATCGGGCTGGGTGCCTTCGAAGATCGGCGCCAACATCGCCTCGAAGGCCGCATGGGCGGGCTCGATGGCCACCGTGTCGCAGCGGATGCCGAGCAGGCGCGCGCATTCGGCGGCATCGTCGAGGCTGTGGTCGGAGGAATAGCGCGACGGCATGCGGATGGTGCGCACGCGATCCGGCCCCAAGGCATCCACCGCCACCGCCGTGGTCAGCGCCGAGTCGACACCGCCCGAGAGGCCGACGGCGACGCCGGGAAAGCGGTTCTTGCCCACATAGTCGCGCAGGCCCGTGACCAGCGCCTGATAGATCTGCGCCATCTGCGACGGCGTCGCTGCCCGCTCGGCTTCGTCGCAGCGCGCGGCGTTGCCGTCGAAGTGCCAGCGCGACAGGGTTACGCCTTCCTGCCACCACGGCGCCTGCAGGCGCAGATTGCGCTCGCCGTCGAGCACGAAGGAGGCACCGTCGAAGACCAGCTCGTCCTGGCCGCCGACCTGGTTGACATAGACCAGGCCGAGGCCCGTCTCGGTGACGCGGGCGACGGCATAACCGAGGCGCGTATCCTCCTTGCCCAGGTCGTAGGGCGAGCCGTTGAGGGTGAGCAGCAATTGGGCGCCGGATTCCGCCAGGGTCTCGGCCACCTCGGGGAACCACATGTCCTCGCACAGCAACACACCGAGGCGGAAACCGCGAAACGCGACGGGGCCGGCCAAACCTCCGGCTTCGAACACCCTCACTTCGTCGAAGACGCCGTAATTGGGCAGATCGTGCTTGTAGCGCCGGGCCACGATCTCGCCGCCATCGAGCAGGGCGGCGGCGTTGTAGAGCTTGCCGTCCTCGCGCCACGGCGTGCCGATCAGCAGCCCCGGGCCGCCGTCCGCGGTCTCGGCCGCCAGGGTCTCGACCATGTCTTCAGCCGCCTCCTGGAAGGCCGGGCGCAGCACCAGATCCTCGGGCGGATAGCCGGTGATGGTGAGCTCCGGATAGACCACCAGGTCGGCGCCGAGCTTCGCGGCCTCGGCCCGGCTGGCGCGGATCAGCTCGGCGTTGCGCTCGATATCGCCGACGGTCGGGTTGATCTGGGCAAGGGCAATGGCAAGGCTTTGGCTCACGGCTCGCGGCTCCGCAGCAGAAATTCGCGGCCTGCCTTGACCACCGGCCTGCCGTCATATTCGACGATATCGGCGGTGGCGTAGGTCTCGGGCCAGGTCTCGGGCAGGAAGGAGCCGGTGCCGACGATATCCACCGGCGCATCGACGCTGGCGAAGACCTTGCACTTGCCCGGATTGAAGCCCGAGCTGGCAATGATCTGCACGGCCGGAAAGCCGGCCTCGTCGAGAGCGTCGCGCAAGTGGTGCACCGCCGCGGCGCTGACGCCGGTGCCGACCAGCCAGCGCAACTCCTCCTCGCTGCGATAGGTGCGCGTGGCCTGCGGCACGTGGCGCTCGAGCGCGGCGTAGGACTTGGCAGTGTCGAGCCCTTCGGCAAAGCGCCCGCCATGGGTGTCGATGCGCACCCGCAAGCGGCCGGCCGCCGCCAGCTCGGGGAAGCGCCCGGCCACGGCAAGGGAATCCGTCACCTCCAGGCCGAAATAGTCGACCAGCGCCGTCAGCGGCTCGTCGGGATAAGTGTCGTGGAACATCTCGGCCGCGCGCAGGGTCGAGCCGGCATAGCCGATCAGCGCATGCGGCATGGTGCCGAGGCCATGCTCGTTGCCGAAATAATGCGCCGTCGCATCATTGGCATTGCCGATGAAACCGACCGCCCCCGCCTCCTCCTGTGCCTTGCGCGAGCCGACGGAGGCGGCATAGGCCATCATACCCGCCATCTCGTCGCCGGCGCAGTGGCGCGCATCCATGGCCAGGAAGCGCACCTTGGGCAGATCGGCGCACATGGTGAAGGCGTTGTAGGCGGCGACGCAGGGCGGGCCGAGGCGCTGCAGATAGAGCGTCTCGAGATCGACCAGAGCGCTGAGCGGCCCGCTGATATGCAGCAGCGGCTCGCCCGCGCCGACCCAGGCGCCTTCCTCGAAGCAAAGCTCGATGTCGAGCGCGCAATCGCGCTCGCGTGCCGCCACCTGCAGCCAATCCACGGCAAGGCGCGGGCAGAATATGACCGGGCGGCGCATGAAAATGGCATAGGTGACGCGCATGTCGCCATGGGCATGCACGATCTCGCGCGTGCGTTTGAAATAGTGGTCGGTGCGACGCGCCACCGCGGCCTCGAAGCCCTCGCGCTCCGAGCCCTCGCCTTCGCCGACGCTGCCGCCGGCCTCAGAACGCTCCGGGGAAGTGTCCACCGTCCAGCAACAGGTTCTGGCCGGTGATGAAACCGGCATGGGCGCTGCACAGAAAGGCGCAGGCGCGGCCCAGTTCGTCCGGATCGCCGAAGCGCCCGGCGGGGATGTTGGCGAGCATGCTGCCGCGCACCGCCTCGACGCTCTGCTGGCGGGCCTCGGCCGCGCCCTTGATGCCGACGGCAAGGCGGTCGGTCTCGAACAGGCCGGGCTGCACATTGTTGACGGCGACGTTATAGGGCGCGACTTCGCGCGACAGCGAGGCGACGAAACCGGTCAGGCCGGAGCGCGCCGCGCTCGACATGGCCAGTCCCGGAAACGGCATGCGCACGGCAACCGAGGTGATGTTGACGATGCGCCCGAAGCGGCGCTCGATCATGCCGTCGACCGTGGCCTTAATGAGCTCGATCGGCGTCATCATGTTGGCGGTGATGCCGGCATCCCACGCCTCGCGCTGCCAGTCGCGGAAGCTGCCGGGCGGCGGTCCGCCATTGTTGTTGACCAGAATGTCGGGCGCGGGACAGGCCTCGAGCAGCTTGGCCCTGCCTTCTTCCGTATCGAGATCGGCAACCACGGGCGTTGCCGCAACACCGGTCATGGCGGCGATCGCCTCGGCCGTACCCGCCACCACGGCCTCGTCGCGGCCGTTGATCACCACGTCGACGCCGTCTTGCGCCAACGCTGTCGCGCAGGCCCGCCCCAAGCCGCGGCTGGAGGCGCAGACGATGGCCTTGCGGCCTTTGAGTCCGAGGTCCATGGCCCTTACTCCGCCGCCACGGCGGCCTTGTCGAGGCGCCGGCCCTTCAGCTCTTCGGCAATGAGGAAGGCCAGCTCCAGGCTCTGCGAGGCGTTGAGGCGCGGGTCGCAATGGGTGTGGTAGCGATCGGACAGGTCCTCGTCGCTGATGGCCTGGGCGCCGCCGATGCATTCTGTGACGTCGCGCCCGGTCATCTCGAAATGCACGCCGCCGGCATAGGTCCCCTCCGCATCGTGGGCGGCGAAAAAGCCCTTCACCTCCGCCAGCACCCGGTCGAAGGGGCGCGTCTTGTAGCCCGACGACGACTTGACGGTATTGGCGTGCATGGGATCGCACGACCAGACCACGGAGCGGCCCTCGGCTTTGATCCGCCGCAGCAAGGGCGGCAGCAGCTCCTGCACCTTGTCGGAGCCCATGCGCGAGATGAGTGTCAGGCGCCCGGGGCGGTTTTCCGGGTTGAGCGCATCGACCAGGCGCATCACCGTGTCGGGATCGCTGGTCGGGCCGACCTTGATGCCGAGCGGATTGCCAACGCCTTTGAGGAATTCGACATGGGCATGGTCGGGATCGCGCGTGCGGTCGCCGATCCACAGCATATGGGCCGAGCAGTCGTACCAGCCGCCGGTGGTGCTATCGACACGGGTCAGAGCCTGCTCGTAGCCAAGCAGCAGCGCCTCATGGCTGGTGAAAAAGTCTGTCTGGCGGAGTTGCTGCACCGTGTCCGCATTGATGCCGCAGGCCTCCATGAAAGACAGGCTCTCGCTGATGCGCTCGGCGAGGTCGCGGTAGCGCTCGCCTTGCGCGCTGTCGGCGACGAAACCGAGGTTCCAGCGGTGCACCTGATGCAGGTCCGCATAGCCGCCCTGGGCCAGGGCACGCAGCAGGTTGAGGCTGGCGGCGGCCTGGGAATAGGCCTGGATCATGCGCTCCGGGTCGGGCTCGCGCGAGGCCGCGTCGAACTCGATGCCGTTGATGATGTCGCCGCGATAGCTCGGCAGCTCGACGCCGTCCTGGGTCTCGGTGCCGGCCGAGCGCGGCTTGGCGAACTGGCCCGCCATGCGGCCGACCTTGACCACCGGCAGCGCGGCGCCATAGGTCAGCACCACCGCCATTTGCAGCAGCACCCGGAAGGTGTCGCGGATATGGTCCGGGTGGAACTCGGCGAAGGCCTCGGCACAATCGCCGCCCTGCAACAGGAAAGCGCGGCCTTCGGCCACCTCGCCGAGGCGTGCCTCGAGTTCGCGCGCCTCGCCGGCAAAGACCAGCGGCGGCGACTTGGCAAGCTTGGCCTCCGCGGCGGCTTTGGCCGCACCGTCCCGATAGACCGGCTGCTGCCGTATCTCGAAGTCGCGCCAGCTCTCGGGCGACCAGGGTCCCGACATGTCATCCTCCAGCGAATCACGTATGCGGAATGGGGCGTATACACCCGGAAACCCGCTCAGGCCAAGCCTTTCCTGGGCCGCGGCTACGGCCTGCGCCCCGACAGCGCCAAGCCCGCGATGCGCGAAGCCTTTTGATCCGCACATGATGGGGAAATCCCGGCTCCCGCCTGGCGGTTACCGGTCATGTCGGCGGAACGCGTGAATTTAGTCCGATATCGAGGGGACAGCCGACCGACATGATCAGGCCGCAGGTGATCCGGGCGAGAACATCCCGCTGGAAATTTGAAGCGCTAATTTCCGGAATTGCTATCAGGGTTCGATGCGGTATGGGCGCTCTTCGCTAAGCATCTTGAAGATGACACGGCAGAGATGGCGGCCAAGGGCTCGGATGGCCTGATTATGCTTCTTGCCCTCAGTGCGTTTGCGCTCGTAATAGCGCTGGGACTGGGCAACGCGCTTGCGATGATGATCGACGCCAACCATCATCGCCGCCTTGGCGCGGGCATTGACATGCTTCGGTGGCTTCGAGCCTCGGAACTTACCTGAGCTGTTATCGAGGGCTGCCATGCCGAGATACAAGGCCAGGCTGGCCTCGTTGCGGAAGCGCTCGATGGTGCCGATCTCCCCAGCCAGCTCGGCTGTGCTGACGGGGCCGAATCCGGGCATTGAAATGATCTGCCGGCCGATTGTGGAGGCGGCAATGACCGGCGCCATCTGGTCTTCCAGAGCCTTGATCTGCCGGCCCAGCTCAAGGATCCGTTTCGCATCTTGCAGGATCATGTCGCTGACCAGGCCGGCATCGTCGCTGAAATAGGCTGATGCCTGCCATGCCTGGATGGCGGCGGCGAAATGCTCACCGATGCAGGGTACCTTGAGCAGGCTGGCCCGGCGCACGCGGGCGAGCTTGCGGATATCGTTGCGGCAGGTGAGAAAGTTCAAGAACCAACGATTGCCGGCGTCCCGCGTGATCGCCAAGAGCCCCGGGCACACCGCATGCATATCGGCCTGCATGGATTGGAGAACGCGTGCGCGCTCACCCACCAACCGCCGCCGACGTCGCGACAGGCGCTTGAGGATGTTGCTCTCCTTCGGCGTTGCCATGACCTCTTGCAGGACATCGCGGGCCATCGGCAGGTGATCACGCAGCTGGAAAAGCTCGAGCGTCTTGGCCGAGTCGATGCGATCGGTCTTGGCGGCCGCCGGGAAGATCTCCTTGAAGCGGGCGAGCTTGAGATTGTTGACGTTGAACAAGCGCCAGCCCCCTGCCCGCACCAGGCTATCGAGCTGCCGGACATGACCATTGTAGCCTTCCATGGCAACGGAGATTGGAAAGCGATGTCGCTTGGCGTGTCCCTCGATCCGGGCAAAGAAATCTCCAAACCCTTCGGCCGTATGCGGGATCTCGAACTCGTCGAGCAGACTGCCATCCGTGAGGCCGACGGCAATATGATGACGCTGCGCGCCGACATCGACGCCGACACGCAATTGCATGGACTGGGGGCTCAGCATGGATCGCTCCTTCGGTAAACAGGATCGGCGGAAGATCATCCGTCGGTCTCGTCTACCTGCAGAGCCACGATCGCGAACGATTGGCACCATCCCGGTGGACCCCTCGGATGATGCAGGTGACGGGGGCGGCAATTCACAAGGAGTGAGCCCGGCATGCCGGGCCACTGACCCAAACAGCCACACCCCCGTCAAATCCAGGTTAGCCGCTGTTCGCTACTCACGCCACCTGCTGCATGAGAAAATCGCCACCGCCGTGGATATGTGGATAACTCGCTGGCGCGAGTTCACGCACATACCCACCGCGCAACAACAACCGTTTCCTCAAGGATTCCGATGGTAGACCCACAAGAGGCGTTTGCGGTCGCCGCCACGGCGACCTACTTCAGCTCCTCCAACAGCGCTTTCATGATTCTCGATTCGGCGGCGGTGGAGCCCATTCACGAAGCACCCCCAAGACACGTTCGCGACGATCCGGCACTGAGTCACACGTCTCCAGAGGATGCTGCCTTAGGCTCGGCGAGCGGAACATCGATCCAGAATGTGCTTCCTTTGCCGAGGGTGCTGTCGAAGTCGAGCCTGCCGCCCATGCTTTCGATCAGCTGTCTGCTGATGGTCAGGCCGATGCCTGTGCCCTCAATTTTTGATGCCTTGGCAACGAGACGCGAAAACGGGCGAAATACCTCGTCGCGCTTTTCGTCGGCAATCCCCGGTCCGGTATCGGAGACGTTGATCCGCAGCATAGCGAAGTGCGTCTCGGCTGCATTGACGGACGCCGTTCCCTTGTCGCTGTTGTATTTGACAGCATTAGAAAGGATATTGAGGAGGACCTGTTTGAGCCTGCCCGCATCGGCTTTCACCCGCAGGCCCGACTCAATGTCCGCATCATTGATGATGGCGATGCCACGCTCGTCAGCGAGTGGCTGCACAAGCCGCAAACTCTCTCGTATTATGGCCGAAGGATCTACCGCCTCCAAAGACAGGTCAAAGTCGCCTGATTCTATCTTCGAAAGATCGAGAACTTCGTTGACCAAACCCAATAAGTGCTGCCCACCATCGAGCATCTGCTCCAGATAGGCCTCCTGCTCCGCTGTCAGCGGATCGTCTGAATAGTCGCGCAGCAATTGCCCGAATCCAAGGATCGCATTGAGAGGTGTCCGCAGCTCATGGCTCATCGACGACAGAAATTCCGACTTCGCCCGGTTTGCCCTGGCGGCCGCATCCTTGGCGTGTTCAAGCTCCCGTTGACGTCGTTTGCTCTCGGTAATGTTACTCGCGGTGCCGCGGTAACCCAAAAATTCATCCGCGTTGGAAAATAGTGGCACGCCATTTACGCGAATGTACTGTCTGGTTCCGTCGGCGGAATTACGCTCGAATTCGAACCCCCGGAAAGGTCGGTGAGCCGCCAAGTCCGCGTGGTGGGCCCGCCAATTCTCGTCATCCACGTCATCGGGCAGGCGCAATTCAAAGCGTGTCTTGCCGAGGTCGCGATCGCCCCTGTCGCTCTGTCCCGCGAACCGCTTGAACCGGTGTTGGCTATCGGTTTCCCAAAACCAATCAGCCGCCGATTCGGCGAAGTCCTTGAACCTCTGTTGGTTTTCTTTCAACCTGTCATCATCATGCCTGCGTTGGGTAATATCGTTCACGGCACTCAAAACGGCAGGTTCGCCGTGCCAGAGCACGTCTTGGGCTAGGTGCTCCGCGAACCAAAAGGAGCCATCCCTGCGAACATATTTCAGCTCGTAACATTCGGGAGCGTCCTCTCCTCTGACGCGGGCCCCAAAATATCCAGATACCCGCTCGCGATCGTCTTCGGCAACGACTAGAATTGCCGAACTGAGGCGTAGAACCGCTTCTGGTGAGTCATAGCCGCACATCTCAGCAAAGGCCTGGTTGACGAAGACGAACCGCTCACCCTGGCGGATCGCGATTCCCTGACTCCAGCTTCCCAGGACTTCAAGGAGTTCTGCGTTGCCGTACCCAGATATCGCTGTATGTCGCTTGACCGCCACGGCCGCACCCTTTCACACGACATTCATACAGAAAGTAACCCGAATGAGCTGAGACCCAACAAGTTACTTCTCGAACGCGCGCTGTCGTTTGGGAACCCGTCCTCCAACGCCATCATGCAGAGGGCACAGCCTCTACTGCGAAGAGAACAGTGACCCCGGCAGGCACATCAAGGAGAGCTTGACTCAGATCCCCGAGTTAGAGAACAGCCTCGGCTAAAAGTACCTTAAGCCGAATTCGCCCAAGAAAGTCTGAAATAAGGCGTATTCCCGACCAAACTCTCCTTTTCGACGGCCTTTGCCCCAACTCCCGGCCTGAATCTATCGGGCAGCTTCAGGGACATGCCTAACGTTCGAGGATCGCCGCCGCCCGCCCTCGTCCCCAGCGCGCCGCCCAGGCGCAGGGCAACCTCACTCCTCCCGCCGCTTCGGTCGCAGGCCTGCCAGGTAGGCGGACAGGCTGGGGAACATGGTGGCGAATGCGTAGGGGCTCACGAATGTTTTCAGGACGACGGCTGCTGTTCGATGAGGGGAACCTCGAACCAGAACGTGCTGCCTTCGCCGAGGGTGCTGTCGAAGTCGAGCCTGCCGCCCATGCTTTCGACGAGCTGGCGGCTGATGGTCAGCCCGATGCCCGCGCCCTCGATCGTCGAAGCCTCCGCGCCGAGGCGCGAAAACGGGCGAAACACCTCGTCGTGCTTTTCGGCGGCAATGCCCGGCCCGGTATCGGCGATGCTGAACCGCATCATGCCGGTGTCGGTGGCTGCGGCATCGACGGTGACTGTCCCGTCAGGGCGATTGTACTTCACGGCGTTGGAAAGGACGTTGAGGAAGACCTGCTTAAGGCGGGTGGGATCGGATTGCACCGTGACCCTCAGCATACTCCTCCAGCACCTCCGGGTGGCCGTGCAGCCACGCCAACAAGTCGTCGCTATCGACCGTCAGGTCGGCGAGGTAGGTCTTGGCGGACGAGAAGTCGACCACCCGCATCGCCGTTGGCGACTTCTCAAAGAATTGGCGAAACCGTTCCTCGCTCTCGCGCAGTGCCTGTTCGGCTTGCTTGCGCTCGTCGACCTCTCGCCTGAGTTCCTGGGTTCGTTCCTCGACCTTGACCTCCATTTGGTCATAGGCCCGGTTCAAGGCGTCTTCGGCACGCTTTCGGGCACCGATATCCGTGGTCATGCCGAGGATGGCGGGACGGCCGTTCCAGATCACTTTCTGGACGCGGTTCTCCAACCACATGATCGAGCCGTCCTTGTGGCGGCCGCGATATTCGTATTGCGGCGGCGCCTCGAGCCCTTTCTCCCGCAATTCCTTATAGGCGCGGATGCGCTCGGACTCTTGCGGCGCCTGCAGCGCCTCTACCGACTCCAAAGCGAGCATTTCCTCGGGCTTGTCATAGCCGAAGAGATCCGCGAGGGCCTGGTTGGCGAAAACGACCTTGTCGTCCTGCCTAATGCCGATGCCCTGATTGGACTCCTCGAGCAGATCGCGGAAGCGCGCATTGCTCCTGCGCACCTCAGCCTCGGCGACTTTCCGGTCCGTGATATCGAACATGACGAATTGGGTGGCCGGCAAGCCTTCCCAATCGACCAACGCTGGACGGGTCTCGAGCCATATCGGGGTGCCATCCCTGCGCTTTGCCCTAAACTCGTACTGGCTCGGCGCGGGCTTGCCGAGCAATCGGTCCCGGCTATAGCCCCGCATTCTCTCCATGTCGCTTCCCAAGACCAGCGATTCCAGGGTCTCGGTGCACATTATTTCGTCGGGATGGTCATAGCCGAATATGTCGGCCATAGCCTGGTTGGCAAACACGACCTCGCCGCCGCGGTGCACGACGACGCCCTGGATGGAACCCTGGACGAGATTGCGGAAGCGTTGTTCGCTCCGCTTCAGCTCTTCATCGCGCTGGCGCAGCATGGTGATGTCGGAACCGGTGCCACGATAGCCGATAAAACTCCCTGCCGCATCGTAAACTGGTCGGCCGCTAATCTTGACGTGCCGGTAGCCGCGGTGGCCGTCGCGCAATCTGTACATGAAATTGCGAAATGGCCTGCGCGCCTCCAGGTCAGCACGGTGGCGCTGCCATTTTTCGTCGTCGGTATCGTCGTCAGGCCGCATCTCCAAGCGGGTCTTGCCGAGCGTGTGGCTCCAATCCGGGTTGGAGGCAGATTCGGACTCGTAGATGGCATAGTCTTTGAAGCGGTGCTCAGTATCAGTTTCCCAATACCAGTCGGATGCGACTTCCGCGAAATCCCGGAATCGCGCTTCGCTCTCGCGCAGCGCCGCTTCCGTGCGTTTGCGCTCGCTGATGTCGTATATGCCCATCATCACGGCGGGCGCACCGTTCCAGCTGACGATCTGAGCCCGGTTCTCAGCCCACCATCGCGAGCCACCCTTGCGCAGGAACTCTATCTCATAACAAACCGGAGCATCCCCACCGATGACGCGGGCCGTAAAGTATCGGGTCACGCGTTCTCGTTCGTGTTCGGCAATGAGCAGGAGCGCCGAGTCAAGTGACAGAATTTCCTGTGGGGACTCGAAGCCGCACATATCCGCAAACGCCTGATTGGCGAATACGATCTTTTCGCCCTGTCGGATCGCAATTCCCTGATTCCAGTTCTTCAGGATTTCAAGGAATTGCGCATCGTCGCCGGCAGGCACAGCCTCGCGCCGATTGCTCGTCACCGTCTTTCCCTACCTTCTCTTCCCGCTTTAAAGGTAAGCCGAACCAGCCGAGCACCAACAAATAATACCGAGATGCAGCGGTGTGCAGTCCCTAAGGCTCGCCCGCCTTGGGCGGCAGGATGGGGTCGGGGCGGTCGTAGAAGCTGAATTCGGACTGGTCCTCGCTTTCGCCGGGCTTTTTCGGCTTGCGGTCGGTGACGCCGACTTGGCGCGTGCCCTGAACGATCTTGATGACAGCTTCATGCATCTCGCGATGGGTGGTGCGGTCATAGGGCAGCTTGTAGGAACGCGGCATCTGCTCGGCGCCGACGCGGGTGTCGAACATCGCCGGATTATAGATATCGGACTCGGAAACCGTGCCCTCGCCCGGCAGGGTCATGGCCCAGACATAAATGGCACCGGGCGTGCGCATGACCTCGTCCGGCTCCTGCACCGTGGCGAAAAGCAGCTCGAAGCGGTCCGGCAGATCCTGTTCCGTCGGCCAGCCGAGCAGATTGCGCACCGAGACCCAGGAGATGAAGAAGAAGGCGAAGGTGATGGTGATGGCGGTGGCCCGGATCCACCAGCGCTGGCGGTTCCAGATGGCGATGGTGAGCAGCAGTGTCGCCACCACCACATAGGCGCCGACCAGCTCTATCTCGCCGAGCATGAGCGTGTTTGAGTCCGGTGCCACTTTCTAGCCTCTCATGCGATGCGCTCGGCGATCGCGACCATGCGGTACATGGAGCGCAAGACCGGCTTTTCGATCAGCTTGCCGTCGATCACCACCAGGCCGCTATTGCCTGTCTCGAAGGCATCGATAATGCGCCGCGCCCGCTCCAGGTCTTCTGGGCTCGGGCTGAACACGGCATTGACGACGGGGATCTGCTTGGGATGGATCGCCGCCTTGCCCGTAAAACCAAGCGCCGCGCAGGCCTTGGCCTCGGCCTCCAGCCCGGCCTGGTCATCGAGATCGAGGAAGGGCACGTCGATCAGATCCACATCGGCACCCGCCGCCGCGTGGACCAGGCGCGAGCGCGTATAGAGCAGGGTCTCCCAGCTCACTTCGGTGCGCAGCTCTGCCGCCATGTCGACGGCGCCGAACAGCAGCGAGTCGATACGCGGCGACGAGCGTGCGATCCCGTATGCCGCATCGAGCCCGTCATTGGTCTCGATGATGACGTGGAAGCGGATTTGCGCGTGGCGGCCACTGCCCAGCAATTCGTCGAGCAGGCGCACCTCGTCCGGCGTCTTGACCTTGGTCAGCATCAGCGCCGGCGGCGGCGTCTCGCTGTCGAGGATAGCCAGCACATCGCGCAGACCCTCCGGCGTGCGCAGGCAGTTGATGCGCACGATGCGCTCGATGCCGTCATCGGCCTGGGCACTTTCGAACAAGGCCAAGGTCTTGCCGCGCGCATCGTCCTTGTGCTCGGGCGCGACGGCGTCCTCCAGATCGACCGTGACGATATCGGCGCCGGTCTTGAGCGCCTTGGGGAACATCTCGGGCTTGTTGCCGGGGGCGAAGATCAGGCTGCGCCGCGGCCGAACGGTATCGTTTTCCATAGCGCAGGCCTCAGGTGGCGCGGAACAGCTTCTTGGGAAGCTGGTTGATGTCCGCCACATCGCCGTTCTGCTGGATGGTGAAGCGCACCGCGGTCACCTCGTCGCCCTGGCCGCGCAGGATGAGGGTGTCGTAGAACACCACGCGGACCACCGGATTGATCTTCTCGACCTTGACGGTCACGGGCACCGGCGGATCGGTCGCCGAGGCCTCGTCGAGCCCGGTGGGGTCATAGGCGTACATCTGGATGTTGACCGTCCACTCGCCCGGCACGATGCCGCGGATCGAGACGATCTCCTGGTTCAGCGGATTCTCCACCGTGACGCCGTTGATGGTGAGAATGTCGCGCGTGGTGCCGGTATCGTCGCGGTCGAGATGCATCAGCCCGGCTTCCTTGGCGGCGTACCAGGTAAGATTGCCGGCCGGATCCTGGGTCCAGGTATCGACGTCGGAGGGATTTCCCTCGGGCCAGGTGACGGTGATGATGTATTCGGCCTTGGTCTCGATGGCGCCGGTCTTGGCGATCGGGTTCATGAAGATCACCGCTACGGCGAACATGAAGACGAATCCGAGCAGGGCGTTGAACAGCAGGTCCGTGAAGGCCTCTGTGGTATCGCGGCGGCGGTTACTCCGCAGCATGGGCAACCTCCATCGCAGGCGCTTCCAGCACCGGCACCACATAGACTTCCGTGATCTCGGTCACCGTCGCCACCAGCTCCTCTGTGGCGCCGTCGAGGAAATAATATTGCAGCTTGAGCAGAATGCCGCCGACCAGGCCGCACAGCGTGGTGTAGAGCGCCACCGCCATGCCGCCGGACATGGAGGCCAGCACCTCTCGCATCTGGGCCACGTCGATGGTCTGCACGCTGGTCAGCGGCGCCAGCATGAAGATGAAGCCGATGACCGTGCCCAGCAGGCCTAGCCGCAGCAGGGTCTCGGAGATGAAAAAGCCGATGGCCTGGGCGCCGTGCAGCTTTTCCTCGAAGGCCTTGAGCAGCAGCGTCTGGTCGAGCCGCCCGGGCTTGGTGCGCGCCTTGAGCACGAGGTCGCGCACATGCTCGGCCAGCACGCCGCCGGGCAGGGTCTGGTCGCTGCCGAGACGCACCTCTGCGCCGTCTACCGCGAAGCCGTGCGGCGCATTCGCGATCATGCGGCCCGTTTCTCCGGCCACATGCAGCTGCCGCGAGATGAACACCGTGCGCAGCAGGCAATGAATGCTCGTCAAGAGGAAGAGCAGCGTGATGGTGAGAGAAATGTAGGTCCGGTCGACGCTGAAGACCTCCTCGACCAGGCCATAGGCCGCCGCAATGAAGAAGGCGAATCCGGCCACGGCCGCCATCACCATCCATTTCAGCAACAGCTGATGGTGTGCCTCGATGCGGAAAACCCGCCATAGGCTGAACGAATTTCGCTGCACTCGCTAATCTCCCCTCTCAGGCCCCACTAGGCGTAACGGCGGCGAACAGTAATATAGCGCGCTGCCGCCAGCAACCGATGCCCGCGACATGCTATATACGCCGCCTGCGACCTGAAGGAGAAAGCGCATGCTATCCGACGTGAAGATCAATATTCCCGGCGGCATCGATTTCGCCCTGCCCCGCATGCTGCCGGCGCGCCAGCATTTCGAGCGCCACACCATCGCGGATGTCGCCGGCGCGGTCAGGGAGCAGGTGGCACGGGCGGAAATCAGCGCCACGGTAAAGCCCGGCGCCAGCATCGCCATCGGCGTCGGCAGCCGCGGAGTCGCCAATATCGATATCGCCGTCAAGGCCCTGGTGGCCGAGCTCAAGGCGCGCGGCGCCGAGCCATTCGTCTTTCCGGCCATGGGCAGCCATGGCGGCGGCGATGCCGAAGCCCAGGCCGGCCTGCTGGCGGGCTATGGCGTCAGCGAGTCGGAAATCGGTGCGCCCGTGCGCGCCACCATGGAGACCGTGGTGGTGGCCGAGACAGACCAGGGCATCCCCATCCATATGGACAAATACGCCCACGCGGCCGACGGCGTGGTGGTCATCAACCGGGTCAAGCCCCATACCAGCTATCGCGGCCCGGTCGAGAGCGGCGTGCAGAAGATGATGATCATCGGCATGGGCAAAATCGCCGGCGCCAGCGCCATCCATGGCGGCTATTCCATGGACGATTTCGGCAGCGCCATTCCCCACGCGGCATCGGTGCTCATGGCCCGCATCCCGTTCCTCTTCGGTATCGGGCTGGTCGAGGATGCCTTCGACACCACCGCCATCGTCGAGGCGATGACGCCCGATGGGCTGTTCGAGCGGGAATCGGCCCTGCAGGCGCGCTCGAAAGAGCTCATGGCGCGGCTCATGATTGACGATATCGACGTGCTGGTGGTCGACGAGATCGGCAAGAACATTTCGGGCTCCGGCGCCGACCCCAACGTCACCGGGCGCAACGCACGCGGCGCCGAGGGCTTCGACAAGCCGCGGGTGCGCAAGATGGTGCTGCTCGACCTCAACGACGCCACCAAGGGCAATGCCACGGGTTTCGCCAGCGCCGACGTCATCACCCAGCGCCTCTACGACCGCACCGACCTCAGCGTGACGCTCTCCAACGTCGTGACCTCGAGCTATCTCGAAAGCGCCAAGATACCCCTGACCATGAAGGACGGCGATGCGGCGGTGCGCATAGCGGTCAAGACCCTGCACAACACCGATCCCATGGCGACGCGCATCGTGCGTATCCGCAACACCCTCGAGCTGGTCGACATCCACGTCTCCGAGCCCATGCTCGACGAGATCACGGCGCATCCCCGCATGGAAGCCGCCGGCGAACCCAGCGCCATGACCTTCTAGACCCAGCTATGAAATTTGTGACAGTTACCTATTCTTAGACGTATTTCCATTTAATATCAATGTATTATGAAATCCGTAGCTATAGCGATGATGGGCGTAGCCTTATAAGCTATTGATGTTTCAAAAAAAATCCACGAATAATAGGTAACTGTCACCGATTATGTGGCGCCGGCCTCGGCGACCAGCGCCTTGGTATGGGCCAGCTCGTCGGCCAGGCGCTGGTCGACGTCGCGGATCGAATCGGAGCCGACAGTCAGGTCTTCGCCGATGAAGCCGCGGTGCTTGACCGGCACGCGGTAGAGGTTCTCGAACGATAGGTAGCCGTCATAGCCGATGCGCTTGAGCCCGGCGATGGCCTCGCCCCAATCCAGCGTGCCTTCGGCCAGCTCGTCGAAGCGCCAGCGCCACGTGCCGTCCTCGAGCGGCTCCCAGCGCGTGTTCTTGACGTGCACGTGGTCGATGTATTCGCCCAGAATATCGACGCTCATCTGCAAATCCATGCTGCCTTCGATTACCATGTTGCCGGGATCCCAGATCACCCCGATAAGGCCGGGATCGCACTCGCCGACCAGCTCGCGGGCGGTTGCCGGGCTGCAGGCGATGGTGCCGAAATGGACCTCGATCAACCCTTTGACGCCGCTGCCGTCGAGCAGGTGCTGGGCATTGGCAAGCTTCGCCTTGGTGGCATCGAGAATGGCGCGGTAACCGAGCGCCTTGTCGTAGCGCCCGCTGAAAAAGCGGAAACGCTCGCAGCCCATGCCCTGGGCGCCGGCGATCATGCGGCGGATGTCGTCGTCATCGTCGGGCTCGACGAAGGTGGTGAGGCTGGCCACGGCAATGCCCCGCGCATCGCACAACGCCTTGATGCGGGGCGCTTCGGTGTCGATGGTCGCCTTGGGAAAATGGTACTCGCCATTGACCCGCCACTCGACGCCGTCATAGCCGTGCCGCGCCAGAACCTCGACGATCTCTTCCGGCTTGAGCTCGGGCAGAACGCCGCTGCAGACGCTATATTTCACAACTCGACCCGCTTGGCTTTTTGCTCGTAGTGCTCGGGGTCGATCAGGATACCGGGGTTCAACAGGCTGTCGGGATCGAGACGATGCTTTGCCGCGGCAAGCGCATCGGCGAACAACTCGGGGCGTTGCTGCTCGTACCAGGGACGATGGTCGCGGCCGACGGCGTGGTGATGCGTAATCGTGCCGCCATTGGCTATCAGCGCTTCCGATGCCGCCTGCTTGATCTCCTTCCAGTGCTCCAGCATGACATTCACATTGCTCAGGGCATGGAAGGTGAAATAGGGCGCCGGGCCGTCCGGATAGGTGTGGGTGAAGCGGCAGGTCACCAGGCCCTCATGGCCGGTCACACGCCGGATGGCATCCTCGGCCGCCGCTTTGACATTGGCGTGGAACTCGGCAAAGCGGTCCCAGGTGATTGAGGTCTCGAAGGTGTCCTGGATGACGCCGCGCGAGATCACCGCGTCGCGGTAATAGGGCATGCGCATGAAGGCGTTTCGCCAGCGCCCCGCCGCCCCAGACTTGTGCCCCTCGCCGCCGCTCTCCTCAGGCACGCTGCCGCCATGGTCGAAAGCGCATTCCAGCGCCCGGTCCATCCACGGCCCGACCTCGTGATCCGCCGATTCGAAGGCCAGCACCATCAAATGGGCACTGCCGTCGCCGGCCCGGCTCATGGCCGCCTCGTTGGCATCGACCAGCCGGCAGTTGCTGGGGAACAACCCGGCTTGTGAGACCGCGCGCACGGCCTCTGCCGCCTTGTGGAAGTCGTCGAACTGCACGGCGGTGCCGGCGCGGAAGGTGGGCCGGTCCTGCAAGCGCATCCAGGCCTCGGTGATGATGCCGAGAATGCCCTCGGAGCCGATCATCAAGCGATCCGGGCTGGGCCCTGCCCCGGAGCCCGGCAGACGCCGCGACTCCATGATGCCGGCGGGCGTTACCGTGCGCAGGCTTTCGACGAAATCGTCGATATGGGTATAGAGCGTGGCGTAATGGCCGCCCGAGCGTGTGGCGATCCACCCTCCCAGCGTGGAGAACTCGTAGGATTGCGGAAAGTGTCGCAGGGTCAGCCCGTGGGGCTTCAGCGCGGCGTCGAGCGCCGGGCCGAATATGCCGGCCTGAATGCGCGCCGCGCGTGACGTCTTGTCGACCTCCAGCACCTGGTCCAGCTTGCGCAGGTCTATGGTCAGCCTGCCGCGATCGCTGCCATGGTCTTCGTGCTCGATGCCGCCGACCACCGACGAGCCGGCCCCGAAGGGCACCACGGCCAGACCTTGCTGGGTGCCCCAGTCGAGAAAATCGATAACCTGCTGCTCGGTCTCTGGGTAGGCGATGACATCGGGCGCCGGGGCGAAGTCACGCTTCAGGGTGCGTACGTAGTCGATGAACGACTTGCCGTAGGTGTGGGACACCCTGTCACGCGGATGGATGCTGCATAGATCCTGCAAGGCGGCCGGCACGGATACCCGCGGCGGCGCCAGCACGATGTCGGAAAGTTGCGGCCCCGGCGCGGCCTCGGGCGGCGCCACGCCGAGCTTGCCGAAGACATGCTGCACGACTTCGCCGACCTCGTCGTCACCGACCGTCTCGTCAGCGTAACCCCAGCCCCAGAACTTCAGCCCCCTAGGCCTTTCCGTCATCGTATATGCCCTTATATCAGAGTGTTACAGTTATATTCTAAAGATAATAGTTAAGATTCTACAGGCATATACATGGTCACCAGTTCCTCCGCGGCCGTGGGATGGATAGCCATTGTGGCGTCGAACTGGGCTTTTGTCGCGCCGCATTTAAGGGCGATGGCTATGCCCTGCACGATCTCGGGCGCGTCGGCACCGATCAGGTGGCAGCCGAGCACGCGGTCGCTGTCGCGGTCCACCACCAGCTTCATCATCGTCCGCCCCGGATTGCCGCTGAGCGTATTCTTCAGCGGGCGGAAGGCCGAGCGGTAGATATCGATCGACGGGAAAGCCAGCCGCGCCGCCTGCTCGGTCAGCCCCACCGTGCCGATGGGCGGTTGGCTGAATACCGCCGTGGCGATATCGGCATAATCGACACGCTGGGGATTGCCGTTAAACCAGGTCTCGGCCAGGGCCCTGCCCTCGGCGATGGCGACAGGGGTGAGATTGTTGCGGTCGGTGCAGTCGCCGATGGCGTAGATGCCCGGCTGCGTCGTCTGCAAGTCCTCGTCCACCACGATGGCGCCGTTATCCGCCATCACCACGCCCGCTTCGGCCAGGCCGATACCGGACGTATTGGGCTTGCGGCCCGTGGCGAACAGCACCGCATCGGCGGCGAGGGTCACACCATCGGTGGTATCCACGGCATGGGCGTTGCCGTCCCGGCGCACCTCGGTGACCTTGCAGCCGGCTCGGACGGTGACGCCGCTGCGCGCCATCTCCTCTTCCAGATGCAGGCGCAGATCGTGGTCGAAACCGCGCAGCACGTGATCGCCGCGGATGATGATGGTTACCTCGGCGCCGAGCTGGCTGAAGATGCCGGCGAACTCGACAGCGATATAGCCGCCGCCGGCGATGACGACGCGCTCCGGAAAGGCCGGCAGGTCGAGCGCCTCGTTCGAGCTGATGACGTATTCCTGGCCGGGAAAGGGTTGCACCTCGGGCCAGCCGCCGGTGGCGACCAGCACGCGCTCGGCCGTCACCTTGCGGCCGCCGACCTCGACCGTATGGGCATCCACCAGCGCGCCCCGCCCCGCCAGGGTCTCGACGCTGGCATTGGAGAGCATGGAATTGTAGATGCCTTCGAGGCGGTCGAGCTCGGTGTTCTTGTTGGCGATCAGTGTCGGCCAATCGAATTGCACATCAGGAATGGTCCAGCCGTAACCTGCCGCATCCTCGATCTCCTCGCGGACATGCGAGGCATGGACCAGCAGCTTCTTCGGCACGCAGCCGCGCAGCACGCAAGTGCCGCCGACACGCCCCTCCTCGCAAATGGCCACCCGCGCACCATAGGCACCGGCGCGCCGGGAGGCGGCGACGCCTCCCGAGCCGGCACCTATGGTGACCAGGTCGTAGTCGTAGGCCAAGGCGCGCTACTTATCGATGGCGCCCATCAGCATGTACTTGGTCTCCATGAACTCGAGCATGCCTTCGCGGGCGCCTTCGCGGCCGATGCCCGATTCCTTGACACCGCCGAACGGTGCAACCTCGGTCGACAGAATGCCTTCGTTGATGCCGACCATGCCGTATTCGAGCGCCTCGGCAACCCGCCAGATGCGGCCGATGTCGCGGCTGAAGAAATAGGCGGCGAGGCCGAACTCGGTGTTGTTGGCCATGGTGATCGCCTCTTCCTCGCTATCGAAGCGGAAGAGCGGCGCCACCGGACCGAAGGTCTCTTCGCTGGCGATCTTCATGTCCTCGGTCACGCCCGTGAGCACGGTGGGCTGGAAGAACTGTCCGCCGATGTCGTGGCGCTCGCCACCGGCAGCCACCGCCGCGCCCTTGGCGACCGCGTCTGAGATGTGCTCCTCGACCTTCTCGATCGCCGCCATGTCGATCAGCGGGCCTTGGGTGATTCCGTCACCGAGGCCGTCACCGACCTTGAGCCCGGCCACCGCCTCGCCAAGGCGTTTGGAGAACTCGTCGTAGACGCCGTCCTGCACCAGGATGCGATTGGCGCAAACGCAGGTCTGGCCGGCATTGCGGTACTTCGACGCCATGGCGCCGGCCACTGCCTGGTCGAGATCGGCATCGTCGAAGACGATCAGCGGCGCGTTGCCACCAAGCTCGAGGGACATCTTCTTGATGGTCTCGGCGCATTGGGCCATCAGCACCTTGCCGATCTCGGTCGAACCCGTGAACGACATCTTGCGCACGATCGAATTGCCGGTCAGCTCGCCGCCGATGCCGCCGGCCGAGCCGGTGATCAGGTTGAAGACGCCCTTGGGAATGCCGGCCTCCTCGGCAAGCACGGCCAGGGCCAGCGCGCTGTAGGGCGTGGCGGACGCGGGCTTGATGATGATCGGACAGCCGGCGGCGAGTGCCGGGGCGGCCTTGCGGGTGATCATGGCGGTGGGGAAGTTCCACGGCGTGATCGCCGCGACGACGCCGATCGGCTCCTTGGTGCAAACGATACGGCGGTCGGGCAGGGTCGCCGGAATCACTTCGCCGTAGGCCCGCTTGGCCTCTTCGGCGAACCACTCGACGAACCACGAGGCGTAGTGGATCTCGCCCTTCGCTTCGGGCAGGGGCTTGCCCTGCTCCAAGGTCATGATCATGCCGAGATCGTCCAGGTTCTCGTGCATCAGGTCGTACCAGCGGCGCAGGATCTGTGCCCGTTCCTTGCCGGTCAGGGCGCGCCAGGCGGGCCAGGCGGCATTCGCCGCGTCGATGGCGCGCCGCGTCTCGTCGGCGCCCATCTTGGGCACCGTGCCGAGCACATCGCCATTGGCGGGATTGGTGACCTCGAACGTGCCACCCGAGTCGGCGTCGACCCACTCGCCGTCGATGTAGCACTGGCTGCGAAACAGGCTCGGATTGTTGAGCTGCATGGTTCTCTCCGTAAAGCAAATGGGCGCGCCGGCAAGAAGCCCCGGCGGATACGACCCTGTGTGTGCGGAATACGTGGCCCGAGTATACGCGCCGCGCGCCACGCGGCAAGACGTGCCGTTGCTGATCTGCGGCGGCAAACCCTCACACGGGCGTGAACAGAGTTGACTCGGCAACCGTCCGCGCAGGGTTTGTAATGAGAATAATGAGAGATGAGGGCGAGAGGGGAGATTTACGCCATGCAATTCACCACCAGAAGCCGGTTGCTCACCACCACGGTCTTGCCGTTTGTCATCGGCATCGGCCTGGCGACGGCGGGCTGTACCGATACCGGCGCCAAGGCCGGAGGCTGTGCTGCCGCCGCTTGCAAGGCATGCGGCGCCTGCGGCGGTTGTAATCCTTGCGGCGCCTGCGGCGGATGCAATCCCTGTGATGCAGCAGGTTGCGGCGCGTGCAATCCCTGCGCTGCCGCTGGCTGCGGCGCCTGCAATCCCTGCGGCGGCTGCAATCCCTGTGCGGCGGCAGGCTGCGGTGCCTGCAATCCTTGCGCCGCCGCCGGCTGTGGTGCCTGCGGCCCTTGTGGCCCCTGCGGTCCTTGTGGCCCCTGTGGTGCGGCTGGCTGTGGCGCCGGCGTCGGCACGACCGAATGCGTGGTGCCGCGCATCGCCTGCAATCCCTGCGCCGCCAAGGCCTGCCACCCCTGTCATCCTTGCGGCCCTTGCGGCGCCTGCAATCCCTGCGCGGCGGCAGGATGCGGCGCCTGCAATCCCTGCGCGGCGGCAGGATGCGGTGCCTGCAATCCGTGCAATCCGTGTGCTGCGGCAGCATGCAGCCCCTGCAATCCCTGTGCGGCGGCTGGCTGCAATCCGTGCAATCCGTGCGGCGCCTGCAGTCCCTGCGGAGCCGGCGGCGGTGCTGAGCTGACGGACGCCGAGGCGCGCGACGCCTACAGCTGCGCCAAGTCGGACCTGATCTCGGCCTACGCCCGCTCGGGCATCATGGCCGGGCGGCAATATGTCGGCTGGACCAACTTCGCCACCTCGCCATATATCTCGGCCACCCATGGCGGGCGCTACGTCAACAACTATTCGAACAACAACGCCTATGGCGGCTACGAGGACGCCGGCACCATGGCCGCCGGAACGGTGCTCGCCAAGGACAGCTTCTCGGTCAACGGCAAGGGACAGGTCATGGTCGGCCCCCTCTTCCTGATGACCAAGATGGAGGCCGGCTTCAATGCCGGCAGTGGAGACTGGCAATACCAGATGGTGATGCCCAACGGCACCGTGTTCGGCACCACCAACGGGGCCGGCTCGGCCAAGGTCCAGTTCTGCGCCGACTGCCACAACGCCGTCGGAGAACAGGACGCTCTCTGGTTCCTGCCGGAGGAATATCGGCGCTAGACGACAATAAGACCCCCCGGTTGGGGCGGCGGTGGCCACACCCGCCGTCCCAGACGAGGAGTAGGCCCCCCGGACCTCTCCTCGGCGCGTTGGAGGCGATGGTTATGCCATCGCCTCCTTCTCTTTTTCGCTGGACGTGGCACATTCGGGCCATGAGCACGCGCAGCAAAACCATGATCGACCAGGCCGTCGCGGGCGCCGTCACCGCGCTCGAGGCCGGCGATGACAGCGCTCTTCAGCGCCTCGCCGCCCTGGCCGAGGAAGCGCCGCGCAATCCCCGCGCTCATTTCGCCCATGCCATGGCATTGGAAGCCGCGCGGCGCCCGGCCGAGGCAATCGCCGCCTACAGCCGCGCCCTGGCCCGCGACCGCAAGCTCGACGCGGCGGCGCAACGTCTGGCCGTGCTGCTGGAAAGCCACGGCGCCGTGCCGCCCGAGACGCTTGACCGCCGCGGCCTGCTCGCCGGCTTAGGCCATCCCGGGATAGACCCCCAGCCCCTCGCCCGCGCCGGCATCGCCTGGCTCAAGGCCCATGGCGCTCTGGCAGCGGCGATCGCGCGTGGCCGCGCAGAGGGCTGGACGGCGGCGGCCGAGGCCCTGCTGTCACGCCGCAATGACGAGGCTTTGGCCGATCCCCTGCTGCTGGCCTGTCTCGCGGAAGGCAGCAATGCCGATGCGGAGATCGAGCTGCTGCTGACCGCCCTGCGGCGGACACTGCTGCTGACGCCCGGACTGATCGAGCGCAAGGCTGCGCGCGCCTTTGCCTGTGCCTTGGCGCGCCAGGCCCGGAGCTGCGATTACGTCTGGTATGCGGATGCGCAGGAGCGTGCGGCTGTCGCGACCGGCTTGCTGCAGGCGCTGTACGCCCTGCCCGATCCGAACATCGACGCGCGTCCACGCGCCTTCGCCACAATGCTTGCCGAGGCCCACGCCGAAGCCGAGAGCGAACGCGAACTGGCGGCCGCCCTGCCCTCGCTGGGCAGTCTCGGCGATGCCACCTCAGGCGCAGTCGCGGCGCAATACGAGGCCAACCCCTATCCCCGCTGGCAGCGCCTGACACGCCCGCGCCCAGGCGCCTTCGCGCAAGACATGGCGCGCTTCGTCGGCAGCGCACCACGCCGCAAGGTCGAGGTGCTGATCGCCGGCTGCGGCACCGGCCAGCAGGCCATCGCCGCCGCGCTCGGCTATGGCGAGCAAGCTCAAGTCACGGCGCTCGATCTCAGCCGGGCGAGCCTCGCCTATGGCGCACGGCGCGCGCGCGACTACGGTGTGGAGCGCATCCGCTTCGTACAGGGCGACATTCTGGCGGCAGCGAAGCTCGGTCGGCGCTTTGATGTCATCGAGTGCGTCGGCGTATTGCATCACATGGCTGACCCGCTGGCCGGCTGGCGAGCGCTGGTCGATTGCCTGGAACCCGACGGTGCCATGCTGATCGGCCTCTACAGCGCCACCGCGAGGGCGGAAATTGCCACGCTACGCGCCGAGATCGCCGGCCGCGGCCTGGGCGCCGACGCGGAAACGATTCGCGCTTTCCGCCACGAGCTGATGACCGATCCGGATCAACGCTGGCAGCAGACCTTGTCGGCGCCCGATTTCTATGGCCTCAACCGCTGCCGCGACCTGCTCTTCCACGCCCACGAGCGCCCCGTGACGATCCCCGAGATCGCCACCTGGCTCGCCGACCTGGGCTTGGCCTTTCGCGGCTTCGCCTTGCCCGAGGCCCGCATTGCGCGCTTTCGTCTGGAGCATCCGGACGCCGACCCGGCGCGCGACCTCAATGCCTGGCAGGCTTACGAGTCCGAGCATCCGCGAACCTTCGCCGCCATGTATCAATTCTGGTGCACAGCACCTGCTGCATGAAGCTTGAGGCCCGCGAAGACGGTCTGATTGACCGGCACGTCGATGCCCGATTCCGCCGCCAGGCGCGCCACCGCCCCGTTGAGCCAGTCCACCTCCAGCGGCTTGCCGTGGGTGACGTCGCAATGCATCGACGAGGTCATGGTCGGCGGCATCTTCATGAACATCTGCACCGGATCGGCCTTGAAATCGTCGGGCAAGATGACGCCGCGCGCCTCGGCCAGGGCCAGCACTTCGCGGGCGCAACGGATCAATACCTCGCGGCAGACCGCATCCTCGCGCACCGGGCCGATGGCGCAGCGGGTCAGCGCGGTCATGCCGTTATGGGCGCAAAGGCCGGTGAACTTGATCCATAGCGCCGCCTCGATATCGCGGCTCAGCTCGACATCGATGCCGGCCTTGGCGCAGGCGTCGGTGATGGCGCGCACGCGCGAGGACTCGCTGCCGTCGCGCTCGCCGATCTGCAGGCGGGCACCGGGCGTGGAATGCACGATGTGCCCCGGCTGCTCGATCAGCGACAGGATGTAGATCACCCCGCCCAGCACATGCTCGGGCCCGACTATGGCGGCCAGGCGATCCTCGTTCTCGACCCCGTTCTGCAACGAGATGACGGCCGTGTCCGGCCCCAGCATCTGCCTGGCCAGCGCCCCGGCCTCTTCCGTCTGGGCGCTCTTGACGCAAACGAAAACCACATCCACCGGCCCGATACCGTCCGCATCGGGACGCGCATCCACTTGCGGCAACTCAACGTCGCCAAGCTGGCTCGTCAGCCGCAAGCCCGAGCTCTGCATGGCCGCCAGATGCGCCCCCCTCTGAACAAACGTAACCCGCTCGCCCGACGCCGCCAGCCGCGCCCCCACATAGCCGCCAACCCCGCCGGCCCCAATAATCGCAATGTGCATGGTGTTTCCTTGTTTGGTGAGTTGGTGGCGAGGGATAGCACAAGTTACGATCACGCGCGCCCCAGCAGGATAAGCTCACGCCCGGCAACGCGGCGCGGATGGGCGTCCATGAAGCCGAGGTTGTCGTAAAACGCTCTGTTCGCAGCCCTCGCACTCGTGACGACGTGGCATGGCGGCGCGTCGGCGAGGGAGGATTCTATCAGTGCCCGGCCGAGGCCCCTTCCCTGGGCACTGGGCGACACATTGACGTGGAAATGCGCCGGGTACGTCGCGTAGAGATCGGCGAAGGCGCGGATATAGAAGATGTCGTCGGCCACGGCCATGCTGTCGTGGCAGCCCATCAGATAGCCGACGACCGGGTCCTCGCCAGCCAGCAGCACCAGCTCGCGGCACTCGCGCAGATAGTGCCCGGTCCAGCGCCTGTAATATGCATCACCCGCCAGGGTGCCAGCGGTGGCGTCGAAGATACGGCGGATGTCGGCCTCCACCCGAGCCTGCTCTGCCGGTGACAGCGAGGCCAGGCTGCGCATGGCTATTCCACGGTCACCGATTTTGCCAGGTTGCGTGGCTGGTCGACGTCGGTGCCTTTGAAGACCGCCACATGATAGGCCAGCAACTGCACGGGGATGGCATAGAGAATGGGGGCCACCAGGGGGTCGACCTCGGGCAGGGCGACGCTGGCGCTGACGCGCTCGGCGAGCCGAGCGCAGCCGGCCTCGTCGCTGATCAATATGACGCGGCCGCCGCGTGCCGCCACTTCTTCCACGTTCGAGGCGGTTTTCTCAAACAGCGCGTCGGAAGGCGCGATGACGATGACCGGCACGCCGTCGTCGATCAGCGCGATGGGGCCGTGCTTGAGCTCGCCCGCGGCATAGGCCTCGGCGTGGATATAGGAGATCTCCTTGAGCTTCAACGCGCCTTCCATGGCGATGGCGTATGAGGTGCCGCGACCGATATAGAGCACGTCGCGCACCTGGTGGATGCTTTCCGCGATGTCGCGCAGGCGCTCGTCGTGGCTGAGCACCTCGGCCGCCCGCGCCGGCACCTCGGACAGCGCCATGCCGAGCCGCTGCTCGTCCTCGCGCGTGACCGTTCCCCGCGCGCGCCCACAGGCGATGGCCAGGCAAGCGAGCGAAGCGAGCTGGGTGGTGAACGCCTTGGTCGAGGCGACGCCGATCTCGGGTCCGGCCAGGGTCTGCAGCACCGCGGCCGCTTCGCGCGCCATGCTCGATTCGGGCACATTGACCAGCGCCATGGTCGATTGCCCCTGGTCCTTGGCGTGGCGCAGCGCCGCCAAAGTGTCAGCCGTCTCGCCCGACTGAGAGATGAACAGGCCGAGCCCGCCCGAGCTCAGCGGCGGGTCGCGGTAGCGAAATTCGGAGGCGATATCGATATCCACCGGCAGGCGGGCAAAGCGCTCGAACCAATAGCGCGCCACCTGTGCCGCATAAAACGAGGTGCCGCAGGCGATGATGGTCAGGCGCTCGACCGCCGCCAAGTCCGCAGACAGCGGCGGCAGCACCACGCGGCCCTCCAGGGGATGGTAGTAGCTGTGCACCGTGTCGCCGATGACGCTCGGCTGCTCGTGGATCTCCTTGTGCATGAAATGGCGGTGGTTGCCCTTGCCGATGGCGGCGCCTGTCAGCGCCGTCTCGCGGATGCGCCGCTCGACCTCGGCGCCTGAGGCGTCGTGCACGCGCGCGCCGTCGCGCCGCAAGACCACCCAGTCGCCTTCCTCGAGATAGAGAATGCGGCGGGTCAGCGGTGCCAGCGCCATGGCATCGGAGCCGAGATACATCTCGCCGTCGCCGAAGCCCACGGCGAGCGGGCTGCCGCGGCGCGCGCCGACCAGCAGGTCGTCCTCGCCGGCAAAGAGGATGCCGAAGGCGAAGGCGCCTTCGACGCGGCCCAGCATGGCCGCGGTGGCCTGCTCAGGGCTGGCGCCGCGGTCGAGCGCCGCGGTCAGCAAGTGAACCACGACCTCGGTGTCGGTTTCCGTCTCGAACGTGTGGCCGTCGGCAGCTAGCTCTTCGCGCAGCGCCTGGAAATTCTCGATGATGCCGTTATGGACCACCGCGACGCGGGGGCTGGCATGGGGGTGGGCATTGTCGGTGTTGGGCGCGCCATGAGTGGCCCAGCGCGTATGGCCGATGCCGATGGTGCCGGCAAGCGGCGCCGCCTCGATCTCAGCCAGCAGGTTGCACAGCTTGCCCTCGGCGCGGCGGCGGTCGATGCCGCCGTCGACCAGGGTGGCGATGCCTGCGGAATCGTATCCGCGATATTCCAGCCGCCGCAGCCCGTCCAGCAGCAGCGGCGTTGCTTCCGCCGTGCCGACGGCACCGATAATGCCGCACACGGCTCAGTCCTTTCGCTGGCGGCGAAAGCGCGCGGCACCATCGGGAACATCGCGCTGCTGCCCTCGCGCCACGGCCAAGGCGTCGGCCTCGACATCCTTGGTCACCGTGCTGCCCGCCCCCACCATGGCGCCATCGCCGATGCTGACCGGCGCCACCAGGGCCGTGTTCGAGCCGATGAAGGCACCGGCGCCGATCTCCGTGCGGTGCTTGGCGAAGCCGTCGTAATTGCAGGTGATGGTGCCGGCGCCGATATTGCTGGCGGCGCCGACGCTGGCGTCGCCGATATAGCTGAGGTGGTTGACCTTGGCCCCGGCGGCGATTTCCGCCGCCTTGGTCTCGACGAAATTGCCGATGCGCGCGCCCTCGCCGAGGCGTGTTCCGGGGCGCAGGCGGGCGAAGGGGCCGATGCGCGCACCCGCCGCGACCTCAACCCCTTCGAGGTGGCAGAACGGCAGGATCTCGGTGCCCTCGCCAACGCGCACGCCGGGGGCGAAGACCACGTTGGGGCCAACGCTGACATCCTGCGCCAACACGGTGTCGTGACTGAAGAAAGTGCTGGCCGGATCGGTCAAAGTCGCGCCGGCGGCCATGGCCCGGGCGCGCAGGCGGGTCTGGATGACCGCTTCCGCCACGGCCAGATCGGCCCGGCTGTCAATACCAAGCAGAGAGTCTGCCGGCGCCTCGACCATCACGGATCGGCACCCGTCGGCGGCGGCGATGGCAACGATGTCGGTGAGGTAGTACTCGCCCTTGGCATTGGCGTTGTCGAGCCGCGCCAGCAGGCCCGGCAGGGCTTCGCCGTCGATCGCCATGACACCGGAATTGCAGAGGGTGAGCGCCAGCGTCGCCGCATCGGCCTCGCGGGCCTCGACGATGCGCTCCAGAGTGCCGTCATCGTCGCATACCAGGCGCCCGTAAAGGCCGGGATCCGCCGGGCGAAAGCCGAGCACGGCAGTTGCCGCGGCGGCCTTGCGGCGGGCTGCCAGCATTGCACTCAAAGTTTCTGCCTCGAGCAGGGGCGTATCGCCATAGAGCACCAGCACATCGCCGGTAAATCCCGACAACGCATCGCTCGCCTGCAACAAGGCATGGCCGGTTCCGGCTTGCGGCGCCTGCACCACGCTCGGCCAGGGCGCGACAGCCTGCGCCACCGCTTCGGCGTCGGCCCCCACCACCACGACACGGCGCTCCGGCGACAACGCCTCGGCGGTCGCAAGCACGTGGCCTACCAAGGGCAAGCCGGCAAGCGGGTGGAGAACTTTCGGCAAGGCCGAGCGCATGCGCGTGCCCTTGCCAGCGGCAAGCACCACAACGGCAAGGGCGGGAGAGGTCTTGTCGGTCATGGCTCCAGGATATAAGGGATGGAGCAATGCACAAGCCCACCACCATCGTCTTCGACCTCGACGGCACACTGATCGACAGCGCCCCGGACCTCACCGAGGCGCTCAACCGCGTGCTCGACGAGCAGGAATTGCCGCCTGTCACCACCGCCGCGGTGCGCCATATGGTGGGCGATGGGGCGGTCAAGATGATCGAGCGCGGCTTTGCCGCCGCCGGCCGCCCCTGGCAGGACGACCTGCCTTTGGCCTTGCGTGATTCGTTCTTGGCCCATTACGAAGATTGCATGACGGACAATACGGTCGCTTTCGACGGTGTTGTGGCGGCGCTGGAAGCGTTGAGCGCAGCCGGCCAGACGCTCGCCGTCTGTACCAACAAGCCGGCGGCCATGAGCGAGATCATTCTCGCCCACCTCGGCCTCGACCGCTTCTTTGCCAGCGTGCTCGGCGGCGACAGCCTGGCGGTGCACAAGCCCGACCCGCTGCATTTGCTCGAGACGATCAGCCGTGCCGGTGGCAGCCGCGAAGCCGCGGTGATGGTGGGCGACAGCGCCACGGACGTGGGCGCGGCACGCAATGCGGGGGTGCCCGTGGTGGCGGTCAGTTTCGGCTATACGCGCATTGCCCCGGCCGAGCTTGGCGCGGACGCGCTGATAGACCATTTCGACGAACTGTTGCCCGCCTTGGCCTCTGTTTCGCTGCGCTGAAAAGGTAGAGAAGCCGCCGGGATGGGGGAAGGGGGAGTGAGGGGACGCCCGGCGGCTTCATCACGAAGGTGCGTCTCGTTCCTTCGTTGTGAGCAGATAGTGCGGAATCGCGGCCGCCGCCGCCTTGACCAATGTCAATCGCACTTGGAATAGCCGCAGGCGGTGCAGTTGTCGCAATTCTCCTGACGCACCAGGGTTCGCCGGCCGCAGCGCGGGCAGGCCCGCGACGGCGCCGCCGGCGCAGGGGCACTCTCCCCGCCCGAGGCTTTGACGAGAAAGCCGATCGCGATCATGTGGCGTTCGATGACATCGCCGATGGCAGCCAGCAGCGACGGCACATAGGCGCCACCCATCCATTGCCCGCCGCGCGGATCGAACACCGCCTTCAATTCGTCGACCACGAAGGAAACGTCGCCGCCACGGCGGAAGACGGCGCTGATCATGCGCATCAGCCCGGCGGTCCAGGCGTAGTGCTCCATGTTCTTGGAATTGACGAAGATCTCGAAGGGACGGCGTTGGCCGTCCTGGATGATGTCGTTGATGGTGATGTAGAGGGCATGCTCGCTCTCCGGCCAGCGCAGCTTGTAGGTGCTGCCGGGCAGCTCCTCGGGCCTGTCCAGGGGCTGGGTCACGGCGGCGGCGGCACCGGCATCGAACTCGTCGGCCGGGCGCACGGCGAGCGATTCGAGCGGCAGCTCGGCCTGGTCGTCGGCATGGCTGTGCTCGCCGGCCTCCAGCACCGCGCCGGTAACGGCATTGGGGCGGTATGTCGTGCAGCCCTTGCAGCCCAGCTCGTAGGCGCGCTTGTAGACGGACGCGAAATCCTCGAACGAGATCGCCTCGGCGCAATTGATGGTCTTCGATATGGCGCTGTCGATATAGCGCTGCACCGTCGCCTGCATGATGAGATGGTCGGCCGGCCCGAGCGACTGGGCATCGACGAAGGCCGGCGGCAGTGCCGCCTGCTCGCCGAACATTTCGCGATAGAGGCGATAGGCGTAATCGCTGACCGCCAGCGAACGGCTGCTGCCGTCGGGCATCAGCATGGTGCGCTGGAAAGTGAAGGCATAGATGGGCTCGATGCCGGAAGAAACATTGTCGGCGAGCAGCGACACCGTGCCGGTGGGCGCCACGGACGTGATGACGCCGTTGCGCAAGCCGTGGTCGGCAATGGCCTGGCGCAGCTCCGGCTCCAGCCCGGCCACGAATTCGCCTGCGAGATGCTCCTCGGCGTCGTAGAGCGGAAAGGCCCCCTTCTCCTCCGCCAGGGCCGCGGAAGCCAGATAGGCCGCGCGCTGGAAGGCCTCCATCCACTGCTCGGTCAGCGCCACCGCCTTGGCACCGCCATAGCGCGCGCCGCACATGATCAAGGCATCCGCAAGCCCCGTGATGCCGAGCCCGATACGCCGCTTGGCGACCGCCTCCCGCTCCTGCTCGGGCAAAGGATAGCGCGAGATGTCGATGGCGTTGTCGAGCATACGCACAGACACGGTAACGAGGGCCTCGAGTTCGCCGGAATCGATCTTCGCATCGTCGCTGAATGGCTTGACAACCAATTTAGCGAGGTTTATAGAACCAAGCAAGCATGCTCCATAGCTTGGCAATGGTTGCTCACCGCATGGATTCGTCGAGTGTATATTTTCTAAATAATACAATGGGTTACGCTGGTTCACCCGGTCGATGAAGATGACGCCGGGTTCGGCATAGCTGTAGGTCGCGCGCATGATGCGCTCCCATAGGGCGCGAGCGGGCACCGTGCGCCAGGTGACGCCGTCGAAGGCCAGATCCCATGAGGCATCCCGCGCCACGGCATCGAGAAAGGCGTCGCTGACCAGGACCGAGAGGTTGAACATCGACAGCGTGCCGCTTTCGCGCTTGGCATCGATGAAGGCTTCGATATCGGGGTGATCGCAGGCCAGCGTCGCCATCATGGCGCCGCGGCGATGGCCGGCGCTCATAATGGTGCGGCACATGGCATCCCAGACCCGCATGAACGATACCGGGCCGGAGGAATCCGCACCCACGCCGTGCACCGGTGCGCCGCGCGGCCGCAATCCGGAGAAGTCCAGGCCGATGCCGCCGCCCTGCTGCAAGGTCAGCGCCGATTCCTTCAAGGAGTCGAAAATTCCCGCCATGTCGTCGGCCACGTCGCCCATGACGAAGCAGTTGAAGAGCGTCACTTTGCGCTCGCTGCCGGCACCCGCCATGATGCGCCCGCCCGGCAGAAAGCGAAAATCGCGCAACGCCTCGTGAAAGCGCTCGGCCCAGCCGACGGCGTCGGATTCGGAGGCCGCCAAGGCTCGTGCCACGCGCCACCAACTGTCGTCGAGGGTGCCATCCATGGCCTCGCCGTCGGCCCCCTTGAGCCGATATTTCATGTCCCAAATCTGGTGGGATACCGGGGCGATGGCGACTGTCATGATGGCTTGACTCTACGGCTGCATGGGCCTGGCGGTCAATATTTTGTTCCCATTGTGTTCTACCCCTCTCCAGTCGTGCCGCCACCGCTCTCGTCACCGATGAAGCGGTTCGGCGCGAGAAACACCGACAAGACCACCGCTCCACCCGGGGAGCGGGCGGCATGGCGGCTTCCGGCCGGACGCCAGACGAACTGGCCGGCATCGGCGCGCCCTTCCTCGTCCTCGAAGCTGCCGGACAGGACATAGCTTTGCTCGATGTCCTGATGAACGTGATCGGGCAAGGTTGCGCCCGGTGCGAAGCGCACCAGGGCGGTCAGCAGGCCGCGCTCGGTATCTTCCAGCAATACCTTGGCCTCGACGCCGGGAAAGCGCGTCGCCGTCCAGGCCATCGCCGCGGGATCGATATAGCGCGAGGCGAGATCTGGCGTAACGGTGTTCATGGCATATCTCCTTCTTGGCAGGGTCGATAATAGACCTTGCGCCTGGGTCGCGGAACTGCCGAACACGCGGCGGATGCACATCCCGATTCATCTGATAAGGTGCCGGCGCGGAGGAGAGAGCCTGACCTGATGTTCGAGATTCGCAACCTGCACAAAGCCTTCGGGCCGGTGAAGGCCGTCAACGGCTTGTCGTTGATGGCCGACGATGGCCGGATTACAGGCCTGATCGGCCCCAACGGCGCCGGCAAAACCACGGCGTTTCGCGCCGTCTACGGCCTGCTCAACCCGGATAGCGGCACCGTCCGCGTCGATGGCATCGATGTCGGCGAGGATCGCCTCGGCTCCCAACGCCGGCTTGGCGTGCTGCCTGACATTCGTGGCCTCTACCAGCGCCTGAGCGGGCGTGAGCACGTGCGCTATTACGGCTCCCTGCAAGGCCTGTCGGGCGAGGATCTCGAAGATCGTATCGACATTCTGGTGCAGAGATTGGGCATGGAGGAGTTCGCCGACCGCCGCGCCAAAGGCTATTCGCGCGGCCAGGAGCTCAAGGTGGCGCTCGGTCGCGCCCTGGTGCACCGCCCCCATAACCTCATCATCGACGAACCCACAAACGGCCTCGACGTGGTCTCCAGCCGCGCCGTGCGCGCCCTGATCACCGAACTCCGCGACCAGGGCCATTGCGTTCTGCTGTCGAGCCATATCATGGCCGAGGTCTCGGCGCTCTGCGACTACCTGATCATCATGGCGGATGGTGCCGTCATCAGCGAAGGCACGCCCGACGAGTTGCGCCACAAATTCACGGCGAACGACCTGGAAGACGTGTTCGTCGCCTCGATCAGCCAGAACACCGGCTCGGAGGCGTCATGAGCACGACAAAGGAGCGGCGACGCTTGCGCAAAGGCTGGTGGGCGCGAATGAAGGTCGTCGCGAATAAGGAGCTCTACGACCATTTTCGCGACAGGCGCAGCCTGGTGCTCGGCCTGTTCTATCCCCTGCTCGGGCCGGCGCTGCTGGCCGGCAGCCTCTTTGTCGCCGGCGGCATTCTGACCGACAAGAACCAGCCGACTTCCCTCGCCATTCCTGCCGCCGGCATCGCGCACGCTCCCGAGTTCGTCGCCTTCATGGCGGAGCACGACGTGACCCTGAGGCCGCCACGCGACTCGATGACCGATATGGTCAAGCGCGGCCAGGTCCCGCTGGCATTCGTGATTCCGCCGCAGGCCCGGGACGGCAAGCCTTTTCCGCTCACCATCTATGTCGATTTTTCGAACCTGAACAATCTGCGGGTCTCGCAACACGTTGCCAGCATCATCGCGGCTTACAACCACAAGCGCGCGGCCAGCTTGGCGCAGGAGGTCGGCCTGCCGGAGGACTTCCTGGTCACGGTTTCGATCGACCAGGTCAGCGTGGCGCGGCCGGCCAGCATCGGCGTCTTTCTCTACAATCTGATGCCGCCCCTGATCATGTTCATGGTCTTTCTGGCCGGCGTTCACATATCGGTGGACATGACCGCGGGCGAGCGCGAACGCGGCTCCCTGGAGCCCTTGCTGATCACCCCCGTCGAACGCGGCGGCATGTTGCTTGCCAAGGCGCTGGTCGGGCTCATCATGACGGCGATGACCATGGCCATAAATTTGCTGGCGTTCCGGGTCTTCCTGGGCATTGCCTCGGGCGCCCACGAACACATGGCGGCACCGCCCGGTCTAACGGTGTTCTTCGTCATCTATCTGCTGGCGCTGCCGCTGATGGCGCTTGCGGTGGCGCTGCAGGTGAATATCGCCATCATTTCCCGGTCCATGAAAGAGGCTCAGATATACCTCGGCCTGCTGCCCCTGGTACCCGCCTTGCCCGGCATGATCCTGGTATTCTCACCCATGCGCCCCAGCGAGACCGTGGCCTCGATCCCGCTGCTCGGCCATCTCTCGCTGTTTCACCAGCTGATTGCCGGCGATCCGGCAGCGATGTCCCAGCTCGCGCTGGCGTCGGCCACCTGCCTGCTGCTCGCCACCCTGATGTTCTGGCGTGCAGCACGCCTGTTCCAGAGCGAGAAGATGCTGTTCTCAAACTGACTGCCCGCGCTCAGTCCATGAAGTTGTCTTCGAAGTATTCCCATTCGCCGTCGGTCGGCAACAGCACGTCGCTACAGTCGACGATGAAAAGGCCATCCGCGAGTGCCCCGTCCTCGAAGACGGCGTCGCTGGCTGTCGCCGCGTCGATCTCTTCCGGCGAATAGTCGTAGCCGAAACGCTCCTGCGACTCCTTCCGCTGGGCGAACCCCCAGCCGTCCGGATGTCCCAACGAGGCCGGAATCGCCACATAGTCGGCGCCGCACCGCGCATAGCCGCCGACCTCGTCGGCAACCGCGGCACCCGCCATCGAGACAGCAACCACCGTCCGCGCCACGACGCGGAATGTATTCTCAAGCACCTATCCACTCCCACAAGTCTTTTTATCTCGCCGTCATATGATAACGCTTCGCGGCAGGCGCAACTATGCCCCGCCGCGGCAAAAAATTTTCGCCGCCGCCAAGGAATCGCCGCAATCGTGCGTCTAAACTTATGACATGCGCATGACGGTGGATGACGACACGCTGGCCAAGCGCGCCGGCAAAGGCGACAGGGATGCCTTCGCGGCATTGCTGGAGCGGCACTACGACCGCATCTGGCGGATCGGGCTGCGCCTGCTCGGCGATGCGGACGAGGCGGCGGACCTGGCCCAGGAGGTCTGCGTCGACCTTGCCGGCAAGATGGCGTCGTTTCGCGGCGACAGCCGTTTCACCACCTGGCTCTATCGTGTGGTGGTCAATGCGGCGCGGGACGCCATGCGCCGCAACGCCACGCGTCGCCGTGCCAATGAGGGCTACGCCGACGTCAGCGCCCTGGTCGAAGCCGGCGACGCCGCCCGCCAGGCGGACATCCGCTGGCTCTACGAGGCGCTTGGCGCGCTCGGAGACGATCTGCGCGAAACCGCGGTTCTGGTGCTGCAGGAGGAGCTTAGCCACGCCGAGACCGGCGCCATCCTCGGCATCAAGGAAGCGACCGTCTCGTGGCGCATGCACGAAGTGCGCAAGAAATTGAAAGGGCTGGCCGAGGCCGGCGAGGAATTGTCGCCATGACCGACGAGCTGAAAAAACTCCAGGAAGCCTTGCAGGCGCCGCCGCCGAAGCCGGCGGAGGACTTGCGCGAGCGCGCTATGGCGGCGGCGATGACGGCCTTCGATGAAAAAAATTCGCCCACGGCCCAAGGAACCGAGTCCGAGGAACGTCATACGGGACGCATATCGCGTTTCATCAACACCCTGTTCGGGAGACGTTCCATGAGCTTCGCCAACCCCACCTTCCGCTACGCCCTCGCCGGCGGCGCCAGCCTCGCCGTCATCGCCGTCGTGCTGACCAACACCATGATGTTGCAGCCGACAACCTACGATGCCGTCCCAAGGTCGTTCAGCAAATTAGAGGTCGGCACGCTGTCGAACGACACCAACCAGCCCGTCGTCGCCAGCGAGACCGCGCGCCAGGAACTGGCCGACGCCGATACGCTTACGCCGACAACAGGCCCGGCGCCGTTGCGCCGAGAAATGGCCGAGGCGGATGCCGTGATGGCGCCGCCCTCGCCCGCACCCATGCCCGAGAGTGAAGCG
>CAYPAX010000004.1:0-3611 GCA_964408735.1 uncultured Rhodospirillaceae bacterium | reverse complement strand
GGCGCGCGTCAAAGCCATGGCACCCGGTCAGGCGGCTGGCCTGATGTCCATGGATGAGGCCATTGACGACTCCTACCGCGACCAGGGCCGCGACCGGTTCGAGGATTTCGAGACCAACCCGATCAACGTGGTCACCGAGTCTCCCGTCTCGACCTTCTCGATCGATGTCGACACGGCTTCTTACGGCTTCATGCGCGCCTCCCTGAACCAGGGCGTGCTGCCGCAGCAGGATTCGGTGCGCGTGGAAGAGCTGATCAACTACTTCCCCTACGACTATGCCATTCCCGAGGATCGCGACCGCCCGTTTGCCGCCAGCGTCACGCTGATGCAGACGCCGTGGAACGCCAAGACCCAGCTCATGCATATCGGCATCAAGGGCTATGACTTGCAGCCCGCCGTGCGCCCGCGCGCCAATCTGGTCTTCCTCATCGACAGCTCCGGCTCAATGGATAACCCGAACAAGCTGCCGCTGCTGATCAACTCCTTCAAGCTGCTGCTCGACACCCTCGGCGACGAGGACACTGTTTCGATCGTCACCTATGCCGGCTCGGCGGGTGTCGTGCTCGAGCCCACGGCGGCCTCCGAGCGCGCCAAGATCCTCGCCAGCTTCGAGAACCTGCGGGCGGGCGGCTCGACGGCCGGCGCCGAAGGCATCCGCCAGGCCTATCTGTTGGCCGAGCAGAACAAGGTCGAAGGCGGCGTCAACCGCGTCATTCTCGCCACCGACGGCGACTTCAATGTCGGCATCAGCGACCGCGAAGAGCTGCAAAGCTATATCGAGCGCAAGCGCAACAGCGGCGTCTTCCTCTCCGTGCTCGGCTTCGGCATGGGCAACTACAACGATGCCCTGATGCAGACCCTGGCCCAGAACGGCAATGGCAACGCCGCCTATATCGACAGCCTGACCGAAGCGCGAAAAGTGCTGGTCGAGGAAGCCACCTCGACGCTCTTCCCCATCGCCAAGGACGTCAAGATCCAGGTCGAGTTCAATCCCGCCATGATCAGCGAATACCGCCTCATCGGCTACGAGACCCGCATGCTGGCGCGCGAGGACTTCTCCAACGACAAGGTCGATGCGGGCGAAATCGGTGCCGGGCATACGGTGACCGCGATCTACGAGCTGACACCGGTGGGCTCGGGCGCCGAGCGCGTCGATCCGCTGCGCTACCAGGAAGAGGCCGAGGCGCCGGCAAGCGACATGTCCGACGAGATCGGCTTCCTCAAGATCCGCTACAAGCTGCCCGACGGCGACACCAGCACCCTGATCACGCGCCCGGTCACGGCCGACGACCGCAGCGCAAGCGTCGATGCCGCGCCACGGGAATCCCGCTTCGCCACGGCAGTCGCCGCATTCGGCCAGTTGCTGCGCGGCGGGCAGTATACCGGCGACTACGACTATGACGACATCATCGCGCTGGCCCAGGGCGCCAAGGGTGACGATCCGTTCGGCTACCGGGCCGAGTTCATCAACCTGGTTCGCCTGGCCAAATCCGCTGCCGCCATGGAGCCCCTTCGCCGCTAAAGCCTGTCGCGGGTGGCGCACAAGCGCCACCCGCAGGGCTGCCTGACGCATTTTGCAATTGTCCGCGGCGACGAATTCCGCACATATCGGCCTATCCATCCGACGAACGCAGGAGTCGATGATATGTCCGGACGTTTCGCACTTGCCCTGGCCACGGCAATCCTAGCCGCAACCACACCGGCCTTGGCCGCGGACGAAAGCTATCCGGCCGCCTCGACGGCGGTGATCATGGTCGATCCCTATAACGATTTCATCTCAGAGGGCGGCAAGGTCTGGCCCCGCGTGCAGCCGGTCGCCGAAGCGGTGAATCTGATCCCCAACCTGAAGAGATTGGTGGAAGAGGCAAGGGCCAAAGGGGTGCACGTCGTCTACGCGCCCCATCGCCGCTGGCGGGAGGGTGATTTTGCCGACTGGAAGTTCCCCCACCCGGTGCACCAGTCGGTGGCGCAGTATCAGGTTTTCGCGGAAGGCACCTGGGGCGGCGAATGGCACCCGGACCTGAAGCCGCAGCCGGGCGACGGCATGGCGGACGAACATTGGCTGTCGAGCGGCTTCGCCAACACCGATCTCGACTACCAGCTGCGCAAGCGTGGCGTAGACCATGTCATCGTGGTCGGTCTGGCCACCAACACCTGCGTCGAATCCACCGGGCGTTACGCGGTCGAGATGGGCTATCACACGACGTTTCTGAAAGACGCCGTCGCGACTTTCAGCGAGGCGGAGCAGAAGGCCGCTATCGAACTCGATTATCCGCGCATCGCCCACGCGGTTCGCACGGTGGACGAGTTCCTCGGTATGGTTGAATAGGTTGCCCTAGGTCCCGAGGAAGACCGATCGCACGAACGCGCGATAGAGCAGGATCTGCTGCGGCAGCACATCTTTGTCGCGCACCACTTTCGACAGGATGATGCCGCCGTCTACCAGCGACGACACCATGTCGGCGAGCGCATCCAGGTCGACGTCGATGCGCGGCGGATACTTTTCGGCGATGACCTCGAAATGGCGGCGGAAGAGCCGGCGCCAGCGCAACACCGCGTCGCGGTTGAGCTCGCGCACATCCCTGTTGAACAGGTTCTCCTGGTAACAAAACGAGGCAACCAGACAGCCCGGATGCCCCTGGGGCAGGTCGGCCATCATCTCGGCAAACATCTTGAGGCCGATGAGAAGGCTGTGCAGCGGGTCCTCGTCCAGCTCGTGCGCGCGGCGGAATAGATCGCCCAGCAGCACGTCCTCGCGGTCGATATAGCGCTGCAGCAAGGCCTTGGCGAGCTCTCCCTTGTCGGCAAAATGGTAGAAGAACCCGCTCTTTGTGATGCCGACCGCGCTGATCAATTCCTCGATCGAGGTTGCGGCAAAGCCCTTTTCGAGCACCGCCTGCTCGGCCACTTCCAGCAGATTCTCGCGCGTGTCGCTGCCGCGTTTCGTCGCCACCGTATTCATTCGCCCGCCCCCTACTCACCTCACGCCACTGTACCACAGGTCAAGTTGGCCAGTGAGGTGCTTCACAGACACATGATAACGTCCAGTCAACGCATTGATATATAGCGATTATTTAATGCCGTTCGCAGCACCATGGGTCGTCTAGCCCGAGTCGCGGGAATGGGCCAGTCTTTGCCTCAGACAACGGATGCAAGGAAGGAACCCGGATCATGGCAAAGTACCGCACACACCTGCCCCAGTTGGACGGCACGACATTTCTCACCGACGGCGGCATGGAGACAACTCTGATCTTCCACCAGGACTTCGAGCTGCCGCATTTTGCCGCCTTCGACCTTCTGCGAGACGAGGCCGGCAAGCAGGCCATACGCGAATACTTCGAGACCTATGCCGCGATCGCGCGAGCCGACGGCACCGGCTTCATCTTCGAGAGCCCGACCTGGCGCGCGAGCCGCGACTGGGGCGGCAAGCTCGGTTACTCCTGCGCGGCGCTCGCCGCCGTCAACCGCGAGGCGATCGAGCTGATGGCCGAATGCCGCGACCGCTTCGAGACGCCGCAAAGCCCGATGGTGATCAGCGGCTGCGTCGGCCCGCGCGGCGACGGCTACGACCCGGGCGAGCTGATGGGCGCCAATGAGGCCGAGGCCTACCA
>CAYPAX010000003.1:0-77980 GCA_964408735.1 uncultured Rhodospirillaceae bacterium | reverse complement strand
TTCATCGTCTGGGAGTGAGAATCAGCAAAGCCACTTAATCAACGGGCTGATAGAACAGGCGTCGAGCGCAGGGCCACAGCGGCATTCGGCTATATTAAATCAATTCCAAACTATCTATCTTTGCCTGCTCCCGCCGATATCGCGAGTACACAGAACATTATTGTACAACTTATATTTGTCCCGGTGGGCTGCCGTGGGGCCGGGAAAAGGGGAAACGAGTTAATCTAGATCAAGGCAGGTGCCAATTCGGCATGCATGTTTGACCTTGGGCGGACGGTTCTTATCGGCTGCCTTCCGGCAACAGCTGTGCCGGACACGGCGCGGTTCTCTGCACGAGGCCTGACCATGAGGGGAGATGATTACGTGATGTTTCCGTGCGTAAGGTCCTTCACTGCAGCAAGTGTCTTCCTGATACTCTCAGTATCTTCCTCCGCTCATGCGGCAAAATACACCGAGACCGACGTCGCCGATGGCGGTGCCATCAGCGGTTCGATATCGTTCGTTGGCGAACTGCCGGCAGATGCCATAGAGCAGATCGCGATCACCAAGAATCCGGACGTCTGCGGCGAAGGCTATCGCGAGGTGGTCTGGGTCGACGTGTCGGACGGCGCCCTGCGCGGTGCCTTCGTCTTCATCGAGAAGATCAAGGAGGGCAAGGCCTGGGCCGAGCCGGATGGCGGCAATTACCTCATCACCCAGAAAGGCTGTCGCTTCCGCCCCTGGGCGCAGGTCGTCAGGCCGGGGCCGATCCTGATTCGCAACGACGATCCCGGGGTGCTGCACAACATCAACACCCGCGAGCTGATCGGCGTCGAGAAGGGGCGCGTGGTCAAGCGCACCATGTTCAACTTCGGTCAGCCCGATCCAGGCGACATCGAGGAAACCATCAAGCCGCGGCGTTCGTCCTATATCAGCATCAACTGCGAGGCGCACAATTTCATGTTCGGCTACATGATGGCGCCGGATCATCCCTATGCCGTGGTTGTCGGCGAGGATGGCAGCTTCGCTATCGATAACGTTCCGCCCGGCACCTACACGCTCAAAGCATGGCACCCACGACTCGGCATCCAGGAAACGGAAGTCACGGTCGATGCCGGCGGAGCGATTGCTGCCGAGTTCACTTTTTCGTCCGAGTAAACGCTTGTCAAAGCGGTGACGGGCGTTTCGCTGACGCTCGTCCGGGGAGGATGACGCGATGAAAAGGCCCGATACCCTACTGTTAGGTCGAACGACAACGGCGGGTGTGGCAGCCGTCATGGTGGGGCTTGGCCTCGCCGTTTTCTTGGCCACGGGGGCGGCGGCCGAGCCCTGGCCCGAAATCGGGCCGCTGCCCGCCACCGATGCCGGTGATCCGGCTGCCGTGGAGATGGGCAAGCGCTTGTTCTTCGACGCGCGTATCTCAGGCGATGGGGCGATCAGCTGCGCCACCTGCCACGATCCCACCAAGGGCTATGGCGATGGCCTGGTGCTGTCCAAGGCCTATCCCGGCACGCGCGGCTACCGCAATGCGCCGACCCTGATCAACGCCCGCTTCAAAGCTTCCTTCGCAGACGTGGGCTGGGGCTGGGCCGGCCAGATGGGCGCCAATCTCAACGACGTCATGCGCGACCAGATCACCGAGACGGTGAGCATGAATATGGACATGCGCATAATGCACGAGCGCATGAAACAGGACGCGGTCTATGCCGAGATGTGTGCCTCGATCTACGGCGGCGACTGCAGCTCGGGCAAGGCGCGCAAGGCGCTGGTATCCTTCGTCGAAAGCCTGGTCTCGATCGATGCGCCCTTCGACACCGGCACGATGTCGGAGGCCGCCAAGCGCGGCCAGGCACTGTTCGAGGGCAAGGCCAACTGCATCAGCTGTCACAACGGCCCCTACTTCTCGGATGGCAAGCCGCACAACACCGGCGTGCCCGAGAACATGGAGGTGTTCACGGACCCCGTCCGCCATCTCACCTATCGCGCCGTGATCCATTCCTACGGCGTGCCGAAGATGGGGGTCTGGCGCCGTGACGTGGGCTACTTCATGGTCTCCAAGGATTATGGCGACATCGGCAAGTTCGTCACGCCGACCTTGCGCGAGACCGTCTATACGGCGCCCTACATGCACAACGGCACCATAGCGACGCTGGCCGAGGTGGTCGCCTTCTACGACGATGGCGGCGGCGGCGACGATCCGCTCGCCAGGGAGCTTCAGCCGCTCAACCTCAGCCGCGGCGAGCGCTCCGACCTGGTGGCCTTCCTGGAAAGTCTCAGCAGCGTTACGCCGGTGACGATGGATCCGCTGAAGATCGATCAGAAGTACCAGCCGATCGACGATTGGCTGAACGTACAGAATTAGAGAGCGAGACAGGCCATGAAAAAGACACTGCAAATGTTGCGGCTGCCGCTACTGAGCATTGTGGCGTTGATCGCTCTGGGCACCGCTGGTGCCTGGGCGGAGGGCGATCCCGATGTCGATGCGCCGCTGGCGCCACTGCCACCGGTGCCGCAGCCTCCGGACAATCTGATCACACCGGAGAAGGCCGAGCTCGGCCGCCTGCTATATTTCGATCCCAAGCTCTCGGGCGACGCCAGCCTGGGCTGTGGCGACTGCCACGATCCCAAGCAGGGCTGGGGTTTCAACGACCCCATCTGCCGCGGCTATCCCGGTGTGGTGCATTGGCGAAATTGCCACACCGTGGTCAATACCGGTTATCTTAGCAAGCTTTTCTGGCAGGGCAATTCCAAGAGCCTCGAGGCCCAGGCCAAAACCGCTGCCACCGGCGGTGTCTCGGGCAATGGCGAGCAGGACGTGATGGAGCAGCGCTTGCGCCAGACGCCCTACTACGTATCCGAGTTCAACCGCGTATTCGGCACCGAGCGGCCGATCCTCAACGACGCCTGGCAGGCCATTGCCACGTTCGAGCGCGCCATGCTGACCCAATACGACACGCCGTTGGACCGTTACCTCGAGGGCGACGAATCGGCGTTGTCGGACGAGGCCAAGCTGGGCCTGGAGCTGTTTACCGGCAAGGCCAATTGCATCGAGTGCCACAACGGCCCGATGCTGTCCGACGAGAAATACTACAATCTCGGCGTGCCGCGTCCCTACGAATGGGAAGAGACCGGCCTCAACACCATCACCTATCGTTTCGAGCTCTACGCCAAGGGCGTGCACGAGGATTACTATCGCGAGTTCAAGGACGATCTCGGACTGTACTTCACCACCAAGCGTCCCAGCGACATGGGCAAGTTCCGCACCCAGCCGCTGCGCTACCTCGCCTATACGGCGCCCTACATGCACGCCGGGCAATTCTACACCCTCGAAGAGGTCATAGACTTCTACAACGACGGTGGTGGTGAAAACGAGTTCACCGAGCGCGTCGGCAACAAGTCCCCGATCCTCAAGCCGCTCAATCTGAGCGACGAGGAGAAGGAAGCCCTGGTCATCTTCCTCGAGGAGATCAGCGGCGAGGAAATCGTCATGGCGGTGCCTTTGGTGCCGACCTACGAGGCGATGCCGGATGTTGCCGGCCTCAACCAGGCCGACGCAAAGCGTATCGGGCTCGAGTTCTATCTCGACGCCCAAGGGATCGAGTAGGGGAGAGCGTCATGAACACCATGAAAACGGACGCACACGAACAATCGCCGCCGCCGGACAGCGGCTGTCTCAGTCGCCGCACCTTCCTCGTCGGGACAGGTGCCGCGGCGACCGGCACGGTCATGCTGACCGGTATCCCGGGGCTCGAGGGCAAGGCCTGGGCGGCGCGGCTGGCGCGCTATCCGCGCCTCCTGATCGCCAATCTCGGCGAGCTTCAGATCAACCGGCCACAAAGCTTCAAGTACCCCGACGAAGGCAAGAACACCAACAGCATGTTGGTCAAGCTCGGGCAGGAGGCGGGCGGCGGCATCGGCCCCGATCGCGACGTGGTCGCCTTCAACACGCTGTGCACCCACATGGGCGCCGACCTCGGGCGTTACTACAAGGGCAGCGATACGGCGCTGGGCCCCTGCCCGTTCCATCAGTCGACCTTCGACCTGACCCGGCACGGCATCATCATCAGCGGCCACGCGACGGAGAGCCTGCCGCAGGTGCTGCTGGAGCTCGACGGCGACGAGATCTGGGCCGTCGGCATGGTCGGCCTGATTTATGGCCGCTACGACAACGTCGCGGCATAGAGGGGAGTATCACCATGGCTATTACCACATCGACACCCTTCTATCAGCCCATCGACAGCGTCACCCTGCCGCCGACCGACGCCGAGGTGCTGACCACCTGTTGCGACTACTGCATCGTCGCCTGCGGCTACAAGATCTATCGCTGGCCGGCCGAGGGCCCGCACGGCGGGCCTGCCAAGGAGCAGAACGCGCTTCACCGCGACTATCCGCTGACGCCGCTGGCGGGCAACTGGCTCGGCCCGAACCAGTTCACCCAGGCAGGGCACAATGGCAAGCTGCACAACTTCGCCATCATCGCCGACGCCGATGCCGACGTGGTGAACCCCCGCGGCGGCCACAGCATCCGCGGCGGCTGCATCTCGCAGAAGGTCTACAGCCCGCGGCTGGCCACGCGCGACCGGCTGAAATATCCCCTGGTCCGCGTCAACGACATCATGATGCCGGTGACCTGGGACTTCGCCCTCGACATCATGGCCGAGGTGTCCAAGCACGTTATCCGCCATCACGGCGAACATGCCTGGGCGATGAAGTATTACAGCTACCAGTTCTTCGAGAACACCTACGCGCTGACCAAGCTGGCTTTCCGCAGCATCAACACGCCGGCGGTATCCCAGCACGACCATCCGGCGATCGTCAATTCGGTGCCGGGCTGGACCGACATCGGCTACGACATCTTCGGCGCCTCCTATGAGGACTTTTCGCTCGCCGACTGCATCGTCTGCTCGGGCTCCGACCCTTACGAGACCAAGACCGTGCTGTGGAACGAGTGGATCCTCAAGGGCATCGCCAAGAACAAGGCCAAGGTGATCATGATAAATCCGCGCCGGACCATGGGCGCGGCCTATGCCGAGAAGCACGGCGGCCTGCACATCGACCTCAACCCGGGCACCGACACCGTCGTGCATATGGCGATCCAGAGGATCATCATCGAGAACGGCTGGCAGGACCAGGAATTCATCGACAAGTGGGTGAACAATTTCTGGGAAACCGATTCCGGCTTCGGCCAGGGCACGCGAAACACGCCGTGGCAGTGGCGCACCACCTGGGGCAAGTTCCAGGTCAAGGGCTGGGAGGACTGGAAGGCGTGGCTGCTGTCGCAAGAGGAGTCGAAGCCCGAGGTGGCGGCGGCGATTGCCGGCATCGACCCGCAGAAGCTCTTTCAGGCGGCCGAGATGATGGCCAAGCCGAAGGCCGACGGCGAGCGCCCGCGCACCACCATCGGTATCGAGAAAGGCAATTATTGGTCGAATAACTACCTCAATACCGTGTCGATCGGCACGCTCGGCGTGATCCTCGGCTGCGGCGGCCGGCCGGGCCAGGCGATCACCCGCTTCGGCGGGCATCAGCGCGGCGGCCGCAGCGGCGGGCCCTATCCGGGCCTCAAGTCGCCCTACAAGGTTGGCGGCAGGCGGCGTCACCGCCTCGATCTCGACCGCTGGGTGCAGTCAGGGCAGGTGCGATTCGCCTATGTCGTGGGCACCACCTGGGTGCAGGCCATGGCCGGCTCCTCGGCTCTCGAGGACGCCTTCCGGCGCTACACCCGCAACAACCCGCACCAGATTCGCTCGCTCGACAAGGAAGAGATCATCGCCACCCTCAAGCGGCGGGTCGACAGCGGCGGCATGGTGATCGCCAACCAGGACATCTACATGGTCGACCCGATCGGCGCCCAATACGCCGACATCGTGTTGCCTGCGGCGACCTGGGGCGAGTCCGATTTCACGCGCTGCAACGGCGAGCGCCGCATCCGCATGTATTCGGCCTTCTACGATGCGCCGGGCGATGCCAAGCCGGACTGGAAGATCGTCTCCATGTTCGCCAAGAAGATGGGTTTCGCGGGCTACGACTGGAACGAGGCCAACGACGTCTTCGAGGAATCCTGCCGCTTCAGCCGCGGCGGGCGTACCGACTACAACGTGCTGCGCACCGTGGCCATGCGCCGCGGCGTGAAGGCGCACGAGCTTTTGCGCAGCTACGGCACCACGGGCCTGCAATGCCCGCTGCTGCTCGATGGCGACACCATCCTCGAGACCAAGCGGCTGCACGACTACAACCGCAGCGACGTTCCGGACACCGGGCCGGAAGGGGTCACCGTGGCGGGCAAGAGCATTTTCGCCTTCAAGAGCCACACCGGAAAGCTCAACCTGCTCAAGTCGCCATGGAGCGTGTGGAGCGATTTCTACGACTTCATGACGCCCAAGGGCGAGGAGCTGTGGGTGACCAACGGCCGCATCAACGAGATCTGGCAATCGGGTTTCGACGATGTGGAGCGGCGCGCCTATATCCAGCAGCGCTGGCCCATGAACTTTGCCGAGATCCATCCGGAGGATGCCGCCGCGCGCGGCATCGAGTCGGGTGACATGGTGGTCATCCAGTCCGAGCGGGTGCCGGTGCTGAAGGACTACAATCTGTTCGTCAAGAGCGACGACATGAGCTTCGACGGGCAGATGAAGCGGGGTCACATCGAGTTGGTGACCGGGCAGTTCTCGGCCGTGGCGATCGTCACGCCGGCGATCAAGAAGGGCGTGGTGTTCACCAACTTCCTGGCCAAGAACGCACCGGCCAACGCCATCGTGCCGCGGGTGCCGGACCCGCTGACCGTGAACTATCGCTTCAAGATCGCCTCGGGCACGGTCCAGCGCATGGGAGAATCGCCCTTCAAGCACGACTTCTCCCAGATGTCCTTCGGACGCCGCGACATCGTTTAGTATTAAGTGGCGCAAGTTGGCGATGATCGAAGCCCTGGATAGCGATCCGCCGGCGGCCACCGGTCCACTGGGAGAGGATGGGGACCGCGATGCCGTTATCGATGTTTTGTGCGACGGGATTGACGGCGATTTGGCGGAGCTGCGCAGCTGCTGCATCGACGCCCTCGCCCGCCTCGGGGAACTCGGCCCCACAGCCCGCAGGCGCCTGGCGGCGGCGCTTGACGATGGCGATCCTGACATCCGCGGCGACGCCGCCATGGCGGCCGCCGCCCTGAAGCTCGATGAAGCCGTTGAAGCCCTGGTCGAGCGCATGCAGGGCGACCCTGATGGCGAGGTCCGCATGCAGGCGACTGTGGCGCTCGGCGCCGTCGCCGCGCCGCGCGCTCTGCCGGCGCTGGTCGACTGCCTTTCCCACGAAGGCTATCCGGCGCTCGACGATCCGGTGGACGATGACGAGTTCATGGCCTCCTGGGAGGTGCACGCCCAGGCCCTCAAGGCGCTTGGCGAGATCGCCGATGCGCGGGCGCTGCCGGCGGTCCTGGCGGTGGTCGAAGACCCGGAGCTCGACGACCTGCAGGAGCTCGCCTTCCAGGTGCTGGCACGGCTTGACGGCGCGGCGGCGCGCCAGGCGGTGCTGGTGCGTCTTGGCGGCGAGCATCCCCGCGCCCGGCGTCGTGCGGCGCGGGCCCTGGTGCAGCTGCCGGAGATCGCCAGCGGTGGCGGCAGCTTGGCGCCTGATGTAGCGGCGCTGATTCCAAAATTGCTCGACGACCGCGACCCGATCGTTCGCATCGGCGTGATCCGCGCCCTCGGCGCTTGTGGCGACCCGACCTATATCGCTCCGCTTGCAGGCCTGCTTATCGCCCATGACGCGGAGGTGCGCGAGGCGGTCGTGAGCGTGCTCACGAAATGTGGCGATGCGGCGCTCGAGCCGCGCCTGCTAGAGTTCCTGGCCTTTCGTGACGAACACGTCCGTCAGGGCATCGTCAGGGTCCTGGGCCGTGTCGGCGGCAGTGCCTCGGTGGCGCCGTTGGCCGCCCTGCTAGATGGCGCCGGTCCGGAATTGCAGCGCGACGTGGCGCGGGCGCTGGCGGCGATCGGCAAGCCGGGGGCCGAGCGTGCATTGTTGGCCTGTCTGGCCGGCGCCGACGCCGACATCCACCTGCGCGTCGAGGCGCTGCGTGCGCTGCACCCGGGCGACGGTGAGGACGATGCGGCCCGCGCCGCGCTGCTCGCGGCTATCGGCGACAGCGACGAGCGCATTTGCCACGCGGCGGCTACGACCCTGGCCAGGTTCGACGGTCCCGCGGCGGTCACGCGCTTGATCGAGATCCTCGCGGTTGGCGCAGAGACGCTCGCGGCACCTGAACAGCAGGGCACGGAAATGCCCGCCGATATCGCCGAATGGGTGCGCGAGTCCGCCGCGGCCGATCCCGCCTCTTCGACCCTGGCAGCGATGATTGCCGCCGAGCCGGAAGAGACGCCGACGGCCGCTGAGCCGCTCGCGGAGGAAGGCGAGGCGCCGGAGCGCGTCGTCGCCGCCAGGCTGCTGGGTCTGCTCGGCGCCGGAGACAGCCGCGCGCCGGCCGCGTTGATTGCCGCGACACGGACGGCCTTCCCGGACTTGCGGGCGCAAGCGCTCGCCGCTCTCGCCAGGCTTGACGACGCCGGCGCAGTCCCGCCGGCTGCGGCCGGGCTGGCCGCGGCGGAGGCGGCGGTCAGACTGGCGGCGTTGGCCACGGCCGAGGCCTATGCCGAGACGCCCGAGACCGTCGCCGGCGCCCGCGCGCTGCTCGACGATGCGGACACGGATATTCGCGCCCGTGCCGTGCGCTTCCTGGCACGCTGCGAAGGCGAAGTGGCTGAGGCGGCACTGCTGCATGGCCTGAACGACACGGAGACCGATGTCTGCCGCGAAGCCTTGCGCGGGCTGACAGCCGAGCACTTCGGCGAAGCGCATCGCGATGCCACGCTGGTGCTGCTGTTCCGGCCCGATGGCAGTCTCGCCCGCGACGCCGTCGCTGCGCTGCGGCGCCTTGGCGACTCACGCTCGCTCAGCAGGCTCATGCATATCCTGTCGCTGCCGGAATACATCGAGTTGCATGGCATCTGTATCGAATCCCTCGCCGGAATCCTGGCCGCGGACGACAACAGGGCAAGCGAGGTCGCGTGAACACATTGTCTGATCGTTGCGCACTTCCGGAGATCGTCCTGGCGTTGCTTGTGCTGATGCTGCCGGGCGGCCTCGCCATGGCGGAAGAGGGCGAAGACGCGGCGGTGCCAGCGGTCGAATGCGAGCAGATGGCCAGCGCCGATGCCGAGGCTGAAGATGACACGCCCGAGGTGATCGACGATGACGCGCTGGCGCTACTCTACGAGGAGAACTGTGCCTTCTGCCACGGCTATGACGGTTTCCCGATCCTTCCCGGCGCGCCCAATTTCGCCGCGGGCGAGCGCCTCGAACAATGCGATGCGGCGCTGCTCGCGACCATGAAGACGGGCTTGAACGACATGCCGCCCTGGGAAGACGTGCTCACTGTGCACGAGCAACGTCAGCTGCTGAATTTCGTCAGGCGCTTCGCGGGCGGAGAGGAATAGATGGCGGGCCCGCGCATGCATGGCGACCGCAAGCGCTGGCGCCGCCTCGGCGTCGCCGCGCTCGGTGTGCTTTGCCTGGCATTATTGGCCTCGCCGGTGGCGGCGCAGGAGGTCAACGAATATCGCCAGTTCCTGGGTCTCGATTCGCGGCGTCTGATCTGGTTCCTGGCCCAGATGCACTTGTTCTTCGGTGCCTTCGTGCTCGGCGTGCCATTGTTCGCGGTGATCGTCGAGGTTGTCGGCTGGCGCAAGGGCGACGACCGCCTCGACAAGCTCGCCTACGAGTTCACCAGCCTGCTAAGCGTCGCCTATGCCACGACGGCTGCGCTGGGCGGCTTGCTGGCCTTCGCGCTGTTCACCCTCTATCCGACCTTCATGGGCTACATGGCGGGGACCTTCAAGGACATCATGTTCCTGTATGCCCTGCTGTTCTTTGCCGAGACATTTCTGCTCTACCTGTACTACTACGGCTGGAACTGGATGAAGGGCGGCAAGGCTTTCGATGCCCGCCTGCAATGGCTGTTCAAGGGCCTCGGCGTGCTGGTGCTGATCTTTGGTGCGGTGGTGTTCTTTACCGGCCTCGGCATCGAGATGCGCGGCGACACGCGCAGCTTCATCGTGCTGCTCTATATCGTTCCGGTGGGCGTCGGCCTGCTCATTCTGCGCGGTCGCAAGACCACGCATATCTTTATCGGCATCCTGCTCAACGTCGCCGGCACCGCCATCATGCAGCTCGCCAACAGCTGGGCCGGCTTCATGATGAGCCCGGCCGGGGTCAGCGAGACCGGCGAGATGATCGGTACCCTGTGGCAGGCCTTCGAGAACGTGCTGGCGACGCCGGTGGCGATCCACCGCATGCTCGGCAACATGGCCTTCGGCGGCCTGGTCGCCGGCTCCTATGCCGCGGTCAAGTTCATCGGCGCCAAGAGCGCGGCCGAGAAGGCCCATTACGACTGGATGGGCTATATCGCCAACTTCGTCGCCATCATGGCGCTGATCCCGCTGCCGTTCGCCGGCTATTATTTGGGCCGCGAGGTCTATTCGACCAGTGCCGTGATGGGCAACAACATGATGGGCGGCGACTTCTCCTGGACCTTCATCATCCAGGCCATGCTGGTCGGCTCGCTGTTCCTGATCTCGAACTACTATCTGTGGAGCGGCATGACCCGCATCCCGGGCGCCGAGCGCTACTACAAATATATCAAGTTCATTCTCGGCGCGATCATCATCTCCTTCGCCATCTGGCTGACGCCGCACAATCTGCCCCTGAGCGGCCAGGAGGTGGGCCAGATGGGTGGCAGCCAGTTCCATCCCACGCTCAAGTTCCTCGGCCTGATGCCGGCCAAGAACGCGGTGGTCAATCTGATTATCCTGTCGACCTTCTTCAGCTTCCTGCTCTATCGCCGCGGCAATCGCAGCGAAGTGCGGCCGATCGGCGAGCAGGGGCGGCTGCCGCTGATCGTGATTCCCCTGGCAGGCTTGGTGGCGATCCTGATCGTCGGCCAATATGCGGTGAGCCTCCTGGGCATGGATCCGGCCGAACTCGACCTGCCCGCGGACCGCGCCAAGTATTTCCGTACCGTCGGCTGGCTGCTGGTTTTCAACTGCGCAGCCGCCGTGGTCTCGGTGGCGCTGGCGCTGCGCAACCTCGGCAAGCTGGCGCAGGGCATTTATCTGGCGGTGACCGCCTTCAACGTCGTCATTTTCCTCGGTGTCTACGGCTTCGTGGTCATGGAGCAGGCCTCGCCGTTCCTGCGCAATGTCGCCGTCGCCCAGTTCCTGCAATTGATCAGCTGTCTGATCCTGGTCACGGCGATCGACGTCTTCCTGTTCCGCGGCGCCAAGGAGATCGGTGCGCTGCAGTGGGGCAAGATGACGGTACGCAGCCAGTTCGCGTTGCTGGCGCTGACCTTCGTCATCACCATGAACATGGGCCTGATGGGCTTCATCCGCTCGGGCCTGCGCGGCGACTGGCACATCTACGGGGTCATGCGCGACACCTCCGAATGGGCCTTTACGCCGTCCAATTTCATGATGACCAAGATGGTCGGCTCGACGGTCTTCGTCTTCATGATCGCGGTCGCCTTCATGTTCTGGCTCGGTGGCATCGCCGCCAAACGCGGCAAGGACGAAGCCGAGGCTGAGACGACAGCGGCGGCGGAGCAGGCGCAGTGATTGGCGCCGTGGGCAAGGCGTTCATCTTCCTGGTGGTGCTGCTGGGCGCTTTCATGTGGGTCGGACAGACTATCACCGCGATGACCGGCGGCGGCAAGCGCACCACGGCCGTCGTCGACGTCAGCCCAGAGGGCGGCGAGGCGATCTTCTGGGGCAAGGGGCGCTGCTATACCTGCCACAGCGTCGGCGGGCGCGGCAGTGCCGTGCGCTGCCCCAATCTCGGTGTCTTCGGCGAGAAGTTCGCCATACCCATCGGTGCCCGCGCCGCCGAGCGCGCACGCCTGCGCTCGGAAGAGACCGGCCTCGACTACACCGCCACCGATTACCTGGTCGAGAGCCTGGCCAAGCCCGATGCCTTCCTGGTCGAAGGCTTCAAGAACGAGATGGCCATCGTCTACGCGCCGCCGATCTCGCTCAATCTTACCGAGATCAAGGCCGTGATCACCTATCTGCAGAGCCAGGGCGGCGACATCGATATGGAGGCGCTGGAGAACCCGAGCGAGATCACGGAAATGTATTTCAGCCGCATCGCCGCGGCCAGCGCCGCCGGCGGCGGCGACCCGGGCAATGGCGAGATCGTCTACGAGGATTTCTGTATCGACTGCCACATTCTCAAGGGCGAGGGCGAGGAGATCGGCCCCGACCTCAGCACCATCGCCGAGAAGGGCCTCAAGTTCATCGCCGAATCGATCACCAGCCCGGCCAAGGAGATCAGCGAAGGCTACGAGACCCATGTCGTGGTGAACCTGGAGGGTCGCAAGTACACCGGCTTGAAGAGCCGCGACGACGCCGACGAGATCGACATCACCCTGGCCAACGGCGAGGTCGTCACCGTGGCCAAGAGCGACATCAAGGAGATCGCCACCGATGACACCGTGAGCATCATGCCCGCCGATCTGATCGAGGAGCTGACGGTCAAGGATTACCAGGACGTGCTCTCCTTCCTGGTCATGCAGAAGGGCGAGGAGGAAGGCGAGTGAGCGTGGGCAGGGGCATGGCGCCATGAAGAGGCTCGGGCGCTTCTGGTCGGTCGTCCTGACCCTGGTCGTCATCTATGCACTGATCCGCTGGGGCATTCCCTCCGCCTCGCGCGAGATCACCACGCTGCCTTTCCCGCTGCCGGTGCCGGGTGCGCTGGTGTTCATCTACATGACCCTGGCGCTGGTGGCGATGTTCCTGCTCGTCACCTTCTCCGACGAGGCCATGGCCGATTTCCTGCGTCCCATCAAGCGGCTGCTGCGGGCCGAATTCGGCAAGCTGCCGCGGGCGGCGGTGCTGGTGATGGCGCCGCTGATCGCCGGTTGGCAGGTCTACGAGGTCACGGTGCCGAGGGTGGAGCTGCCGGTCTCGCTGCGCATTCAGCATCCCTCGTCCAACTTCCCGCGCGCCAGCGAGGATCTGAAGAATCCCTTCAGCGATCCCAGCGATGCCGACATCGACGCCTTCATCGCCGAGGCCGAGGCGGGCGAAGTGACCCTGATCCCGCAAGTGGTGGACGATGTCGAGCTTTGGCTGGACGAGACCGAGCCCGATCACATGCTCGAGTTCCTGCCCTTCGCGCCGGTCCGCACCTTCCTTGCCCAACTCGAAGCGGGCGAGGTCGACCGCGAGGTGGCGCGCGCTGCGCTGCTCGAGAAGACGCTGTTCGAAGGGCGCGCGCTCTACAGCATGAACTGCCGTCCCTGCCATGGCGACAGCGTTGCCGGTGACGGGCCGATGGCCGACGGCTTCAAGCTCAGGCCGATCAACTTCACCGACAACGGCACCATCGAGACCATCGTCGAGGGCTACACCTTCTGGCGCGTCGAGAACGGCGGGCCGGGCCTGCCGACGGAGGCGACGCCGTGGGATTCGGCAATGCCCCAATGGAAGCTCAACCTGACCGAAGAAGAGCGCTGGAAGATCATCATGGCCGAGTACGATCTGGCCAATAAGACGCCACGCATTCCGGAGGGCCACTGATGGCCCGGCTGCTTGCCATCCTGGTTGCCATGCTGATGGCGTGTCCGGCTTCGGCGGCCGATACGCCGAGCGCGCCGATGCCCGAGGCGACGGAGGAATTCGTCGAGCAGGGCCGCGCCATCTACATCCGGCGCTGCAGCTTCTGCCACGGACTGATCGGCGATGGCGAAGGCCCGGCGGCGCAGTTCCTCGACCCGCGGCCGCGCGACTTCACCCTCGGCACGTTCAAGTTCCGCACCACCCAAAGCGGCGAGCTGCCCACCGACGAGGACCTTTTCCGCACCGTCAGCCGCGGTCTGTCGGGCACTGGCATGCAAGCCTTCGACAGCGACCTGATCAAGAGCGGCCTGTCGGAAGAAGAGCGCTGGCAGGTCATCGCCTACATCAAGACCTTCGCCTTCGAATTCGAGGATCCCGAGCTCGACCCCATCGCCACCGGCAAGCTGGTCTCGCTGCCGGCCAACCTGCCTCCCTACAACGCAGACACCATCGCCAAGGGTCAGGAGATATTCGAGCGCGCCAAGTGCTGGGAATGCCATGGCAAGCAGGGCCGCGGCAACGGCCAGAAGGCGTTCGACCGCAAGGACGACTGGGGCTTCCCGATCCGTATCCGCAACGTCACCTTCCCCTGGAAGCTGAAGGGCGGGGCGGACGTCGAAGACATCTACATGCGCTTCTCGACCGGCATCAACGGCACGCCCATGCCGTCCTTCGCCAAGGCGCTCAACGACGAGGAGCGCTGGTATCTGGCCAACTTCATCAAGTCGCTGCAGCACCAGGCCACGGATGCCCAGGTGCTGGCCGCGCTGAGCGTCGAAGGCGAGCTGCCGAGCGCGCCTGACGATCCCGCCTGGGAGGCCGCAACGCCCATGGATTTGCGCTTGACCGGACAGGTCATCGTGGCGCCGCGCTGGCAGAACCCGAGCATCGAGCTGGTCAGCATCCGCGCCATCAACAATGACGACGAGATCGCCTTCCGCCTGGAATGGGACGATCCCTTCGAGGACCGCATACACGATGCCGAGGCCGAATTCGACGCCAGCGAGATCAGCCAGCCCGGCGCCTTCAATTCCTATGTCCCGGCCATCGACGCCATCCCGCGGCAACTCGAGACCTTCCGCGATTCCGTGGCGCTGCAATTTCCCGTGCGCGCGCCGGAAGGCACCGCCAAGCCCCATTTCCTGCGCGGTGGTGCCTCGACGCCGGTGAACCTCTGGACCTGGCTGGCGGACCGTTCCGGCGAGGGCGAGCGGGCGGTCGAGGAATCGCTGGTGCGCGGCTGGGGTCAGGCACCAAAGCCCCAGGCCGAGGACGCGCAGCAGATCACCGGCGGCGCGGTCTGGGCCGAAGGCCGCTGGCAGGTGGTGATGCGGCGGCCTCTGGTCACCGAGGACAAGAACGACGTGCAGTTCGCACGCGGCCGGTTCATCCCCATGGCCGTCAATGCCTGGGACGGCTCCAATGGCGAGCATGGGCTCATCATGAGCCTGTCGAGCTGGTACTTCGTGGTGCTCGAGTCGCCGACTCCGATGTCGGTCTATCTGTTCGCGATACTCGCCGTGCTGATCACGGGAGCGCTCGGCTATTGGCTCATGCGAAAGGTCGAGCGCGAGGCGGATGATGCGTCCCCGCCGCCACAAACCAAGGAGAGTGGGATATGAGCGTGAAACATCAAGAGCATATTCCGACCATCCGCGATCATTTGATGGCCCGGATCGCCGCACTGGGTAGGCGCGTCGCGCCGCGCGATGCGGTGCCATCGGGCAAGCGGCGCAACGCACCCAGGGCGGCGAGGCGGGCCACCGAGGGCCGGGTGCTTTTTGTCGTCGGCCGCGTCGCGCGTCGCTGGACGTGGGGCCACACGACGGCGCGCCGCGCTCCTAACCGGCGGCAAAAATCAACCCGGTCAAATGACCGCGTATGGTCGGAATATGCTCTGGCACTGCTGGCCGGCGCCCTTGTGGCTCTGGCCGCCATGCCCGCTAACGCCGACCCGGCAGCCGGCGAGCAGGCCTTCAGCGACAATGGCTGTACCGAGTGCCACTACACCGAAGGGCCGGCGCGCGAGACCAGCATCGCCGAACAGCTGGCGAAGGGCGGGCCCGAGCTGTGGTATGCGGGCAGCAAGTTCCAGGCCGAGTGGCTGGGCGCCTGGCTGCAGGATCCGCAGCCGATCCGGCCCAGGGCCTACAACGCGCCCAACGAGCCGAACCCGGGCGATCATCCGGCACTCGGCGCCGATGATGCCGGATCGGTCAACGAATTCCTCATGACGCTGGTCTCCGATGCCGTCGAGGCCGGGGTGATAGAGCCCAAGCGAAGTGCCAAGGGGCGCAACATCTTTACCAAGAAGATGCCCTGTACGGGCTGTCATCAGTTTCCCACCAGGAAGAAGTTCACGGGCGGCGTCAGCGGCCCGTCGCTGATCGGCGCCGGCAGTCGCCTCAATCCCGATTGGATATACGCCTATCTGACCAACCCGGACCTGTTCAAGCCATTCAAGGCGATGCCCACCTTCTCCGGCCTGCTCAGCGAGAAGGACATCAAGGCGGTGTCGGCTTATGTCGCCAATTTCGAATAGGGGAGCGAGAGCAATGATGAGAGCGGCAGCGATACTGACCGTCCTGCTCCTGGCAGCGGGCTCCGCCCAGGCCGCGGACGTGGAACAGGTCTTCCAGTTCTATTGCTCGCAATGCCACGGCGAAGGCGGCAAGGGCGACGGACCCAACGTCTCGCCGGACTTTCCGGTCAATCCGCGCAATTTCACCAATGCCGAGGAGATGAACAAGCTGACCAACGCCGACATCAAGAACGTCATCCTCGACGGCGGCCCCTCGGCGGGCAAGTCGCCGATGATGCCGCCGTGGTCGAAGACCTTGAGCGAGGAGGATGTCGACGCGCTGGTGCTGCACCTGCGCACGCTCTGCGGCTGCGAGGGCAAGCCCGGCTAGGGTTGCTCAGAAGACGTAGAACCAGAGGATAAGGGCAATCACAACCGCATTGACGAGCATGCCGATCATTATCACCACATCCGCGGCACTCATCTTGAAACCCGGTTTCATGCGCCGACGGTATCGGATCGCTCGCAGCGGGTCAATCGGCGGAGCGCGGTCATGAGCGAGCGTGCCCGCGAGCCGCTGGCCTGGGCCGGCCCGGCATTGTTCACGGCGGTGGCGCTGGCGCTGGCGGTGTTCTTCTGGTGGTTCCTGTGAGTAGCGCCACGAAACGCTATCTGGTGCCTTTCCTCGGCGCCTTCGCAGTCTCGCTCGGCGGCTTCCTGCTCCTCGACCTGGCGGTGATGAGCCTGCAAGGGCTGTCGCTGTTCTTCAGCCACTGATGGGGGCGGCGATCATGCGCAACCTGCCATTGCTGGCTCTGGCGCTGCTCATGGCGCTGCTCGTCTTCGAGCCCGGCGGCGCCTTGGCCCAGGAAGAGGCCGCGGCGGTGGCCGGCATCGCGCCGCCCGAGCTGAGCGAGGCCGACTACCCGCGCATCGCCGGCGTCAACAGCCGCATCGTGGTCTGGCTGGCGGCGCAGCTGCATCTCTGGTTCGCCGCCTTCGTGCTGGCGGTGCCGATCTTCGTGCTGATCATCGAGGCCGTCGGCATGGCCAAGCGCGACAAGCGCTACGACGACATGGCCTACGAGTTCATCAAGGTCAGCATCACCGCCTATTCGCTGACCGCCATCCTCGGCGGCTTCCTCGTCTTCGCCCTGGTCGTCTTCTATCCCGGGGTGTTCTTCTATCTGTCGGGCGTGTTCAAGGACACGATGTTCTACTACGCGCTGCTGTTCTTCGCCGAGAGCGCGGTGCTCTACCTCTATTATTACGGCTGGCACTGGCTGCAGGGCGGCTTCCGCAAATGGGTGCATCTGACCCTGGGGCTGCTGCTCAACGCGGTCGGCACGGTGCTGATGCTGCTGGCCAATGCCTGGCTCACCTTCATGATGAGCCCGGCCGGGCTCGATGCGGGCGGCGTCTTCACGGGCGACGTCTGGGGTGCCATGCACAATCACCTGTGGAACCCCATCAACCTGCACCGGGTGGTCGCCAACGTCGCCTTCGGCGGCTCGATCGTTGGCGCCTATGCCGCCTTCAAGTTCCTCAACGCACGCAACACGCAGGAACGCGCCCATTACGACTGGATGGGCTACAACGCCAACTTCATTGCCATCTCGGCGCTGCTGCCGCTGCCCTTCGCCGGCTACTATCTGACCGCCGAGATCTATGCCTACAGCCAGCAGATGGGCATCACCCTGATGGGCGGCGTCTTCGCCTGGCTGTTCATTATCCAGGCGGTGCTGATCGGCTCGCTGTTCCTGTCGGCCAACTACTATCTCTGGTGCGGCATGGGGCGCAGCGACGGCGGCGTGCGCTACTACCGCTACATCAAGTATATCGCCGTCGTGCTGGTCGGCGCCTTCCTGGTCTGGTTCACGCCGCACACCCTGGTGCTGACCAATGCCGAGCTGCGCGCGCTCGGCGGGCCCTATCACGGCATTCTCGGGCCCCTCGGCATCATGCCCGCCAAGAACACGGCGGTGAACATCATGATCATCTTCACCGCGCTCAGCTTCCAGCTCTACCGCCGAGCCAACAAGGTTCCCACGGTGTCCTGGGTGGCGGCGGGCAATGCGGCGCAGGTGGCGCTCTATCTCGCGGCGATCCTCAACATCCTCTTCCTCGGCATCTATCACGGCTATTTCACCAATACCGTCTACAAGGTCGCGGCGTCGATCCCGCAGGTGCTGACGACGCTGATCGTGATCGTGGTCAGCACCAGCGTCGATGCCGCCATGTATCGGCGCTCCCGCGAGGTGGCGCCGCTGCATTGGGGCCGTGTCTCGGAGCGCTCGCAATACGCCCTGTTCCTTTTGGCGGTCGCCTTCACCTGGCTGATGGGGCTGATGGGCTACATCCGCTCGGGCATCCGCCAGCACTGGCACGTGACCAACCTGGTGCGCGACAACTCGGTCGATGCCCACACGCTGACCCTGGGAGCCGCCGCCAATGTGGTCTCGATCGGCGTCGTGCTGTTCATGGCCATGGTCATCTTCGTCTTCTGGCTGAGCCAGGTCAGCAGCCGCAAGACCGCGGCAGCGGGCTATTGGAAAGTGGGCGAAGCATGAGCAACGTCCTCAAGGTGGTGGCTTTCAGCCTGGTGATCATAAGCCTATTCGCGGGGTTTTCGAATTTCGGCATTCCGCGCATCGAGCCGGCGCCGCCGCCTGTCGAGGAAGTGGTCGACCTGTCGGCCATCACGCCCGAGCAGTTCATTGCCCTGGGCGGGCGCATCTACGAGGGCAGGGGCACCTGCACGCTGTGCCACAACGAGCTTGGCCGTGCGCCAATGCTCGAGGAGGCCGCCGTGGTGGCCGAGGAGAGGCTCGCCGACGCGCGTTACGAAGGCGCCGCCGACGATGCCGAAAGCTATCTGCGGGAATCCTTGTTGGAGCCCTCGGCCTTCGTCGTCGCCGGCTTCGGCAAGACCGGCAGCAATGACACGGAAAGCCCGATGCCGAGCGTGCTCGGCGGTGCCATCGACCTGTCCGAGGCGGAGACCGCGGCGGTCATCGCCTTCCTGCAGGATCTTGCCGGGCTCGCGGTCACGGTGGCCATCCCCAGTGACATAGCCGAGGAGGAGGCCAGCGAAGAAGAGCCCGAGGCCGAGCAGCGCGCGCTGCTGACCACGCCCGAGGACGCGATTCTCGAATTCGCCTGCGGCGCCTGCCACGCGGTGGGTGAGGAGGTGGGCGAGCTTGGCCCCGACCTGAACACGATCGGGGCCGAGCGCGACAGCGATTACATCCGCCGCGCCATTCTCGACCCCAACGCCGATATCGCCGAGGGTTTCGAGGAGGACATGATGCCGGCGGATTACGGCGAACAGATGTACGCCCAGGAGCTCGAGATGCTGGTCGTCTATCTCGCGGGCCTCAAATGAAGATCCCCAGGCTCCTGCAAGCGGCCCTGGTGCTGCTCGGCGTCTATCTCGGCTTCATCGTCGTCTTCGACATTCTGCTCGCCCAGCCGATCCCGTCGAGCCTGTTGAGCATGTACATGTTCTTCGTCTTCGCCGGCGTCTTCATGGTCTTCACCTTCAGCGACGAGAGCGCGGCGGAACTGGTGGCGCCGATCAAATCGCTGGTCGACGATCCCGACCGCAAGCTGGCACGCAACGTGGTCTTCGTGCTGCTGCCGCTCGCCGCCGGGCTGTTCGCGTTTACGCGCATGCTGCCGAGCTTCGAGGCGCCGCTTGAGCTGCGCTCGATCCATCCCGCGCCGCCGGCCGCGGTGACGGTGTATGGCAAGCGCTACGATCTGCTGTCGCTCGAAAACCCCTATCGCAAGCTGCAAGACGAGGACCCGGACGCCTTTGCCGAGGCTGTCGCCGAAGGCGCCGAGGTCTATATCCGCAATTGCCAGTTCTGCCACGGCGACAAGCTCGACGGCAACGGCCCCTATGCCGCCGGGCTCAACCCCGTGCCGATCAATTTCCAGGATATCGGCACCATTGCCCAGCTACAGGAATCCTTCCTCTTCTGGCGCATCGCCACCGGCGGGCCGGGCCTGCCCAAGGAGGCGACGCCATGGGCCTCGTCGATGCCGGTTTGGCAGGATTTCCTCGACGAGGACGAGATCTGGCAGGTCATTCTGTTCCTCTACGACTACACCGGCCATGTGCCGCGGTCATGGGACCATGAGTAGGGCCGGCAGGATATTGATCTTGGTCCTGTCGCTTGCGGCAGCGCCGGCGCTGGCCCAGCAGGGCGACGCGGACAATGGCGAGGCGGTCTATTTCGAGCGCTGCGTCGGCTGTCACGGCGAGGACGGCGACGGCGCCGGGCCGGGGGCCGAGCGCCTCAACCCGCCGCCGCGCGACTTCAGCGAGGGCTCCTACAAGTTCAGGACCACCGGCTTCGACGACTACGTGCCCAACGATGTCGATCTCTATCGCATGATCAGCGACGGCATGCCCGGCACCGCCATGCCGGGCTGGAGCGACGTGCTGAGCGACGCCGAGATGTGGGACCTGGTGGCCTATATCAAGATCTTCGCCGGCCTCGAGGAGGAGGAGCCGACCGACCAGATCGACTACGGCACCCAGATCGCGACCTCGGCCGAAAGCATCGCCCGCGGGCGCGAGCTGTTCCACGAGTCCGAGCGTTGCTCCGAGTGCCACGGCGAGGACGGCCGCGGCGACGCGGTCAAGAAGCTCAAGGACGACGGCGGCGAGCGCACCTGGCCGCGCAATATGACCAAGCCCTGGACCTTCCGCGTCAGCAACGACCCGCGCGACATCTTCACGCGCATGACCGTCGGCATTCCGGGCACCCAGATGCCGTCCTTCGACGATCCCGTGAACAAGAAGCGCCTGAGCATCGAGGATCGCTGGCATGTGGCGAATTACGTCGCCTCCCTGGTCGAGACCGAGCGCGTGCCGCGGGCCGAGAACACGGTCATCAAGGCGGTCCGCGTCGATGGTGGCGTGCCGGCCGCGGTCGACGATGCGCGCTGGGCACAGATCCCGCCGACGACATTCCTGCTGGTGCCCCAGATCATCGCCGAGGAGCGCCTGTTCACGCCGTCCAACGACACCATCAGCGCCCGCGTCGCCTATGACGACGAGACCCTGGCGATCCTGCTCGAATGGGACGACCGCACCAAGTCCATCCCCGGCGACATCGATGCCGAGGCCATCGCCGATCCCGACATGGGCGAGGACAGCGTCGCCGTGCAGTTCCCGCTGGCCATACCGAGCGGCGTCGAGAAGCCCTATTTCGGCATGGGCGACGCCAGCAACCCAGTCAATATCTGGCGCTGGGCCAGCGGCACCACCGAAGCACCGGAAAGTGCTGCGCTGATGAACGCCCGCGGCTTTGGCGATATCATTTCGCGCGATGCCGCCGCGGCCGGCCTGCAGGCCACGGGCGCTTATGCCGACGGCACCTGGCGCGTGGTCATGACGCGGCCGCTGACGCCCGCCGATGGTACGGTCGACATCGGCTTCGAGGAAGGCCGTTTCATCCCCATCGCCTTCGCCGCCTGGGACGGCAGCAATGCCGAGCGCGGCTCGCGCCACACGCTCACCACCTGGTACTGGCTGCTGCTCGAGCCGCCGGGAAGCGCCAGGCCGATCATCGTCGCCCTGCTCATTGTCGCCCTGTTCGCCGCCGGCGAGGCCTGGTGGCAGCGCAGCGCCACCAGACGGAGGCGCCAGGACGATGTCTGAGGTTTTCGTGCCGCGCCGCGGCGTCAAGACACGGCTGGTCGGCGTGGTGCTGATCTTTCTCGGCATCCTCGACAGCCTGCTCTTGTGGCGCAGCGGTACCGAGCCGGCGAACTTCTTCCTCTTGCTGATAGCGGCGGGCGCCGCCGTTTATGTCATTGGCGCCATAAGAGGCCGACAGGAGGCATGACCATGTCACAAGCTGCACAGACCGAGACCGCGATCCCCGTGACCACCGAGCCCGCCCTCGGCGGGCGCATATTGGTGGCGCTCGATGCCTCGGAGCGGGCCGACCGGGCGCTGGCCGAGGCCTTGCGCATCGTCGGTTTTGCCGGCGGCGAGGTTACCGGGATCCATGCCTATGCCGCCAAGCTGCACGACCGTCGCTTCCGCCAGATGGAAGGCGGCCTGCCCGAGCGCTATCGCCAGGAAGAGGAGATGGAGCGCCAGCGTGTGGTCCACGACTCCCTGATCACGCGCGGCCTCGACGTGATCAGCGACAGCTACCACGACAGTGCCGCCGAGACCTGTGCTGTGGCCGATGTGGCCTATCGCCGCCTCAGCCCCGAAGGCAAGAACTACCGCCGCATCGTGGAAGCGGCGAACAGCGGCGATTTCGACATGCTGGCGCTCGGCGCCCTGGGGCTCGGCGCGGTGCCGGGCGCGGTCATCGGCACGGTCTGCGAGCGCGTCATCCGGCGTTGCGAGATCGACGCGCTGGTCATCCGCGAGGCCGATCGCGCCATCGGCGACGGGCCGCTGGTGGTCGCCCTCGACGGCTCTCCGCGCGCCTTCGCCGCTTTGAAGACGGCCCTGCGCATGGGCCGCGAACTTGACGCCCCGGTACATGCGGTGGCCGCCTACGACCCCTATTTCCACTATGTCGCCTTCAACAAGATCTCCGGCGTGCTCTCCGAGGAAGCCGGCAAGACCTTCCGCTTCAAGGAGCAGGAGGCGCTGCACGAGGAGATTATCGACGACGGCATCGCCAAGATCTACCAATCCCATCTCGACATCGCCGCCGGCATTGCCAAGGACGAGGACGCCGAGCTGACCTGCAAGCTGCTCGACGGCAAGCCCTATCAGGCGGTCAGCAAATATCTCGAAGCGGTCGGCGCCAGCCTGCTGCTGATCGGCAAGACCGGCATCCACGCCGATGGTGATCTCGATATCGGCGGCAATGCCGAGAACCTGCTGCGCACGGCGCCGTGTCACGTCTGGCTCGGCCAGTCCACCTATACGCCGCCGGCGGATGCGGTGGCGCGCGAGACCATCACCTGGACCGAAGAGGCCGAGCGCAGCCTCGAGCGGGTGCCGGAGGGGCCGCGGCAGATGGTGCGCATGGCGATCGTTCGCTTCGCCCAGGAGAGCGGCCACACGGTGGTCACATCGGGTCTGATGGAAGAGGCGACGCAGCGCTTCTGCCCCGAGCGCGGCGGCGGCATGGCTGCCGAGGAGACCCTGGACTGGTCCGCCGAGGCGACGCGGCTGCTCGGCGGCGTGGCCGACACCTCGCTCGCCGCCACCGTGCGCCTGCGGGCGGAGAAGCGGGCGCGGCGCGACGATGCGAAGACCGTCGAGGCGGCGCACGTGCAGCCATTCCTCGAAGACGACGGGGTGCTTTCGATGACCTGGACAGCGGCGGCGCTGGCGCGCCTCGCTCGCGTGCCCGAGATGGTGCGCGGCTCCGCCAAGCGGCGCATCGAGGTGAATGCCCGCGACGGCGGCCTCGCCGAGGTCACGCTCGAGGCCGTTGAAGAGGGCCTCGCCGAATCCCGCCGCGTCATGGAGAGCGCCATGGGCGAGGGCGGGCACCGATTGGGAATGGACGGCGATGGCTGACACGGCGCCGCCATTCCTGGTCGCCTTCAATCTGACGCGGCGCTGCAACCTGCGCTGCGAACACTGCTATCTCGATGCCGGCACGCGCCTTGACGGCGGACCGCAGGAGCTTGCCACATCGGAAGTCACGGCGCTGCTCGACGACATCGCCGCCCTTAGCGACGAGACCATGATCGTGCTCACCGGCGGCGAGCCGCTGCTGCGCCCCGACATTCACGATCTCGCCCGCCACGCCAGCGGCCTCGGGCTGATGGTGGTGGTCGGCACCAACGGCTGCCTGCTCGACGATGCGCGCGTGGCGGCGCTGCAGGAGGCCGGGGTCAGCGCCGTCGGCATCAGCCTCGACTCGCTCGACCCGGCGAAACACGATGCCTTTCGCGGCGCGCCGGGCGCCTGGGAGAAAACGCTGGCCGGCATCGACGCCTGCCGCCGCGCCGGCTTCATGTTCCAGCTGCATTTCTCGGTCACCGACGACAACGCCGCAGAGTTCGAGGACATGGTGGCCTTTGCGCGCTCGGCCGGCGCCGCGGTGCTCAACGTCTTCTTCCTCGTCTGCACCGGCCGCGGCGCCGGCATGAGTAATATCGGCAGCGCCACCTACGAGGACGTCTTGCGGCGCGTCGCGGAGGCCGCGCGCGACGAGACAGAGATGCTGGTGCGCGCCCGCTGCGCGCCGCACTTCAAGCGCCTGGCCATGGCCATGACGCCGCCGCTGCCGATCACCCTGATCGACGGCTACGAGGCTGGCGGCTGTCTTGCCGGCAGCCGCTATTGCCGGGTCACGCCCGAAGGCGATCTGACGGCCTGCCCCTACATGGAGGAGAGCGTCGGCTCGCTGCGGGCGCAGCCTTTCGCATCACTATGGGCCGCGGCGCCGATGTTCGAGGCACTGCGCAAGCCCGAGCTCGAAGGCCGCTGCGGCGCCTGCGAATATGCGAAGCTCTGTGGTGGCTGCCGGGCGCGGCCCTTGGCCCGCGACGGTGCGCTGATGGGCGAGGATTTTCTCTGCGACCATCAGCCCGGTGGCGAAGCGGTCATCGAGCCCATGCCGGATCGCGGCGACAGCCTGCGCTGGTCCGAGGAGGCGCAGGAGCGGCTCGGCCATGTGCCGTCCTTCGTGCGTCGTTTCGTGCGCCAGCGGGCCGAGGCCCATGCGCGCTCGCTCGGCGAGGGCGAAGTGACCGCCGAACATCTCAGTGAGCTGGCCAAGCGCCGGTTCGGCGATGCGCCGCCGTGGCGGCGGCCGGGGGCACCATGAGCATCGACGTTGCCATTGTCGGTGGCGGCATCTCGGGCCTGGCGACGGCGCAGGCGCTGAGCGAGAAGGGCCTGCGTGTCGCGGTGCTCGAGCGCCAGGTCCGCGCCGGCGGCAATGCCATATCCGAGCGCGTCGACGGCTTCCTCATGGAGCACGGCCCGAGCTCGCTCAATGCCGGCTCGCCGGTGGCGCTGTCATTTTCGCGAAGGCTTGGCCTGGAGGCGACGCGCTGCGATCTCGGCGACGGCGTCCGCCACCGCTACCTGGTTCGTGACGGCAGCCTGCGTGGCATCAGCGTTCACCCGCTCGGGCTCTTCGCCTCGAACTATCTTTCCCTTGCCGGCAAGGCGCGCATGCTGGCGGAGCCTTTGATCGCGGCCAAGCGCGGCGAGGACGAGGAAAGCGTTGCCGCGTTCTTCGGCCGCCGTTTCGGCCGCGAATTCGCCGAGCGTCTGGTCGATCCGCTGGTCGGCGGCTTGTTTGCCGGCGATGCCGGGGCTCTCTCTCTGCAGGCGGCGTTTCCGCGCCTGGCGGATATGGAAGCCAGGCATGGCTCGATCCTGGTCGCCGCGGCAAAGGCGCGCATGGCGGCGCGCACGATGCCCGGGCGGCGGCTTTTCTCATGGCGCGACGGTGTCGGCGCCTTGCCGGCAGCGCTGGCGGCACGCCTGGGGCCGGCCGTGCATACCGGGGTCGCCGTTCGCCGTCTGCGGCAGGCGGGCGCGCGCTGGCGCATCGAGACGGCGGGCCATGGCACGATAGATGCGGCAGCCGTGGTCGTCGCCACGCAGCCCCATGTCGCTGCCGGCCTGGTCGAGCCTTTGCAGCCGCAGGCGTGCGAGGCTCTGGCGGGCATCGCCGCGCCGCCGCTGGCCGTGGTCTTTCTCGGCTATCGGCGCAGCCGCATCGCGCACCCGCTCGACGGCCTCGGCTATCTGACGCCGAGCGGCGAGGGCCGTCTGGTATCCGGCGTGCTGTTCTGCTCCACCATGTTTGCCCAGCGTGCCCCGGACGGGCAGGTGGCGCTTGCCGCCTATGTCGGCGGCCGCCGGGCGCCGGGCGCCGCGGTCTTGCCGCAACGCGACCTGATCGATCTGGTCGAGAGCGAGTTGCGCGACCTTGTCGGCGCTGCCGGCCCGCCCACGCTTGCGCGCGTACGCCAATGGCCGCGCGGCATCCCGCAGCTCGATCTGGGTCACAGCGCCCGCCTGGCGCACATTCGCGCGGCGCAGTCGGCGCTGCCGGGCATGTTCCTGAGCGGAAATTATTTCAAGGGCGTCTCGGTCGTGGCCTGCCTCGAGCAGGCGGCCGTGACGGCTGAGAAGGTAGCAGGCCACCTCATGGGAGGCGGCCTTGGTCAAACCCAACTGCAACAGTCGCGCGCAGAAGCCGCGGGAGGCTGATCCAAGTTATGTCCTTGCTTCCCGGGGTGTGCTTAGTGCCAAGAAATGGCCTGCGAGTCGGGTGGCTGTGGCAGTTGTTTCCGAGAGAGGGGCACAGGTGTCATGATCCTGTCGAAACGTGACGGCACGCTAACCGTCGAACACAAGCCAAGCACCCATAGGAGCGGCGGGCTGCTGGCCGCAGGACTGCTAGCGGGATTCGTCTCGCTGGCCACCGTCGGCCCGGCCAGCGCCGACGTTGCCCTGGTCGAGGGCGGGCCGCTCAAGGTCTATGGCGACTTCCGCGCCCGCCTGGAGGCCGATTGGGATTCCCAGCGCGCCAGCGGCGCCATGCGCACCGACCGCACCCGGGCGCGTATCCGGGCTCGCTTCGGCCTCAAGTACCAGCCTATCGACGAGCTTCAGTTCGGCGTGCGCGCACGCAGCGGCAACCTGCGCTCGCAGCAATCGCCGCATGCCACGATCCGCGACTTCTCGGGCGACGACCACGGCGAGCGCAGCGGCGTTCTCGACAAGTACTTCGCCAAGGTCAGCCTCGATCCGGTTTGGGCCTGGGGCGGGCGCAACGGCTTTCCCTTCTGGAAACAGAACGAGCATTTCTGGGACGACGACGTCACCCTGCTCGGCGGCGCGGTCGGCGGCGGCTTCGATATCGGCGTCGGCAAGCTGTCGGCCACGGCCGGCGTCTTCGCGCTGCCCGACGGCATGATGTCGCACACCCTCGGCCACATGATCGCCGGCCAGCTGAAATATTCCGGCGAGGTCAGCGAAGGCGTGACGCTGAACGCCTCGGCCGGCTATTTCGACATGAACGGGCGTGCCGGCGCGGTCAATATTCGCAACGGCAACGGCGGCAGGGACTACGGCATCGGTGTGGTCAGCCTGCAGGCCAAGTTCTCGGCCATGGATATGCCGATCACCCTCGGCGCCGACTATATGCACAATTTCGAAAGCTATTCGGCCACCGATTCCAACGCCTTCACCGTGGCCAACCGCAACGAGCGCGACGGCTTCATGCTGTCGGCCAAGGTCGGCAAGCTCAAGGAATGGGGCGATTGGCTCCTCGGCTATTACTTCGCCCGCATCGAGACCCTGGCGGTCAATGCCTCCTACGCCCAGGACGACTGGGTACGCTGGGGCTCGGCGAACCAGACCGATTCCAGCAATCTGCAAGGCCACGAGTTCCGTATTGCCTTCGCCATCTCCGGCAAGACCAACCTCGTCGCCCGGCTCTACATCGTCGATGCCATCACCAGCACCCAGGACGGCAAGCGCTTCCGGCTCGATTTCAACACAAAGTTCTGAGGCTGGCTTGACCATGGGGACATGGCCGTCGTGAAGCCGCGATCGACCTAGCCACGCAGCGAGCCCCAACGAGCGCGAAGACCGGGCATCATCCAGGATCCAGATGATGCCCGGCGCGCTGCCTGCCGCGTGCACGGGTTGCCGAGCTGATTCCATAGCGAGAGATCGTCGTGCATCCTGCGAAGGGTGGCGGGAGCGAGATGATCGAGGATTGCGCGGCCGCAACCCTGATGGTCGAGGCGTCGCGCTGAACACTCCCCTCGACGACATAATCGACACCGAGCCGGCGGCCGATCTCGGCCACGTCGATCGTCTGACCCTTAAACTGGAAGCTGGTGTTGCGCGCCATGACGCGCAGGTTGGAGAACTTTGCAAGTCCGGTGATGATTTCCTCAGTCATCCCATCGACGAAATAGCTCTGGCCGGGATCACCGGTGAGATTGGTGAACGGGAGCACCGCTATCGACGGTCCGGTCGGCATCGCGAGGATCGGGTCGTCAGTTTGATCGCCGGCCGCCTCGACAACGACCTCCTCATCCGGTTCGCTGCTTGGCCATATAGTCACGCCAGCTGCAACTACGATCGCCAACAAAGCAGCGGCCGCACCAATGGCCAAAGCGCGCTTTGTAAGCACACTTCTCTTCCTGGGCGCCGTCTCGCCTTCGGCTAGCACGCGGTAGGCGCGCACCGGCTCGGCGACGTTTTTGACCTCATGGCTGCCGGCGTCGGCGAAGCCAATGTCAAGATGGCCCCTGAGCGCGCCTTGCACCACGTCGGATACGATGATCGCACCGGGCTCGGCAAGGCCCTCCAGACGCGCCGCGACATTGACGCCGTCGCCATACACGCTGCCGTCGACCTTTTCGCGAATGTCGCCAAGATGCAGGCCGATGCGAAAGCGCATGCGCCGCGCCTCGGGCACCGGGGCGTTTTTTTCGGCAAGGCGCTCTTGAATAGCCACTGACGCGAGAACGGCACCTTCCGTGGTCTCGAAAACGGCCAAGACGCTGTCACCGGCCGTGTCCACCACGCGGCCCTGGTTGGCTTCGATATGCTGGACAAAGATGGCGCGGGCGGCGTCCAGCGCGTTCATGGTCGCGGGCTCGTCGTCGGCCATCAACCGTGTGTAGCCAACAGCATCCGCCGCCAGGATGGCTGCGACTCTCCGCGTTACAGAGTTCTCGGCCATGGCGTGCTCCCGCAACGTCCCCAAACCGCTGGCCTCTGATCTCAGGATACGCCCTGCCGTTATATCGCTCAACCAGGGCCAAATGATGCCGACGGAGCGCTATCTGGACCGCACTCGAATCCGCTCCACAAAATGAACTCGGCCGGCATGCTCGAATGTCTGCCCTTGGCTACTTCCAGCTGTTCCAAGATCACATCTACGACTCACGCTATACGTTCAACAGCGGACTATCGGTGGAAAATTTTGGCTTCCCCGCGGCCTTCGTCGGCTGTGTCTCTACCGTCAGACCATGAACCACAAGGGCCCCGATGGGGAAACTTGACCCGAGGCCGTCATTCGTCGCCCTCGGGCACACCGGCTTTTCGCAGGACCGCAACAGCACGCTCAATGACGACAGGCTGCAGGCCTTCCTCGATTTCGTGCTCGCGCAATACGTCAGCGAAGGCGTTGGCGAGCTGGACCAGGCGAAACTCCCCCATCTGCTGGCGCTGAAGCACCAGGCCGTGGGCGATGCGGCGGACGAGCTGGGTGGCGTGCCCCGGATCAGGGATGCCTTCATCGGCTTTCAGCGCCACCTTTATGGGGCGTGAGGGGTGCGATGGTGAGCAGTGGCATATCCGCCAGCGCTGTCAAGGGCGCGATGCGCCGGGTGAAGGCCGGTCAGGACCCTTGACAGCACTGACGGATATGTTGAATGGCAACCATCGGCTCAAGGCGCGGTGTGCTCAGGTGGCAGGAAGGAGCGCCCGCGGCACCGGGATGGGCGTCTGCAGCAGGATTTGCGAATAGCCCTTGGCTTGCGGATCGTTGCGCAGCGAAGCGATGCCGCCGCCGCCGAGCACGTTGTCGAGCAGGAAGTTTATCGCACCCGTGCCGGGCAGGTACCAGCGCTGCACGCCGCCTTCGAGGAAATGGGCGAAGCGGCGGGCGACCTCTTGCTCGGTCAGCGCCGCCCAGATCCACGGCGCGTAGTCCGGCTGGCGCGGCAGCACCCCGATATTGGCCTTGTTGCCCTTGTCGCCCGAGCGCGCGAAGGCGAGGGTGATCAGCGGCACCTCGACGAGATCCTCCGCGGCGCCGCAAATTGGTGGCGCGGGGCGCGGGATGGCGGCTTCGTCGAAGGGCGTGCCGCCTTCCGCGTCGAGGGCGATAGCCTTGCCGTCGATGACCAGCGACGGCGCCAGCGTCTCCTTGGCCACCAGCATCGAGAACAGGCGCACCACCGGCGAGGGCCGCGAGCGGGCGCCGGCGAAGCCCGACAGCCCCGGCGGCGCGGACAGCCCGAGCCCGGTGATCTCCTTGAGCAGCATGGCGCAGGCGCGGGCGTCGCGGTGGCGGGCGGCGATCTTCACTGCCACCTCGCGGGAGCCCTGGACCCTGGCCTCGGCGCCGTAGTGGCTTTCGTCGCCGATGACCTCGACCAGGGTCTCGTCGAAGTCGGGGGCATTATGGTTGCGTAACTTTCGTTTTGCTCGCGCTATGGCGGTCTCGGCGAAGCTGCGCGCCTTGGCGCCGGCTTCCTCGCCATAGAAGAACCACACCGCGCCGGCGCGGAAACCGTCGGCATAGGTGGCCGAGACCTTGTACCAATCTGTCGCCGCCCGCCCTATGGCGCCTGCCACGCGCACCTGGTCCGGGGCCGCCTGGTGCAAGGTGACGGCAGAGAAATCGCAGACCACGTCGGGCAGCAGGTAGGCTTGCGGGTCGCCGATCTCGTAGAGCATCTGCTCGCCGACCGTGCCCACGGTCACCGCGCCGCCCGAGCCCTCGGGCTTGGAGACCGTGAAGCCGCCGTCCGCGGCCACCGCGACGATGGGATAGCCGACATCGGCGAGGGTCTGGGCGACGCTCTCCCAGTCGGTGTGGTTGCCGCCCGTCGCCTGGGGGCCGCATTCGAGGATGTGCCCGGCCAGCGAGCCTGCCGCGAGCTTGTCCCAGTCGTCGCGGGCCCAGCCGAAAGCGTGGATGCAGGCGCCGAGCGTCACGGCGCTGTCGACGCAGCGCCCGGTGATGACGATGTCCGCCCCCTCCGCCAACGCCGCGGCGATGGGGAAGGCGCCGAGATAGGCGTTGATGCTGGCCAGGCTGTCGGGATCTGGGAAGGCGTCGCCGGAAAACATCTCCGTCGCGCCTGTAAACTCGCCGGCCCTTGGCGAAAGGTCGTCGCCGAGCACCACCGCGACGCTGAGGTCCAGGCCTGCCTCGCCGATCAGCGCTCGCACCGCCTCGCCGCAGGCTTGCGGGTTCACGCCGCCGGCATTGGAGATGATCTTCACTCCCTGGCGCGCGATCTCCTTCAGGTGCGGCGCCATGGCGTCCGTCACGAAGTCCGTGGCATAGCCCTTGGCCGGGTCCTTCTGGCGGGCGCGGGCCATGATCGACATGGTGATCTCGGCGAGATAGTCGAAAACGATGACATCCAGCCCGCCGGCCTCGAGCAATTGCGGCACGGCCATGTCGGATTCGCCCCAATAGCCGCTGGCGCCGCCGATCCTCATGCTCTTCATGGCCGATTCCTTTGCCTGTCGCGCTTCGCCGCCCACTCTAGCATGCTATTGTGCGCGGCCCATCGCCATGACAGGAGAGCTCGGCAATGCAACAGGCTCAGGACTTCCGTGACGAAAGCGACGCCTTGTACGACGTGGTGTCGGGGCTTGGGGCGGAGGATATGGAGGCGGCGACCGCCTTCAAGGGCTGGACGCCCACCGCCATCATCCGCCACTTGCATGTCTGGAACTGGGCGGCGCACCAGTCCGTGGCCGACACGCCCGCTTTCGGAGAGTTCATAGCGGCCGCGATGGCGCGGGTACAAGACGGCGGCCTGCCGGCCTTCGAGACCGACTGGCTGGACGGCCTGGCGGGCGACGCGCTGTTGCAGGCGTGGCGCCAGACCTATGACGAGGTGGCGGACGGCTTTGCCGCGGCAGACCCCAAACAGCGTGTCAAATGGGCCGGGCCGGACATGAGCGCGCTGTCGTCGATCACCGCGCGACTGATGGAGACCTGGGCCCACGGCCAGGCGATCTACGACCAACAGGGCATCGTGCGGCAGAACGCCGACCGCATCCGCAACATCGTGCAGCTCGGCCTCAACACCTATGTCTGGACCTTCGCCAACCGCGGCGTGGAGGCGCCGGGGCCACTGCCCCAGCTCATCCTCACCGGGCCGTCGGGCGCCGAGTGGGTCTATGGCGAGGACAATGGGGCAGAGCGCATCGAGGGCCTGGCGGAGGAGTTCTGCCAGGTGGTCACGCAAACCCGCAATATCGCCGACACCAAGCTCAGCGTTACCGGCCCCAACGCCACGGCCTGGATGGCCAAGGCCCAGTGCTTCGCCGGCGCAGCCCAGGACCCGCCCGCACCGGGGACACGCAGGACGGCATGACCGAGCAAGGCGTCACGCAGCGCCTGGCGGCGATATTGGCGGCGGATGTTGCGGGCTATACCCGGCTGATGGCCGACGATGCGCCGGCCACCATCGCCGCACTTACCGCCTGCCGCGAGGTCTTCCGCCAGCGCATAGAGGCCAATGGCGGGCGCGTGGTCGACATGGCGGGCGACAGCGTGCTGGCGGTCTTTCCCAGCACCGCAGGCGCGGTTGGAGCCGCGGCCGATGCCCAAAGCGAGATCGCCGGGCGCAACGAGGCGCTGGACGAAGCGCGGCGCATGCGCTTTCGCATCGGCATCAATCTCGGCGACATCCACGAGGCCGCGGACGGTACGGTCTATGGCGACGGCGTCAACGTCGCCGCGCGCCTCGAGGGGCTGGCAGCCCCGGGCGGCGTGATGCTGTCGGAAGACGCCTGGCGCCAGGTGCGCGGCGACGCCGACCTCGCCTTCGTCGATGCCGGCGAGCATGCGGTGAAGAACGTCGCCGAACCGGTGCATGCCTATCGGCTGGAGATCGCGGGCGAAGCGGCGCCGGAAGTGCAGGCCGCCGAACGCTCCTCCATCGCCGTCCTGCCCTTCGACAATATGAGCCGCGAAGAGGACCAGGAATATTTCTCTGACGGCATCACCGAGGACATCATCACCGCACTCTCGCGCTATCGCTGGCTGACGGTGATCGCGCGCAACTCCACCTTCACCTACAAGGGCCAGGCCGTGGACGTCGCACAGGTCGGGCGCGAGCTTGGCGTGCGCTATGTGCTCGAAGGCAGCGTACGCCGCGCCGGCAACCGCGTGCGGGTGACCGCCCAGCTCATCGAGGCCGAGGGCGCCGGCCACATCTGGGCCGAGCGCTACGACCGCGAGCTCGACGACATCTTCGCCCTGCAGGACGAGATCACCGAAACCATCGTGCTCGCCATCGAGCCCAAGCTCGGCGCCGCCGAGCGCCAGCGTGCCCACGCCAAGCGCACCGGCGATCTCAACGCCTGGGACGCCTATCAGCAGGGCCTCTGGCACCTCTACCGCCATACGCCCGACGAACACGCCGCGGCGCGGCGTCTGTTCGAGCGCGCCATTGCCATGGACCCCGCCTTCGCCCCGGGCCACGCCGCGCTTGCCCTGACCGATATCTGGGCGGTGATGTTCGCCTACACCGACGACATCCCGGCCGCCATCGCGGCGGCGACCGCGTCGGCCAACGCCTCGCTGACGCTCGACGATCGCGATGCCGGCGCCCATCTGACACTTGCGCGCATCGGCCTGATCACCGGCGACCATGCCCAGGCCCTTGACGAATGCGAGACGGCGCTGGCGCTCAACCCGAGCCTCGCCCTGGGTCATTTCGTGCGTGGCGAGGCGCTGGCCTTTCTCGGCGAGTGGCACCGGGCGTTGGCGGATTTCGAACTCGCCATGCGGCTCAGCCCGCACGACCCGCAAATATGGGCCTTCGAGGGCTGGTCGGGAGTATCCCAGCTCGTGCTCGGCGATGCCGAGGCGGCCAATGATTGGCTGAAGAAGGCTGTGCGCCGGCCCACGGTCCAGCCCCTCATGCACCTTTTCCACGCCTGCACTCTGGCCCACCTCGACCGCCTCGACGAGGCCAAGGCGGCCATGGCGAAGCTCATGGCCGCACAGCCGGGCTTCACGGTGGCACACCTGGCCGCCGCCTATCCCAACGCTCCGGAAGAGATGAAGACCCCCCTCTACGACGGCCTGCGCAAGATCGGCGTCGATATTCCGGACGAGGGTTAGGCGAGTTCCGCCAGCAGGGCCTTGGCGTCCTTGAGGTCGGGCGTGTCGAAGCCTTCGGTGAACCAGCCATAGACGGGGGCGAGCAGGTCATGGGCTTCCTGCGCCTTGCCTTGGGACTGCCGGAGGCGTGCGAGGGAGGTGGCGGCGCGGAGTTCCCAGCCTTTTGCATTTTGACTTTGCGCCAGCGTGATCGCCTTTGTCAGGGCGTCCTCGGCGCCAGGCTCTTGCGTCTGGCTTAGGGCGACACCGAGCAGACGGTATACTTCCGGCTCGTGCGCTCTATCATTTCTCGTTTCAATCAGATCAACAGCCTGGCGGAGAAGCAACACTGCCTCGGTGGCGCACCCACGGAGTATGAGCGCCTCCGATCTTTGGCAATGAAACATCGGAACAGCCAGGCGCAACCCGCTGAGATTCCAGCCGTTTAGGATGATGTCTGCAGAGTTCAATGCCTCTTCAAAGTTCTCCGAGATAGTATGTGCAGTGCACATAAATATATGAGAGACGACATCTCTTAAGAACGGAATTCCGTTATCATCCGAGATTCTCCGACATATATTGTGTGCCTCGATAATTTTTTCCGCGTCTTTCAGATAAGCGTAGGCAGCAGCGCCGGTCGCTCGGACGAACGCCCTATCGAAGGGATGGCCGACACGGTCGGCATGTAAATCCTTCTCGCCCGCTACTTTGCGCGCTTGGTCCGGATAGCCCAGCATCCAAAGAGCAAAACTGACATATATTCCGGCAATGGAAAGTGGATCGTGATTGGTGACTGTCACCAGATGAGCATGCCGATCAGCATCATACAAATCATGGATACGATCGCCATGCGCAATCACGGCGGCGAAGTCAGGATGCCAAAATTCGCACACGATACCGCTCATATGACCGACGATTTCCAAATCCGGATCCGAAGACCACGAGCGCGCATCAAATATTTCCTGGACCCAGCGCAGCGATTCGTCGATTTGTGCGGTTGTGCACGCCTGCATGCAAAGTAGCCAGCCGAGGGAGCTGGCGCTGACGTCGGTCGGCGTAGTCCTCATCAATTCCCATGCCGGGGCAAGAGTGTCTCGCACCTCGATCGCCTGCCATCCCCGCAATGCCATGTGAGCTGTACCGAGCGCTGCGCGTGCCGCGATTTCCATGCGATCGCTCGGTTTCGAAGGCGGCTCGGCCAACACCAGTTCCAACGCGGACGAACAATGGGATATCGCCTCCACGAGGGCAAGCCGGGCGATGGCGTTCTGGCCGGCGGCAAGCCAATGCGGGATCGCCTCCACGGTCAGATCCGCTTGGGTATAATGATGCGCCAGAACCTCGGGTTCGGTCTCGGCGATTGCCGGGCTGTTCTCGATCAACGCTTCGGCAATTTTCGTGTGCAGCTGCTGGCGGCGGCTCTTGAGCAGACTGTTGTAGGCCGCGTCCTGGACCAGGGCGTGCTTGAAGGCGTAGTGGTCACCGGAGCGGTGAATAAGCTCACTATTGAGTAGCTGTTGCAGCGCTTCGCCCAGCTCGTTGTCCCCAAGCGGCGAGACGGCGGCAAGCAGCTCATGGGAAAACTGACGGCCAAAACAGGCACCGATCTGGGCCACTTCCTTCACCGGACTGAGACGGTCCAGCCGCGCCATCAACGAATCTTGCAGCGTCTCCGGAATGGCGTTGGCCGTCTCGGCGCCGCCCTCGATAACCGTCTTCGTCAGCTCTTCGACGAACAACGGCACACCGTCGGTCTTGGCGACGATCTGGTCGAGCACCTCATCGGGAAGCGGCGTGTCGGAGACGCGCGCGACCATGGCCGCGGCGTCCGCTCGGCCGAGGCGGGTCAGCGCCAGTGGCGCAACATGGCCCTGGCCCAGCCAGGGCGGTTGGTACTCGGGGCGATGGCTGATGACGGCCAGCACATGGTGTGCGGCGACCAACGGCACCACCAGGTCCAGCAGCTCCTGGCTCGTGGGGTCGATCCAGTGAGCGTCCTCGAAGATCAGCAGCACGGGTTGTTCCGCGGCCAGAGTCGTTACCTGCGCTGCCAGCGTCCGCAGGGTCTCCTCTTTCTGCTTCTGCGGGCTCATCGCCAGCGCCGGGTAGCGCTCGACGGGCAGCGACAACAGAGAGGCAAGGAGCGCGCGGCCCGCGCCATCCGGAAAGAGCCGTTCCAGCTTGTCGAGCTTGTTGTCCGGTGCGTCGTCACGCTGGAAGCCGGCAGCGCGCTCGATCTGCTCCATGATCGGGTGCAGGGCGGAGTTGGTGTGATACGGGCTGCACTGGTAGCGCAGGCGCATGTGTGGTTCGTCTGCCAAGCGCTCCCTCAGCGCCTGGGTGATGCGGCTCTTGCCGATGCCTGGCTCGCCGCCGAGCACGATGACCTGGCCCTCGCCGGCCTTTGCCTGCTCCCAGCGGGCCGTGACCATGGCCATCTCGGCTTCACGCCCGACCAGTGGCGTCAGGTGCTGGTGCTGGGCCTCGAAGCGGCCCTCGGTGGCAGCGAGCCCCTCAATGCGATGCGCCAGCACCGGCTCGACGATGCCCTTGAGGGCTTGTTCGCCCATATCGACCAGCTCGAAGGTGCCGCCGAGCAAGCGTCGGGTCGACGCGCCGACGACGATCTGGTCCGCCCCCGCCAACCCTTGCAGCCGTGCGGCCAGGTTCGGCGTTTCGCCCACCGCGAGCTTCGGCACACTGGCATCACCGCCACCGGTCTCGCCGACGACCACCGGGCCCGTGGCAATGCCGATGCGCACCTGAAGATCCATGGCATTCACGGCCTCGACGATATCGAGGCTCGCCCTCGCCGCCCGCTCCGGATCGTCCTCATGCGCTTGCGGCCAGCCGAAATAGGTCATCAGGCCATCGCCGAGATATTGCGCGACGTGGCCGCCGTAGCGCTCGATGACCGCGCCGGCAGCCTGCTGGTATCGCTGCATGAGGCCGCGCAGGTCTTCCGGGTCGAGCTTTTCGGAGAGTGCCGTCGAGCCCACCAGGTCGCAGAACATCACCGTGATCTGGCGGCGCTCGGCCTCGCGCGGCTGGACCACTGGTGCGTCGGTACCGCTCTCGCGAATGGCCTTGAGAAGCTTGCGCCGGGGGCCGATGGCAAGCCCCATCTCCTTGAGGTCGTCGTCGGTGAGCTCGGGCAACGCCTCAAGGTCGATCTCCTGGGCCTCGAAAGCTTGCGTGTGCTGCGACAATCCATGCGCGTCAAGCCACGCCCTGATCCCCCCGGATTCCTCAGCAGTCATGGTGCCGGCTCCCCCTCAAGTGCGTAGGGAGATTACACTAAAGGAACGGGGACAGTTTTATAAAACTGTCCCCTCTGGTTGTGACTATCCCCTCACATCTTGGGGAGTCACCTCTCGCAGAAAGCGCCCGGACTCGATGGTACGCGAGTGGGGCGATTACCTGTCGACAGCCTCGACGAACGCCTCGATCACTGCATCGTCGGCCTCGATGACGTGTTCGCGGGCGGGGAAGCTGCCGTCGCGGACGTCGGCGACGAATTCGCTGAAGCCCGCCACGCGCTCGGCCTGCATCTCCTGCTTCATCTTGTAGAGGTTTCGGTACTGCTTCGAGTGGCGCGGATAGGGCGGCGCATTGTTGCCGAGAATGTCGTCGGCGAAGAGAAACTGGATGTCGCCGCCGCTGCCCGCCCCGATCGACGAGGTCATCAGCGTCGTGCGCTTGCTTATCTCCCTAAGCAGTGCCTCGGGAATGACCTCGACCTCGACCGCATAGGCGCCGGCATTCTCCAGTGCCTTGATCTGGTCGTAGACCCACTTGGCTTCGTCCAGCGTCTTGCCGACGGCGCGCAAGCCTCCCGTCCAGGTGCTGCGGCGCGGCACCAGGCCGGCATGGCCTTGGACGGGAATGCCCGCTTCCGCTGCCGCCTCGATGAAGCGCGGGCTCCACTGGCACATGATGGCGTCAGCACCGAGCGCCATGGCGTCGTAGCCGAGGCGCACCGCCTCTTCCGGGCTGGCCGCAGCGACCAAAGCCACGGAAAAGGCCATGAAGGTGTTGGGCGCCGCCTGGCGCACGGCGGCGCTGAGCTGGGGCTGCGTCGGGTCGAAGCGCGCCTTCATGGTGTCGATGCCGGCTTCTTCGGCCGCCGCCGCCTCCTCGGGCGAGAACGGCAGGGTCTCGACCAGCACCCGCTTGCCCTTTTGCGCGCGCAGGCCGTGGACCGTGTAGTTGCGTGTGCCGTAGGCGCCGCCGAGCGTCATGATGCGCGTCAGCCCGCGTTTCCCCGCATCCCGTGGCGGAATGCCGCCGTCGCCTGTCGCGTGGCTTGCCATGGTCTCTCTCCCTCTTGGATTTCCGCGACGGAGTGTAGCCGAGCGCGGGCGGCGGGGATATCGCAGCGCAGCTGCGCAAACCGGGCGAGTTTCGCGACGCGGATTCGACCAAGCGGCAAAATATTCTCGACTCGCTGTAATCCGCTGCTGACTTGGCAATTCCATACTGTCACCCGTTTCGCGTGCGGAACAATGCTTGAAAACTATTTATTAATACTTATACTTGTATTTCTGTGCGTGGAGCGGGATGGATGTTGGAGTTTAGATCAATGAGAACAGTTAGACATCAATCGTCTCGTACTTGGGCTGACTTGGAGCACGGAAAACGCCGTGGGAGGCTTTTCCCGATGCTCTCTTGGTCGACGGGGGATCTTCCGGCGGCTGTGCTGCCGGGTATTCGTTGTCAATAGGGTCGCAAAACCCGTGTCGCACGTTTCCTGCTAATCCGACGGGGTCGCAACCCCGTCCTGGCCACGCCTGCAATGCATCGCCGCCCCGCAAAGCCGGGACGAAACCTTGATGCTGCTCGATTTGGCGCGCCATTGCGCAGGCCCATGCCTGTCGCGATGGCTCTTTAGCAAGACAACGTTGACACTGTCCCATGGCCATATGCGAGACAGGTGACGTATGGCCGCCTTGTCGAACACGCTGATAGGAATGCGGTAATAATAATATGGCGAGCGAGAAATTCGATCGAGGCGACGAAAACTTCCGAAGCCTGGTGGAGAATGCGGTCGAGGGCATTCTCGTACACCGCTACGACACGCTATTGTTTGCGAATCAGGCATTTGCCGACCTACTCGGCTATGACAGCCCGGACGATATTCTGCGGCTCGGAACGGTCGATGCGTGGCTCTCGACAGCGGACAAGAAACGCATACGGCAATATGCCGAGGGACGCCTTCGTGACCAGGAATGGCCCACCCATTACGAATGCCCAGCCATTCGCAAGAACGGCGAAGATGTCTGGCTGGAATGCCGTTCGGTAAAGATCGACTGGCAAGGCGAACCGGCTATTCTAGGGCTATTTAGTGATATAACGGATAGGCGGGACACTCAGCAGAAAGCTGAAGCCGTCGTTGAGGCAAACCCGATTCCCAGCGTGATAACACGCATATCGGACGGCACCATTCTATTCGCGAACGAGCACTACAAACACCTCCTCCAGCTCCCGGATAACGCGGTGGGCAGAAAAGCTGCGGACATTTATGTCGACTCGAGCGACCGAGCACGAATTGTGGCGACGTTGCAGGCTACGGGCGAAGTTCACAACCAGGAACACAAGGTCAGACTGCCGAATGGCGATGAGCTTTGGGTTGTGGTATCCGCCAAGCTGCTCGACTACGGCGGTGAGTCCGCAATCTTCGGCGGCCTGTACGATATTACGGCACGCAAGCTGGCCGAAGACGAGTTGCGCAAGAGCGAAGGCAGCCTTGCCAGAGCGCAACGGGTCGCCATGGTCGGTAGCTGGGAAAGAGATGTCGAGACAGGGGATCTGGTATGGTCGGCACAAGAGTTTCGCTTGTATGGCTACGAACCGGAATCCATCGTGCCGACATTGGAGCTGATTCTCGCGGCGGTGCATCCGGATGACCGCGAGCGCTTCCTTGCCGATCGCCAGCATGTGATTTCCTCAACCTGCTCTGCCGCAGACGCCGGAGATGTGATCGATGGCGATTACCGCATCCGCAAGCCTGACGGCAGCGAAAGCTGGATTCATCAGGTCGCAAGCGTCGTTCGCGATGACCAGGGACGCGCGATCCGCCTGATAGGGACCGACCAGGACATCACGGAGCGCAAGCGCGGCGAGGATTCGCTGAAAGAGAGCGAGGCGCGCTTCAAGGATTTCACCGAGGCGACATCGGACTGGTATTGGGAGACGGACGAGCAGCATCGTTTTACGGCGATATCGGCCGATCCTCTGTCCTATACCGGACCAAGCCTGCCGCCGGCGCTGGGCAAGACACGCTTCGATTACCGGCTCCCCGGAGATGACAATGGTGGAAAATGGGAAGCCCATGCGCAGGATCATGAGGCGCGGCGGCCGTTCCGCAACTTCGTATTCAAGCGTGCCGCCGAAAATGGCGAGATTCGCCAGGTCCGCATCAACGGCAAGCCAGTCTTCGGCAACGACGGCACGTTCGTCGGCTATCGCGGCACCGGAACCGACATCACGGACCTCATGCGCCAGGAAGACGAGGTCCGCCTCAGCGAGCAGCGCTTCCGCAATCTCGTCGAGGGCTCGATCCAGGGCGTCGTCGTACACCGCAACGATAAAGTGCTGCTGGCCAATCAGGCCATGGCCGACATGCTTGGCTACGATGACCCCGCGCCACTTTATGCTCTGGACACCATAGACAGCTATGTTCACCCGGAGGATATCGGGCGCTCGCGAGACTACCGGAGCAGGCGGACGCGAGGCGAGGACGCCCCACGGGACTATGAGATGCGCATCCTGCGCCGCGATGGCTCGGTCTGCTGGGTCGAGTGCCGGGCCATGGTCGTGGATTGGGAGGGCGAGCCGGCCATCCGGGCCATCTTCTCCGACATCAGCGAGCGCAAGCGCGCCGAGGACGCATTGCGCGAGCTCAATGAAGAGCTCGAGGCGCGGGTCGCCGAAAGAACATTGGCATTGCAGCGGGGCGAGGAGCGTCTGCGCATCATCATGGACGGCGCGGTCGACGGCATCATCGTGATCAACACCGATGGTATCGTCGAATCCTTCAGCCGCAGCGCTGGCGCCATGTTCGGCTACGACGCCAAGGAGGTGATCGGCAGGAACATCGCGATGCTGATGCCCGAGCCCTACAGCCAGCGGCACGACAGCTATATCCGCAACTACCTGCTGACCGGAATGGCCCGGGCCATAGGCATCGAGCGCGAAGTCAGGGGCCGGCGCAAGGACGGCTCCACCTTCCCGATGGAAATCGCGGTCAGCGAGGTCGGCCTAGAGGGCGACCGCCTGTTCACCGGCCTGGTGCGCGACATCACCGAACGAAAACGGGTGGAACAGGAGCTTATCTCGGCCTGGAAGGCGGCGGACGCGGCAAACCAGGCCAAGAGCGAGTTCCTCTCGTCGATGAGCCATGAGCTGCGCACACCCCTCAATGCCATCCTGGGATTTGCCCAGATGCAAAGGGACTACCCCGATCAACCCCTCACCGACGAACAACGGGCCAGCGTCGAGCACATCGTCGAGGGCGGCCAGCACCTGCTTGCTCTGATCAACGACGTTCTCGATCTCTCCAAGATAGAATCGGGCAGCGTCGACCTCGATCTGGAGCCCATCGATGTCGAGCAAGCGGTGAGGCAGAGCATCGCGCTGGTGCAGCCGCTGGCGGACGAACGCGGCGTGTCATTTGTCTTGAATGGGGGGTTCGAATCGCGCGTCTATGTGTTGGCAGACCATAGCCGGCTCAAGCAGGTTCTCCTGAACCTGCTCTCCAACGCGGTGAAATATAACCGTGAGGGCGGCAGCGTGACGCTGGATGCGGTGGCGACAGAGGCGGGCAAGCTGCGCGTCAGCATCACTGACACGGGTCCCGGCATTTCCGCCGACAATCACGATGAAGTGTTCCGCCCCTTCTCCCGCGTCGGCATGGAGGCGTCGAAGATAGAAGGCACCGGCATCGGCCTGACCATCAGCCGCCAATTGGTCGAAAGCATGGACGGCAGCCTGGACTTCGACAGCGTCGTCGGTGACGGCGCCACCTTCTGGTTCGAGCTCCCGCTCGCCTGATCAGCGCCAGCGCGTCACCTTGGGCGCAGGCCCATCACCTTCGGCGCCGCCGCACCGATCGCACGCTCCGGGCCGGCGCAGGCGAGGTCATGCTCTTCGGCAAAGACATTGGCGTAAAGGCGGGCAAGCCATTCGCGGCCTTCGCGGGTGATGCGCAAATAGCGCATCGCGGTTTCCATATAGGGCCGCGCGGTGCGCCAGAAGAAGGCCGGGTAGTCGCGGCGCAGCTCGGCGGCGTTGTCGAAGCCGAGACGCGTGGTGGTGCCGGTCTCCTGCAGCTCGATGAAGAGGGCGGAGAGGTGGCGGGTGTGGTTGATGTCACCAAGCTGGCCGACGAAATCGGCGGCGCGCACCAGGCCCGGCATGTCGTCGGCAACGTGGCTGTCGTTGGTGTCGGGCACGGGAAAGCGGGTGCGCTCGATATTGGCGCAGATGATCTCCGCCACGATTGTGGTGTGGCCCGCGAAACGCTCGCGCACGAAGCGCTTGCCGCGCTCGATGTGATAGGGGCAGAGCGCGGCATCGCTGGCGCCGGGCATGAGCGCAATGCGCCCGCCCGCCTCGTCAGTCACGTATTTGCCTTCGCGGTCGTCGCGCAACAGGCCGCGGACGAAGCCGATATCATGGAAAAGCATGGAAAGGATGGCATGCAGCCAGTCGTGCGGCCCGACACCGCCCTCGCTGAGATGCTTGCCTTTGAGGATCGCCTGGCCGGCTTGCGTGACCATCATGGTATGGCGAACGTCGTGATAGGGGGCGTCGCTATTGGCGATGTTTTCCAAGGCTATGCGCCCGGCGAAGGCGACGATGCCCGGATAATCGGGCTCCAACTGGCCATAGGTTGCCAGATAGTCGTCCTTGAGCAGATCGAGAAACGCGTCGATCGCAAGTGAGGTCGGGTCGAACATCTTGCCTCCTGCCACGGAAGTGCTTCTGTACCGGCCGAATGTCGGACTCTGACAGGGGAAGTTGCCCCCTGGGTATGAACAAGTTCACACAAACCGCTATCTCGTGTGTCGCCCGTCACTGCGGGTCTGGGGCGCCCGGAGCATAGAATTGCGCCATGAAAAGGCAAATTCAGATGGCGATGGCCGCTTCGCTGCTGTCACTGGCAGTGGCCTGCGCGCCGACCGTCAAGGTCGAGGCGCCGGACAAGCCGATCGTCATCAACCTGGCCATCAAGATCGAACAGGAGGTGCGGGTGAAGATCGACCGCGCGCTCGACGACGCGATCAGCCAGGATCCCGATATCTTCGACTAACCGTGACCGGCTCTAGCCGCTCTCCATGGGCAGCGACGGGTCGTTGGCCCATTCCGACATCGAGGCATCGTAGATGCTGATCGAGCTCTGGCCGAGACGGGTCAGGATGAAGGCGTCGCTGGTCGCGGCGATGCCGCCGCCGCAATAAATCACCACATGCTCGGCAGCCAGGGCACCGGCCTCGGCATAGAGGCTCTCGAGCTCGGGCAATGGCCGGTAGGCCTTGGTATCGGCATCGAGCATCGACAGGGCAGGCACGCAGACGCTGCCCGGAATGCGCCCGGGGCGGCCATAATTCACTTTATCGCTGCCATCGTGCAAAGAGGCGCGCAGGGCATTGATGACGCAGGTATCGGGATCGTCCATGGCCGCCAAAACCGCGGCGCTGTCGCAAAATAGACCATTGCGCGGGCGTGGCGTCAGGCTCGCCGCCGGGTACCGCGTGATCTCGGTCGTCACGCGCCTGCCTTCGGCCTGCCACTTGTCGAAGCCGCCATCGAGCACCGAGACGGCATCGAAACCGATCGCCCGCATCATCCACCACACCCGCGTCGCCCATTGAATGTTGCTGCGGCAGTAAAGCACCACCTGGCTGTCTTCGCCGACGCCATGGCTGGCCAGAGTCGCCGCCAGCGCCTCCGGCGCGGGCATCATGAAGTTGAATTTCGTATTCGGGTCCGCCAGTTCTCCGGTCAGGTCGAGAAAGTCGGCACCGGGAATATGGCCGTCCTCGAAATCGGCACGGCCGCTTTCGACACGATAGATGCGCGGCGGATCCGGCCGCAGCCATGTCGTGCAGTCGTAGAGGCGCAACGCCGCATCGCCGAGGCGGGCTTCGAGGGCGTCACACTCGATCAACAAGTGGGCTGGGCTCACGGTGGGGGCTCCCTGGTGTTATGCTCCCGGCCACGTCGCCGCGGAGAGCCTGAGAGCATGCCCAGCAGCCCCCCCATCAGTCAATGCGCAGCCATTGCCTATCGCCAGCACAAGGGCGGCCTGCAGATCGTGCTGGTCACGTCGATGGAGACGCGGCGCTGGGTGCTGCCCAAGGGCAATATCGAGACCGGCATGACGGCCTCGGAGTCCGCGGCACTGGAGGCCTATGAAGAGGCCGGCGTCGAAGGCGATATATCGCTCGACGCCATCGGCACCTACGACTACGAAAAGGCCGACGACAAGGGCGGTGGCCTGCGCCGTGTCGCTGTATTTCCCATGGCGGTCACCCGCATCCGGCGCAAATGGCCCGAAAAAGGCCAGCGCCGACGCAAATGGATGAGCGTCGAAGACGCCGTGCTCGCGGTCAACGAAAAGAAGCTGAAAAAGCTGCTGGCCCAATTTGCCGGCACACATCCCGCCCTAAAAACCTAAGCCATTGAAAAGCTCGGTACGCCCAGGGGGAATCGAACCCCCGTTTCCGGCGTGAGAGGCCGGTGTCCTAAACCGCTAGACGATGGGCGCATGAGCGGGCTGAAGGCCCTTACATAGCGGCCCGCGGATGGCGGGGCAAGGGCCTCTGACTTGAAGCAGCGCCAAGTATGCTATATTCCTAAGGATTGGCATCGCAGAAGCGGTGCAAATGGCAGAAGCTAGAGAATATGGCAGCAGCCGCCGCAGAATTGCCGGTCGCGCAGACTATACCGGAAGGCTTCATCGTCTTCGAGGGCGGGCGGAGCGTTATCTCGCGCTCGCTCGGCGATCAGCCCGAATTCGATGACATGCGTTTCCCCCGCCGTACCTGGCTGGAAACCAATTACGAGCTGCGCTACCACGTCTATGCCAGTCCCAATGAGCGCACCTCGATCCCGGCGCAATCCGCCCTCGAGGCCATCGCCAAGAGTGGCATTCGCCGGCCCTTCAAGGTGGTTCGCGGCAAGGACAGCAATATCAGTGAAAAAGCTACCGTGGTTGGCGACGGCCGTCTCATTGAGGCGCCCGATCTGCCGCAGGTCGCCGAATCCGAGACCGAGGTGCTGGTGGAGACCACCGGTTTCGACCCGGATATCGGCTCGGTGTCGCTGACGCGCGAAGAGATCAACGCCTTGCTGCACCCGGACGACGAAGACGAAGACGGCAACCCGCCCGAGTCTCCTTAGCGTTTTGAGATAGCCCAGCTGCCAATCGCCAGGCCGGCGGCCAGGCCGCCGAGATGGGCCTGCCAGCCAATGCGCAGCTCGCCGATCATCGCCACGTCGCCAAGCACTGCCAAAAGCACGTTGATGCCGATCAGGAAGGCGAGCAGGGCAAAGCCTGTGCGCCGGCCGCGCTCGTCGCCGAGGCGCAGCATCAGCAGGGCCGCGGCTCCCGCCACGGCATGCACGGCATCGCTGGCGCCGACGAGATAGGCCGGCGCCTCACCGCTCAGCACGACCATGGCAAGCCCGCCGACGATGGCACCCGAAAGCGCCAGGGCGACCAGCATTCGGCCACCCAGGCTGCGCTCGATGACAGCGCCAAAAGCCAGCAGCATGCCGGCGTTGACGCCGAAATGGGCGAAACCCGCATGCAGCAATGCGTGGCCCGGCAGGGCCGCCAGCAGCCACGGCTCGAGGCTGCCGCCCTCGGCGAACTGGCCGCGAAAGGCCTGGACGTCCAGCGCCAACCTGCCGCCGGGCGTGCCCGGCCAGATCCCCAGCCACAGGCTCAGCAGATAGCAGACGAGCAGGATCAGGCAGAGCCTGAGCGTGACCGGCGGCACATTGAACGCCGGCTCGCTCATGTCGCCGCCGCTGCAATGGCGAGCAAATGCTCGATGTTGGCCATATCGACGCTATGGGGCACCACCAGGCGCGCGACCAGGCCGTCCTCGCCGGGCCAGCGGTGAAACTCGATGCCGGCCGCCGCCAAGGCGTCGGCAAGCGGCTCGGGCAGATAAACGAAGACTTCGTTGGCCTCGACAGGATGGGCGAGGCGCACCCCGGAGAGCGCCGCCAGGTCTGCGCCGAGACGCGCCGCACCAGCATTGGCGTGCCCGGCCAGGCGCAGCCAGAGGCCGTCCTCGACATAAGCGAGCAATTGCGCAGAGAGGAAGCGCATCTTGCTCAACAGATGGCCGCCCCGCATGCGCCGCCGCCGCAGGGACTCGTGTGGGGGGCGCCGCGAGGGCGGGCGGAAATCGACCACCGCCTCGGCCATCATGGCGCCGTTCTTGGTGGCGCCGAAGGACAGCATGTCGACGCCGGCCCGCCAGCTGAGATCGGCGGGCGAGCAGCCGAGCGTGGCAAGGGCGTTGGCAAAGCGGGCGCCGTCCATATGCACTGCCATGCCGGCGTCTATTGCAATGTCGGCGAGCGCGGCCACTGCCGCCGGCCCGTAGATCGTACCCGCTTCTGTGGCGTTGGTCAGGCTGAGCACGGCGGGTGCCGATTCGTGCTCACCGTGATAGCCCGTGGCGGCCAGGGTCTCGGTGACGGTTTGCGGCGCGATACGACCGTGCTCGCCGGCCAGTCCCACCAGCTTGGCGCCGCCGCTGTAGAACTCTGGCGCGCCGCATTCGTCGACGTTGATATGCGCGTCCGCGTAGCAGTAGACCGCCCCATAGGGTGGCGCCAGCTCGCCCAGGCTGAGCGCGTTGGCGGCGGTACCGGTGGCCACCGGATAGACCGTGAGATCGGTTTCGAAAAGCTCGCCGAAGCGCGCCTGCAATTCTGCCGTATAGCGATCGGCACCATAGGAATGGGCGCTGTCGCGGTTGGCGCGGGCAAGCGCCTCCATGATTTCAGGCGCGGCGGGCGACTCGTTGTCGGATCTGAAGTTCACGAAGCGGTCTCCAAACAAAGCGGCAGGGGCGCAAAGGCGCCGTCGACAAGACAATGAGCGGTGGTCTCTGCGGCGCGGCCGTCGTTCACGGCCGTTATGAGCCAGATCAGCTCCGGCTGCCACGCGCGCTCAAGATCCCGTGCCGAGGGCAGGGCATCATTGTCCGGATGGGAGTGATAGACGCCGAGCATGGTCTGGTCGCCTTCGCGCAGGCGCTTGTAGAGGCTGAGCAGGAGCTGCGGGTCGATCTCGAAAGCGCGGCGCGGGGCCTCGGCCACATTGGCGCTGGCGTGAACCTCGCTGACCCGGGCCACGTCGCCTTGCCAGTGCCCGACCAGCAGGCCGCAGGCCTCGTCGGGATAGGCCGCCTCGCAAGCCGTCTCGATCCGGCGCAGATGAGAGGCCGCCAGGTGCATCACGGCCGCAGCACCAGTGTGGTCTCGACGGCGCCCGTGCGCAGGTTGACGACCATAACCTGGGCACCGTCAGGCGTTTCCAGACGCAACACCAGGCGCTGGCCGTTCGGCACCACCTCGAGCAGTGTCGCGCCTTCAGGGATCGCCAATTCGAGCCGATCCGGCTCTTCGGCGGCGTCGGGGCGGTCCTGGATGCGGTTGAACACCGTCACCACGATCACCGTGACGCCGATGACGATGAGCACGCCCATGCCGATCACCAGGGCTTTCAGAGCCTGTATATTCATGCGGCATATCCTATACCGTTACGGCCATGACCGAGCCCGACAGCCACCAAAGCACGGTTTCCGCCGGCGCACCACGCCAGCGCCTCGACCGCTATCTGGCCGACAGCCTGCCCGAGCTGTCGCGCAGCCGCATCAAGGCCCTGATCCTTGCCGGCCACGGCACCGTCGACGGCATGGCGGCGAAAGACCCGGCCCTGGCGCTGCGCCCGGGCCAGCAGGTCGCGCTGACCGTGCCCCCGGCGATAGCGGCGGAACCGCTGGCCCAGGCCATGCCGCTCGATGTGGTCTATGAGGACGAGGCGCTTATCGTCATCGACAAGCCGGCCGGCCTGGTCGTGCATCCGGCGGCGGGCAACCCGGACCACACCCTGGTCAACGCGCTGCTGGCCCATTGCGGCGACTCGCTGTCCGGTATCGGCGGCGTGCGCCGCCCCGGCATCGTGCACCGTCTGGACAAGGATACCAGCGGCCTCATGATGGCAGCCAAGACCGATGCGGCCCATCACGCCCTGGCCGACCAGTTCGCCGCCCACAGCATTGCCCGCGCCTACGCAGCCGTGGTCTGGGGCACCCCGAAGCCGCACCAGGGCTCGGTGAGCGGCAATATCGGCCGCGACCCGCGCAACCGCAAGCGCATGACGGTGGTGGCCAAGGGCGGCAAGCCCGCGCGTACGCATTATCGGGTGCGACAGCGGCTCGGCAGTGGCGCCGCCAGCCTGCTGCGCTGCCGCCTGGAGACCGGCCGTACCCACCAGATCCGTGTCCATATGCGCGAGATCGGCTGTCCCCTGGTGGGCGATCCGGTCTATGGCCAGGGCTGCAAAGGCGCGCCAAAAGGCGCCCCCGAGGCGGCAATCGCCTTTCCGCGCCAGGCTCTGCATGCCTATTTCCTTGGGTTCACGCATCCGTTATCGCTCCGCCCCTTGTATTTTCAATCGAATTTCCCCAATGATATCAAATGCTTGTTGGAATCATTCGGAAAGCCGGAGGAAAAGCCTTAATTTTGCCCCGTTTCGCACAAATTCTCGTCGCACCTGGCCGCTTGAGTGGCAACCGTAATCCGTAGCCCCATATAGCACTCCAAGATGCAGAGTGCTAAGGGCGCGGAACAGGACGCAACAGCGCCGGAGGTAGACAAGCCATGGTCGCCATGAAGCTCCCAACGGTCTCTTCGGAAGGCGGGTTGTCCCGCTATCTCGAGGAAATTCGCCGTTTCCCCATGCTCAGCCACGAGGAAGAGTACATGCTCGCCCGGCGTTGGCACGAGCACGACGACATCGACGCGGCCCACAAGCTGGTGACCAGCCATTTGCGCTTGGTGGCGAAGATCGCCATGGGCTATCGCGGCTACGGCCTGCCCGTCAGCGAGCTGATCTCCGAAGGCAATGTCGGCATGATGCAGGCGGTCAAGCGCTTCGACCCCGACCGTGGCTTCCGCCTTGCGACCTATGCCATGTGGTGGATTCGCGCTTCGATCCAGGAATACATCCTGCATTCATGGTCGCTCGTGAAGATGGGCACCACGGCGGCCCAGAAGAAACTGTTCTTCAATTTGCGCAAGCTCAAGGGCCAATTGCAGGCCATAGACGACGGCGATCTGCCCGACGAGACCGTCAGCGAGATCGCCCGGCGCCTGTCGGTGCCCGAGGCCGAGGTGGTCAGCATGAACCGCCGCATGGCCAGCGCCGACCATTCCCTCAACGCGCCGCTCAAGGTCGATGGCGACGGCGAGTGGATCGACTGGCTGGTCGACAAGGAAGAAGACCAGGAAACCCGCTACGCCGCGGACGAGGAGCTGAAACAGCGCCGCGCCATGCTGGCTGAAGCGATGGGCGCGCTGAACGACCGCGAGCGCCACATCTTCACTGCCCGACGCCTCGCCGAAGACCCGCAGACCCTGGAGCAGCTCAGCCAGGTCTATGGCGTCAGCCGCGAGCGCGTGCGCCAGATCGAGGTGCGCGCCTTCGAAAAGGTGCAGAAGGCGATCCGCGACAGCCTCGCCGAACAGGCCGAAGCCCGCGCCGAGGTGCTGGCGGAGGTCTGAGCAAGGCATTCCCTCGGCGCCTCCAATTGGTATAAGGAAGGCGCCATGCGGAATTTAACCATCATAGCCGTGACCGCCGCCATGCTGAGCACGGCGGCGGCGCAGGCGGACCAGCACTTGACCGAGCGGCAAATGCGCGAGCTGGTCGCTTTCGGAATCAATGCCGGTATCGGCTTCGCGGTTCGACCCGAGCACATCGAGACCCCCGACAGCATGGAATCGGTTTACAGGACAGTGGCCAGTGCGCTCGGCGTCATCGGCCAGCGCTGCGACGAGGTGGTGCATATCGAACCGCCCGAGAGCGGTGCCTTCTACGACGTCGTCTGCCGCATCCGGCCCGACGGCGAAGTGACGACCACCTATATCGTCAATATCGTCGCCAACATCGCCGAGGAGCGCTGATATCAATTGGTGTCAGTTGCCTTGCAGGCGGTCGAGGGCGCGGCGGTCGGCCTTGGTCGGGCGACCGCTGCCGCGGGAACGCGATATCGGCGCCTTCGGCTGTTCGGCGATCGGCTCGGACAGATCCTCGTATAGCGTCTGCGCTTCCGCAGCAGGGCCTCGGCGGCTGCCAAGCGCGGCGATGCGCACGACGCGGATGCGGGGCCCGAGCGGGAAGGTCAGCACGTCTCCCATCCGCACTTGCGCGCTGGCCTTGTCCACCGGCCGGCGGTTGATGCGCACGCGCCCGCCGGCGCAGAGCTTGCTGGCCAGACTGCGCGATTTGAGAAAGCGCGCATACCACAGCCACTTGTCGAGGCGCAGGCTCTCGCTCACCGGCCGCTCCGCTTCAGCGTACCGAGCACGGCAAAGGGCGAGGCCGTGGGTGCAGGGGCCCGGCGACCCGCCTTGCGGCGTTTTGCGCTACGCTGGCGAGGCGGCGCCACATAGGACACGCCGTCCTCGCCTTCCTCGCGGCGATAGCCGAGCGCTCTTGCGACACCGTCGAAGTGCTCAGCCGTACAGCCGGCGATATTGAGCAGGGCGGCGTCCGCTGCCACCGGTCCCTTGCGGGCGCGGCGGCGCAGCTCGGCGGCGAAGCGCTCGAACATGTCTACGCGAATCAATAGCGGGCCAACCCGGCGATAGCCAATGGCCGCGACGAAGCCGTCCGGCAGCGTCTTGTCATCGGTCAGCGAGACCCGCCCGTCCGGTGTCTCGAGGGGTACTTCGCCATTGGCAGTGCACCAGAGCAGGCCGCGCAGAGCCATCGGCTTCGGCTTGAGCAAGGCGGCAACAAAGACCGTATCGCGCCCCATGCGGATCCCGAGCGATGCCAAGGCCTTGCGATCAGTGTCTTCGAGGGCGCCGATCTGCTCGTCGACATCGCTGCGCGCAACACAGCCGAAACCTTCGGTAAGCTGGAAGACGACGCCGCGCGCAGGCCCGCCGAGGTCGGCGTCGCGAGCCCGCCACAACGGTGCCAGCACCTCGGCGATATGTCCGCCAAGCCAGGCGGCGAGGCGTTGTTCCATGCGCCGGCGCGGGGTGTCCTCGACAAGCTCGCCGACCAGCAGGCGCAATCCCGGCGCCAGGCCGCCGGCGGCCGCTGCCAGCCGCGCTACGGGTGCGCCGCGCCAGCTCACGGTACCGTCGACAGACAGCGCGAAGGCCTCGTCGCCGTCAGAGACCAGGCTGCCGGCACGCTTGCTAATCTCCGGCGCCAGCGCGCCCCGCACGGCGGCGCGCAAGGTACGGCTCTGGCGCCAGGTCTCAGCGTCGTCCGGCACCAGGTCGAAGCCCAGCAGCTGGCCGACATATTCGCCTTCCACCACCACCTCGCCACTGCGCTTGATGGCCGCGATCAGGCTTTCGTTCTCGCGCATGCGCCGGGTCAGGCGCGTTGTCTTGCGGTCGACGAAGCGTTGGGTCAGACGCTCGTGCAGGGCGTCCGAGAGCTTGTCCTCGATGGCGCGGGCTCGTTCGCGCAGGGCGCCCGGCTCGGCCACCCAGTGCGGGCGCTGGGCGATGTAGTTCCAGGTGCGCACATGGGCGATGCGCGTGGCCAAGCCGTCGATATCGCCGTCGCTGCGGTCGAGCTGGTCGACCATGCGCCCGACCCAGGCCTCGGGCAGCACACCGTCGCCGCTCATCAGATGCCGGTAGATCGCCGCCAGCAGCTGGAAATGCTCGTCCGCCATGGTCTTGCGGAAATCCGGGATGCGGCAGACCTCCCACAACAGCGATACCGCATCGTAGCCCCGGGCGGAGTCGGCGATGTCGGCCATGGTCGCCAAGGCGCGCAGGGAGGCGACGTCCTCGGCCTCGCGCGGGCGCAAAAGATCGGGCGCGGGCGGCGGCACCTCGAGGCTGCGCAGGAGCGCGGCGAGCGAGGAAAGGTCAAGGTCGGCGTTGCGCCAGAACAGCGAGCGCACCGGCTCGAAGAGATGGTCCTCGACGGCGCTCACGACCGCGGGCTCGAAGGCCGGCGCATCGAGGGTGGTGCCGAAAGTGCCGTCGCGGGTATGGCGGCCGGCGCGGCCGGCGATCTGGGCAATCTCGGCCGGATTCAGGTCGCGCGCTTCGCGGCCGTCGAACTTGCTCGCCCCGGCGAACGCGACATGATCGAGCGCCAGATTGAGTCCCATGCCGATGGCATCGGTGGCGACCAGGTAGTCGACCTCGCCGGCCTGGTAGAGCGCTACCTGGGCGTTGCGCGTGCGCGGGCTGAGCGCCCCCATGACCACCGCCGCGCCGCCGCGGAAACGGCGCAGCAGCTCGGCAATGCGGTAGACCTCGGAGGCCGAGAAGGTGACCACGGCACTGCGCCGGGGCAGGCGCATGATCTTGCGCGCGCCGCTATGACTGAGGGTGGAAAAGCGCGGCCGGCTGATGAATTCGAGCCCGGGTACCAGCCGCGCCAGCAACGGTGCCATGGTGCCGGCGCCGAGAAACATGGTCTCGGACAGCCCGCGGGCGCGCAACAGCCGGTCGGTGAAGACATGACCGCGCTCAGGGTCGGCGGCAAGCTGAACCTCGTCGACGGCGAGGAACTCGACGCGCTGGTCGAGCGGCATCGATTCGACCGTGCAGACCCAATATCGCGGCCGCGCCGGCACGATGCGCTCCTCGCCGGTGATCAGCGCCACCTGGCCGCTGCCGCGCGCCGCCACCACGCGGTCATAGATCTCGCGCGCCAGCAGGCGCAGCGGGCAGCCGATCATGCCGGAACTGTGGCCGAGCATGCGCTCGACCGCGAGATGGGTCTTGCCGGTATTGGTGGGGCCGAGAACGGCGGTCAGTCGGCCGCTCGTGTGTTCCCCGTAAGGTCCGCCATGGGCGCGTCGCATCGTGCCCCTAGAGTCCCCGATGGCGGCGCTCAGATCAAGGGCTTAGATGCGCTCCGAAAGCCAGATGGCGAGGCGCGTGCCGGCCCGGACGCCGCTGTCGAGCAACGCATGACCGGGCGCCTGCTCGGCGCCGTGGGCAAGGCCGGTGTCGCGATGCTCGAGCTCGTCGTTGCGGAACTTGACGACCTTCTCGCGCAATTCCGCCTCGTCGTCGCCGAGGGCATCGATCTGGCTTTGATAATGGGCGTCGATGGTCTCTTCCACCGCCACGGTGCAGGCCATGGCCGCGCGCGTGCCCAGCAGCGCGCTGGCGGCGCCCAGGGCGAAGCCTCCGACGTGCCATAATGGCGACAGCACGGTTGGCCGCACCCGGCGGGCGGTCAGCAAGGCGTCGAAGGCCGCCAGGTGCTCGTGTTCCTGCTTGGCCATGTGCTTGATCACGGGGCCGGCCGGGCCGCGCCCGAGCACTGCAAGCTGGCCGTCATAAATGCGCTTGGCGCCCTGCTCGCCGGCATGGTCGACGCGCAGCATGCGAGCCACCAGGGCTTCGCGCTTCGGATCCCCCGGCAGCCTGCTTTCCGCCGTCTCACTCATGCCTTGCGCCATGACAGCACCGACGCCATGCCCGCAAGGGTCAGGCTCGTTGCCACGAGGAAGTTCCAGCCGGCCATCGATATGCCGAGCAGCGACCAGGTGACGTCGTCGCAGCGCACCGCCGGCGCATCCAGGATGGCCTGGCGCAGGGCCTCGAGGTCGTCCACGTCGACGTCGCCGCCGACGCAGGACTCGCTGCCCGTCCACCAGCCCTGCTCGACACCGACATGAAAAGCCGCAACGCCCGCATCGACGGCGAACAGCATGGCGCAGAGGCCGCCCAGCAGCATGGCCAAGGCCACGGACGATCCGCCCCGCCGCAGCAGCAGCGCGCCGAGCACGCCGACAACGACCACCGCGCCATAGGGATAGCGTTGATAGAGGCAGAGCTCGCAGGGAAAAAGCCCGACCACGAACTGGAAGAAAAAGGCGGCCGACAGCATGGCCGCACTGGCTGCCGCGGCGGCTGCGAGTGCCAGCCACGGCGTTCCCGCCAGCGATATCAGACCCTGAATCGAAAGACGTGCCATGGCCGCCTCTTACCACGCCCGGCGGCGCAGCGCACTAATACGTCGCAAGGCATTTTTCACAGCCATAGCTTTATGACGGCGAAGCCGGCGAACAGGCCGACCACGAAGAGAATGGTCAAGAGGCCGAGATTGCGCTCGATAAAGCCGCGGATGGGCTCGCCGAACCAGTAGAGCAGGCCCGCGACGACATAGAAGCGCAGGCCCCGCGCCAGCACCGAGGCCAGCACGAAAGTGAGCAGGTTGAGCTCGGTAAAGCCGCTGGTAATGGTGATCACCTTGTAGGGGAAGGGCGTGATGCCGAAGGTGAAGACCAGCCAGGCGCCCCACTCCTCGTAATAGGCTCGGAAGTGATCCATCTTCTCGACATAGCCATAAAACTCGATCAGCGGCGCGCCGAGGGTCTCCCATAGCAATGCACCGATGGCGTAGCCGGCGAGCCCGCCCAATACCGAAGCGATCGTGCACACCCCGGCGATGACGAAGGCGCGCTTGCGATCGGCCAGGATCATCGGGATCAGCATGACGTCCGGCGGGATCGGGAAGATGGAGCTTTCGACAAAAGAGACGCCGGCCAGCCAGCGCAAGGCGCTGCGGCGTGCGGCGAGATCCATGACCGAGGTATAGAGGCGGGTCAGCATAGGGCGGTCTCGATAAAGGCGCGGACATCGTCCAGGTTCGGCGCGACGGCGACTTGGGGCGGCAGGCCGGGCAGTTCCGACGCCTCGGCGATATGTGCCGCAACCGGGCGGCCATAGGCAAGGGCGAGTTGCACTTCGCTGAGGGTTCCGGCGCCGCCAGGCAGCGCTATGACCACATCGGCGCTGAGTACGTTGATGTGGTTGCGCGACAAGACGTTGCCGCCGTCATCGCCCCGCGCCGCCAGGTGCGTGCGAATGGCGATCTCGACCCAGGGATTGGGATAGCCGGGCGGTGTGCTGTTCGGTGTGTCAGCCGCGGCGGGAAGCACGCCAATGACCGAGCCGGCCCGGTCCTCGGTTTCGACAAAAGCGCGCGACACGCTGGCCATCACGCCGCCGCCGCCGCCGGTCAGCAGGTGGTAGCCGGCTTTGGCCAGCCAAGCGCCAAGCGCAGACGCACGCGCCTCGTGGGGCTCGCGGCCGGAGCCCATCACGCCGACGATCTTGCGTCGCACGTCCTCAGCGATCGAGCAGGCTGCCGAGGCTCGGCAGCGAGATGCTGCCGGCATGCTCGTAAGGCACCGTGTCGCTGCCGAGGCCGGCGAAACTCGTCATATAGGCTTGGCCGCTGATGCGATAGCTGACACTGCCGGTGTCGGCCACGCTGAGCAGGCTCTGGGTAATTTCGAGCAGGGTTGCCGAGACCTCTATGGGCACGGTGGCCTGGCCAAGCCGCGGCAGGCTCACCGCCTGATTGCTGGTGCCGAAGGCGAATGGCTGGTCGTTGAGCTCGAGGTCGAGGGTCATGCCGTCCAGGTTCAGCGCGAAGTCGTTGCGGTTGATCAGCCGCAGGATCACTTGGAAGCGCTGCTCGATCAGGCCGATGCCTACGGGGCGCAGGTCGGCGAGCCGCACTTCCGGCGGCAGGGCGTCCTGGCGGCTGGCACAGGCACCGAGCGAGGCGGCGACGGCGAGGGCGAGCAGGAACGAAATGATGCGCATGGGTTTTCCTTACTCGATATCCGGTTTGGGGTTTTGGGCGAGGTCCGCCAGCGTTGCGCCGGCAAGCGTCGTGGCCATTGCCACGTCGAGGCGCCGCAGGACGCCGGCAGCGGCAGGGCCCGGCTCGGCACGCACCGCATGCAGGCCGCGTTCGCCGGCCTTGCGCGCGGCATCGAGAATATCGGCAAGCGGGATCTGTGCCGGCGTGCGGGCGGGCAGCAGGTGCGGCGGATCGTCCGCAGTACGCTCGATCAGTGCGGCGCGCACCAGCGCCTCGGCCAAGTCCTCGACCACATCGCTCGCCACGCCGAGGCGCGCGGAGACGCCGTCGACCGTGGCCGGCGCGCCGCCATTCACGAAACTCGCCGCCACCTGGCTTGCCAGCTCCAGCACGATCGCCTCCTTGGTGCGGTTGCTCAGGATCCTCGGCCCTTCCTGGCCGCCGAGGTGATGCGGGTTCTGCACGTGGAAGGCAAGGCTGGCGCCGGTCAGCAGGATGACCCAGCCGACATAGAGCCAGAGCAGGAAAAAGATCAGCGCGGCGAAGGCGGAATAGATGGCGGTGTACTGCACCGTGGTGACGACGAAGGAGGCGAAGGCCCAACCGACGAGCTGCCACAACAGGCCGGCGACCAGCCCGCCCCAGAGTGCGGCGCCGAAGCGCACCCGCGTATTGGGCAGGAAGGCGTAGAAGAAGGTAAAGGCGCCGACCACCAGCAGATAGGGGACGGCATTTCCGAAAAGCGCGAAGGCCTTGCCGACTGGCTCGATCTCGGCCAGCCCGCCGACCACCGGTGCCGTGACCAGGGAGGCGGTCAACCCGAGTGCTGAGAAGACCAGCACCGGGCCGATCACGACCACCGTGATATAGGAGGCGAAGCGCTGGGTCAGCGGGCGCTCGCGGGTCACCCGCCAGGCAGCGTTGAAAGCGCGCTCGATCTTGCGCATCAGCGAGATCACCGTGACCAGCAGCAGGCCGAGGCCGACCGAGCCGAGCACGCCGACATTGGCGTTCTCGACGAAATCGATGATGCGGTTGGAGATCTCCACGCCCTTGTCGCCGAGCGGGCTGAGGAAGTTGAGCAGGGTCGGCTCCATCTGGTTGTGAACGCCGAAGCCCTTGAGCACGGAAAAGCTTATGGCGAGCAGCGGCACCAGAGAGAGCAGCGTGGTGTAGACCAGGCTCATGGCGCGCATCGAAAGCTGGCCTTGGGTAATGTCGAGGGTGACTGCAGTGAGCACACGGAGACACCGCACCGGCAGCGCCTGCCACCAGGGCAGGGCCTGCAGGTCGATATCCCGCAAAACGCGTGCGGCCCGGGCACGCGCGCGTGCGGAGAAGGGTTGCGGCCGCTCGGTCATGGTCGAACAAACCTAATCCGAGCGGCCGCGGTAAAGCACTAGAAAAGCGGCCGGCGGCGCAGGATATGGCCGCTATAGGCATCGATCACCAGCAGCCAGGGCCGGTGACGGCGGTCGTGGACGCGAATCTTGTAGCGGCCGTCGTTGAAGCTGAGGCGGCCGAAGCCCCGCCAATGCTGGCGCGCCAGGCGGTTGAGCACCACATTGGGATTGAGCGTGCGCGCGATATGATGACCACCGTGATGGCCGCGACGCCAGTGGTGGCCTTGGTGACCACCCCAGTGCCAGCTTCGAAAGGCGCGATAATGGCGGCGATGGTGGCGAGGGGCCACATGGTGGTTGCGGTGGCGGCGATGGCGGACCTCGTCGCGGTCGCCCTGGCGGTGTTCGACCGCCGGGCCGTCGCCACGGTGGGCGCCGCGCTGCCTGTGGCCGTTGGCATCGGCCGGCGCGGCGGCCGCGGCGAGGACGAGAAGGGAAAGCAGGATTGGGACGAAACGCATGGCATCTCTCCATTCCGGTTGCGGAAATCTGTTTCGCCGCCAAGACTGCCCGTCGCAGCCTGAACCGATGCTGAGCACGCCGTTCATGCGCCGTTCAGGCAGGCAAGGACAGACTGGGCCCATGCGTCTCTTTTTCGCCATATCGCTTGCCGTACTGCTATGGGCCGCGCCCGCCCAGGCCGAGAGCAAGCACGGCACTGCCCGCGACGCCGTGGCGGCGGGCGAGATTCGCCCCCTCGGCGAGGTCCTGGCGCGGGTCGCCCAGAGCTATCCGGGCCAAGCCCTCGACGTGCGCCTCGACCGCTCAAACGGGACCTGGCTCTATCGCGTCAAGGTGCTGGGCGCGAGCGGCGATGTCGTGGCGGTCACCGTCGATGCGCGCTCGGGCCGCATCGTCAGCGCGCGCGGGCCGAGGCGCTGATCATGCGGTTGCTGCTGGCAGAGGATGACGTGGACCTGTCGCGCCAGCTCAGCCTGGCGCTGGAGGAAGCTTCGTATACCGTCGATCATGTGGGCGATGGCGAGGAGGCCCAGTTTCTCGGCGAGACCGAGCCCTATGATGCGGTGATCCTCGATCTCGGCCTGCCGCGGGTCGACGGCCTGACCGTGCTCGGGCGCTGGCGCCGCGCCGGCATTGCCGTGCCCGTCCTGGTGCTGACCGCGCGCGACAGCTGGCACGAGATCGTTGCCGGCTTCGACGGCGGCGCCGATGACTATCTGCCCAAGCCCTTCCGCATGGAGGAGCTGCTGGCGCGACTGCGGGCGCTGATTCGCCGCGCCTCGGGCCATTCCGCGGATGCGCTGCATTGCGGCCCGGTCACGCTTGACGTGGCGACCGCGCGGGTGCGCGTCAATGAAGAGCCCATCCGCCTCACGGCCCATGAGTTCAAGGTGCTTGCCTATCTCATGCATCACCAGGGCGAGGTGGTTTCGCGCACGCAGCTCATCGAGCATATTTACGACCAGGACTTCGATCGCGATTCCAATACCATCGAGGTCTTCATCGGCCGCCTCAGGCGCAAGCTCGGCGTGCCTGTGATCGCCACCGTGCGCGGTCTCGGTTACCGCCTGGAGGCGGCCAAGAATGCCTAGAGCGCTTCATGGTTAGAGGGAGCCACCTTGGGCCACCGCAGGCCGGCCTCAGCGACGCCCTGGCGTCGTTGCGCGTCTTGCCCGATGCGCCCACATCGCGCGGCGACGCGCGCCTAGCCAGGGCGGCGCTGAGACCGGTCAAACCGGTTCCGTCTAACCATGAAACGCTCTAAGCCGCCACTCTTTCGCTCGCTGGGCCCGCGGCTGGTGATCGGCGGCGCCTTGTGGATCGCCGTGGCGTTGGGTGGTGCGGGGCTTCTGCTCGACGCCCTCTTCCGCGACCATGTCACGCGCACCTTCGATGCCCGCCTGCAAGTCCTGCTGGAGACCCTGGTGGCGGTGGCGGAGATCGACGAAGCTGGGGTCCTGACCGTTGAGACCTTGCCGGGTGAGCCGCGTTTCGCCCGGCCCTATTCCGGTTGGTACTGGCAGATCGACGGGCCCGACGGCGTGGTCGCGCGATCGCGCTCCTTGTGGGACTGGACGCTCGCCCTGGCACCGGTCGGCGCGGGCGCCGCGACGGGGCCGGAGAAACAGGCCTTGCGGCTGCTTGCCCGCGACATCGCCTTGCCGGGCGCGAGAAGCGGCCATCGCTTCGTGGTCGCCGCCGATACGGCGGACCTGGCGGCGGAGACCAGGCCCTTCCGCCTCGCTTTGGCCCTGGCGCTGGCGGTGCTCGGCCTCGGGCTCGCCGTGGCGCTGCTGGCCCAGGTGCGCTACGGCTTGCGTCCGCTGGCGGCCGTACGTGCCGCGCTGGTCGAAGTGCGCGGCGGCAAGGCCCAGCATCTCGGCGGCGATTTTCCGCGCGAGGTGGCGCCGCTGGCGGCCGAGGTCGATGCCCTGCTCGACCATAACCGCAGCCTGGTTGAGCGCGCCCGCGAGGAAGCCGGAAATCTCGCCCATGCGCTGAAGACGCCGCTGACCGTGCTCGGCAATGCCGCCGAGGGCGAGGACGGTGCGCTGGGTGATGCGGTGCGCAGGCAAATCGAATCGATGCGCCGGCATGTGGACCATCACCTGGCCCGCGCGCGCGCTGCCGGCAGCGCCGGCTCGGCCGCCGGCGTGGTGCCGCTCGACGAAGTGCTGGGGGCTCTGGAGGCCACCCTCGCCATGCTTCACCAGGAGCGCAACGTCGGGCTCTCGGTGCGCATCAACGGCGCGCCGGCTTTCCGCGGCGAGCGCCACGACCTCGAGGAGATGCTCGGCAATCTCATGGACAATGCCTGCAAGTGGGCGGCGGCGAAAGTGACCGTGCGGGCCGGCGCCGCCGGCGAGGGGCGGCTCTCGATCACCGTCGACGACGATGGCCCAGGGCTCACGGAACCGGAGCGGGCGGCGGCCCTGGCCCGTGGCCGCAGGCTAGACGAAAACGCGCCGGGCGACGGCCTCGGCCTGGCCATCGTCGACGACCTGGTGGCGCTCTATGGCGGCGCCCTGACGCTCGCCACCTCGCCGCTCGGTGGCCTCAGCGCGCGCCTTGAGCTACCGGCGAGTGCGTAATCTGCTATAACCATGCTGGGGCGGTACTTATAACCCGCGGGAAGATGACCATGGCTCTCGACGAGCGCGACGACATTCGCGCTGTTCTCAGCACGCATTTTCTGCTCAAGCATCTCAACGATGACGAGCTGCGCGAGCTGCTGCGCTATGCCCGCCTGCGCCACGCCAAGGCCGGCGAAGTGCTGGTCCAGAAAGGCGATCCCGGCGACGGCCTGATGGCCATTCTCGACGGCCGCATCAAGATCAGCAGCCTCTCGGAAGACGGCAAGGAGGTGGTGCTCAACATCCTCGGCCCCGGCGAGCTGTTCGGCGAGATTGCCCTGATCGACGGCAAGGACCGCAGCGCCGATGCCAGCGTCATGGAAGCGGCCGAGCTGGTGGTCATCGACGCCCGCGACTTCATGCCCTTCCTGCAGTCGCGCCCGGAGCTCACGACGCGCCTGCTGGTGGTGCTCTGCGGGCGCTTCCGCTGGGTCAGCGACCTTTACGAGGATGCCGTCTTCCGCCACCTGCCGGCGCGCCTTGCCAAGCATCTGCTGCGCTTGGCGGAAAGCTTCGGCAGCGAGGTCGAGGACGGCACCCGCATCGGCCTCAAGCTGTCGCAGCAGGACCTCGGCAATCTCATGGGCACCACGCGCGAGAGCGTCAACAAGCAGATGCGCGCCTGGACCGAGGACGGCCTGATCCACGTCGAGCGCGGCCTGATAACCATCCGCGACCGCGACAACCTGGAACTCTGGGCCGACCCGGATCTCTAGCGCCACACTTTTGCCACGAAATTGCCATCGAAAGATCGCGCTTTAGGCGCGATGCCGCCCGATCCGTGCCTATCCTGAGGCATTCCAGGCGGGGGGTCTGCCGATAGGGCGGCGTCCCGCGTCCTCACATTGGAGCGCGGAAAATGAAATCCATTGCTATTCCCGTGGCGCTTGCCGGCATCGCCGTCCTGGCAGCGTGCGGACAAGTCCAGCACGGCCAAGTCTACTATCCGGACCCTGCACCCCAATACCGGGCGCCGCCAGCCGCGTATCGGCCCGCACCACCGCGCATACCACCTACCGTGTCGGCCGAGCAGTATCCGCCCATCGCGCCGAGCTGGTTCCAGCGGGTGGACACGGACCCGATCTCGACCTTTTCCATCGATGTGGATACCACGGCCTACAGCCATGTGCGCCGTCATCTCCAGCTCGGGCAACTGCCGCCGCGCGACGCCGTGCGTATCGAAGAGCTGATCAACTATTTCTCCTATGCCTATCCGGGCCCGCGCGAAGCCAGGGAGCCGTTCGCCATGCATGCCAACGTCTATCCGGCCCCGTGGGCGCCGGACAGACTGCTGCTCCATATCGGCATCAAGGGCTACGATATGCCGCGCTACAATCGACCAAGCGCGCACGTGGTGCTGCTCGTCGATGTCTCGGGCTCGATGCAGGGCGCGAACCGCCTGCCGATGCTGGAGCGCGCCTTCGGCATTCTGCTCGACGAGCTGCACGACGAGGACAGGGTCAGCATCGTGACCTATTCGGGGCACAGCCGCGTGGCTCTCAGGCCTACGCCGGTGTCGGAGCGCGAGCGTATCGAAACTGCCATTCAAAGGCTCAGCGCCCGCGGCTCGACTGCCGGCGCTGCGGGCCTCTCGGCCGCCTATGACTTGGCGGAGAGCCACTTCGATTACGAGGGTATCAACCGTATTATTCTCGCCACCGACGGCGATTTCAATGTCGGCCCGGCCGATCCGCAACATCTCGAGTGGATGATCTCTCAGAAGCGGGACAGCGGCATCTACTTGTCGGTGGTCACTGTCGGCGAGGGCAACGTGAACGATCGAATCGCGCAGGCCTTGGCGCAAAAGGGCAACGGCAACGCGGCACATCTCGACACCTTGCTCGAAGCCCGAAAGGTGTTCGGCGATGACTTTTCAAGCACGATGTTTCCCATCGCTGACGACGCAAAGATCCAGATCGAGTTCAATCCGGCCCGTGTCGCGGCATATCGCTTGCTTGGCTACGAGACTCGGGAGATGGCCGACTACGAGTTCCGGGACGACCGCGCCGATGCCGGTGATATCGGCGCCGGGCACACGGTAACCGAGATCTACGAGATCACGCCGACAGGCGCGGGCTATGCCCATATCGAGCAACCGCGCTATCAACCGCGCCCGGCGGACATCGTACCGGGTGATGCGGCGCATGAATTCGCCTTCCTGCGTCTTCGCTACAAGCAGCCGGGCGGTGAGCGCAGTCAGCTCATCGAGCTGCCGATCGACGACTCCATGCGTCACTACGACATCGCTTCCCTGTCGAGCGAGGTCCGCTTTGCCACGGCGGTTGCCGGCTTCGGCCTCATGCTCAGGAGCGATGGCTACGCGGAACGGTATGGCTTTTCACCGCTTCTCTCGCTCGCGGAAGGCGCGCGTGCGGCCGACCGCTATGGCTATCGCGCCGAGTTCATCCGCCTGCTGCAACTGGCACAGACTCTCAAGCGATCCTGATGTAGGAGGCGAACCATGAACAGAGTATCGTTTCTTGTCATAAGCATGCTGAGCTGTGCCTGTCTGGCGCTTACCGCCTGCGGCGGGGTGCCTTATCCGACCTCCGGCCCCGCGCTTCTCGACCGCTATGGGACGTGGGGGGACAAGCTCCATTTCGGGCCCATGGAGCCCGAGGTCTGTCTGGCGGCCAATGTGGTGCCGAAGCTGAGCTTTCCGGCCCGGATCGGCATTGCCCGCATCGATACCGGCACGCTGACTACACTACCGCCTGGCGAAGCCGAAGCCTGGCAGGGGTTGGCAGACCGTCTGGGCCCGGACTGGGGCGAGTTCGTGCCCGTCAGCCCGATGGTCGTGGAGCTCGTGCAGCCGGAGCCGCGGGAGCTCTGCCAGGGCTGCGCCGACGAGATCGTCAAGGCGATCCGCTTGGGCGCCGCCCGTCAGCACCTCGATGTGGTGTTGATCTACGAGGTGACGGGGGCCGGCAAGATCCGGAGCAACCCCTTTGCTGCCACCTATATGACGATCCTCGGCCTCTACCTCACGCCGAGCCGGAACGTCTCAGCGGATGCCATGGCACAGGCGCTGATCGTCGACGTGCGCAACGGCTATCCCTACGGCTTCGCCACTGTTTTCGTAGAAGATGCGGCCTTCAGGCTGTCGACATGGGCGAATGACCTGGACGCCAAATGGGACGCCACGCAGGACGCCAAGACAACGGTGGCCTTGGAACTCATTCCAGAGGTCGAGGCGATGGCACGCGATCTGCGCCGCCAGGTCGCGGAGATAGAGCCGGCGTCGCCTTAGGCGTTGTCCCCCCGCGCGAGCTTGATCTCGCCTATCGACGCCTGCGCCATGAGGCGGGCGTCGTTGGCGATGGTGACGAAGTTGAAGCCTTTTTCGATCTTGTCGCGGGCCGAGGCGCCTGAGGGGCAGTGGATGCCGGCGCCGAGGCCGCGCTCGCGGGTCTTCTTGACGATGGTGTCCACGGCCTCGATCACGTTCGCCGCCACGGGCTCCGGGTTGGGCGGGTTGCCGAGGCTGATGGCGAGGTCGTTGGGGCCGACATAGATGCTGTCGAGGCCGTCCACCGCCAGGATCTCGTCGAGATTGTCGACCGCCTGCTCGGTCTCGATCATGGCCATGGTGGTGATCGTGGTGTTGGCCTCGGCCGCGTAGTCGGGGCCGCCATAGAGCAGGCCGCGCGCGGGGCCGAAGCTGCGATAGCCAACCGGCGCATAGCGGCAGGCGCCAACGAAGCGCTCGCACTCTTCCGCCGTGTTGATCATCGGGCAGATGATGCCGTAGGCGCCGGCATCGAGCAGCTTCATGATCGCCGCCGGGTCGTTCCACGGCACCCGCGCGAAGGGCGTCGGCGCATAGGCCGACATGGCGCCGAACATGGCCACGGCGTCGGGAAAGTCGACCATGCCGTGCTGGGTATCGACCGTGACGCTGTCATAGGGCGTATTGGCCATGGTCTCGGCGCTGAATGTGTTGGGGATCGCCAGCCAGCCGTTGACCACGGCGCCGCCATCCGCCCAGATCGACTTGACCCGGTTCTCGCGCATTGCTCGTCCTCTTTCGTTTCTCAGTCCAGCGAGATCTCGCCGGGAATCTCGGTTTCCAAAGCGATATCGCCGATCGTCAACCGCGCGCTTACCGCCAAAGTCTCGTTGCCCTGCAAGCGCCCCTCGGCGATCGCCTGGCGCACCGCCTGCTCGATCTCCCGCTGGCTGGTGACGCCGACGGTCTTGAGGAACTTGCGGATGCTCATGTTGAAAGTGTCTTCGTTCATGCTCGCCTCCTTATCCGGCTTGGAGGGAAATGTCCAAGGTGACATTACCAAGGCTCAGTGATAAAGGCCCATTTGATGGCTCGAGGCGGCTTTCCGGGTAGGAGCGGCGCGCCGAGCGATGCGGGGACATCGTTCAAGCGTCGCGACGCATCCGGGAGGCCGCCTCGGGCCACCGCAGGCCGCGCGCTTTTCGCCGCTGGCGTCGTCGCGGGCCGCTTGACGTGGGGAAACACGACGGCGCGACCCGCTCCTAGCCAGCGGCGAAAATCGTGCGGTCAAATGGGCCTTTATCAGTGAGCCTTGGTATAGGTCCCCTTGCAAGGGAGACTATCCTATCGCGACGAAATTGCTCAGTGCCGAAGACCTCGCCTGCCGGCGTGGCGAGAGACTGGTGTTTGCCGGCCTCTCCTTTTCGCTCGGTCCGGGCGAGGCGCTGGTGCTGCGCGGACCCAACGGCAGCGGCAAGTCGAGCCTGCTGAGGTTGCTCGCAGGCCTGCTCAGGCGCGAGGCGGGCAGCCTGCACTGGCAAGACCACGATGTGAACGAGGACCGCGAGGCCTGGCGCGCGGCCTTCGCCTTTGCCGGCCATGCCGACGGCATCAAGCCGCCGTTGACCGTGCGCGAGAACGTCGCCTTCTGGGCCGAGATGGCGGGCTGCGGCACGGATCGCGTGGACGAGGCTCTTGCGCGTTTCGCCATTACGCCCCTGGCCGAGGTGCCGGTGCGGTTTCTCTCCGCCGGTCAGCGTCGGCGCACGGGCCTCGCCCGGCTGGTTGCGGCGCCGCGCACGGTCTGGCTGCTCGACGAGCCGAGTGTCGGCTTGGATGCGGCGGCGACCACAAGCCTTGCCACCCTGATGGCGGAGCACCGCGCGGCCGGCGGCATGGTCATCGCCGCGACCCATATCGAGCTCGGCCTCGAAGACGCCGCCGAGCTGGTGCTGGCATGAGCGCCATATTTGCCCTCATCCGCCGCGACCTCGCCCTGGCCTGGCGCCGCGCCAGCGAGATCGTCGCCGTGATCACCTTTTTCGTGCTCGCCATCGTGCTCTTTCCCCTCGGCGTCGGACCCGACCTCGCCATCCTGGCGCGTATCGCCGCCGGCACCATCTGGGTGGCGGCGCTGCTGGCGGCCATGCTCTCCCTCGACCGCCTGTTCCTGGCCGATCATGACGACGGCAGCCTCGACCTGCTGATGGTCTCGCCCCTGCCCCTGGAGGCCATGGTGCTCGCCAAATGCTGCGCCCACTGGCTGACCACGGGCCTGCCGCTGATCGTCTGCGCGCCCGTTCTCGCAATTTTGATGAACCTGCCCTGGTCGGGCTTCGGCACGCTCGTGCTCGCCATGGCGTTGGGCACGCCCACGCTGAGCCTGGTCGGTGCCATCGGCGCTGCGCTGACGGTGGGCGTGCGCCGCGGCGGTACATTGGTGCCCTTGCTGGTCTTGCCCTTGGTCATCCCCGTGCTGATATTCGGGGTGGGCGCGGTCGATGGCGCCATTGCCGGTGCCAGCGTCTCGGGTCAGCTCATGATCCTCGCCGCGGCGCTGCTGGTGGCGCTCGTTTTGGCGCCTTTTGCCGCTGCTGCCGGCTTGCGGTTGGCGGCGGAATAAGGATAGGAAGGCGCATGGCCTGGACACTCCATCGGTTCGCCAATCCCGCACGTTTTATGCGGTTATCCGCCGTCCTCATGCCCTGGGCGGTGGGCATTACCGTGCTCACGCTGGCGGCCGGGCTCTATATGTCGTTGTTCGCCTCGCCCGCCGACTATCAGCAGGGCGAGACGGTGCGCATCATGTATGTGCACGTGCCGGCGGCCTGGATGGCGCTGTTCGTCTATGGCGTGATGGCGGCGGCGAGCGCCACCGGGCTGATTTGGCGCCACCCGCTGGCCGATATCGCCGCGCGCGTCTGCTCGCCCATCGGCGCCGGCTTCACCTTCATTGCGCTGGTCACGGGCTCGCTCTGGGGTCAGCCCATGTGGGGCACCTGGTGGGTCTGGGACGCGCGCCTGACCTCGGTGTTGATCCTGTTCTTCCTCTATCTCGGCCACATGGCGCTGGCGGACGCCTTCGACGACCCCAGCAAGGGCGCGCGCGCGGCCGCCATCCTGGCACTGGTCGGTGTGATCAACCTGCCGATCATCCATTTCTCGGTCGACTGGTGGAACACCCTGCACCAGCCGGCCAGCGTGGTGCGCGGCGGCGGACCGTCGATCGCCGCCGAAATGATGTGGCCGCTGATGACCATGGCTCTGGCGTTCAAGGCCTATTTCGTGACCTTCCTGCTGCTCGGCATGCGCGCCGAGGTGACGGCGGCCAAGCTGCGCGCCCTCCGCCGCACCCAGGTGGCGGCGGCGACAACGGCGGCACCGGTGGCGGCGCAATGAGCGAGTTTTTCGACATGGGCGGCTATGCCCGCTTCATCTGGCCGGCCTATGGCGTGGCGACAGTGGTCTTGAGCGCGCTCGCCTGGCGCATCATCGCCCGGGCCAGGCGTGCGAATGCAGAGCTGGCGGCCTTGCGCGCCGAGCTGGGACAGAGCGATGACGCGTAAGCGCCGCCGCCTGATGGTGGTCCTGGTCGGCCTGCTGGCGCTCGGCGCCGCGGCGGCCTTGGTGCTCAGCGCCTTCGAGGACAACATCGTCTTCTTCTTCAGCCCGACGGAGCTTGCCGAAAAGACCCTGGCGCCCGGCCAGTCGATCCGCGTCGGCGGCCTGGTCGAGGAAGGCAGCATAGCCAAGCTCGAAGACGGTCTGACCACCACCTTCGTCATCACCGACATGGCGACCACTTTGGCAGTGCGCTACACCGGCGTGCTGCCCGATCTCTTCCGCGAAGGCCAGGGGGTGGTGGCAGAAGGCAATCTCGGGCCCGACGGCACCTTCGTTGCGGCCCAGGTGCTGGCGCGCCACGACGAGACCTATATGCCGCCCGAGGTCGCCCAGGCGCTCAAGGACTCGGGCCATTGGCAGGAGGACGAAGCACCGTGATCATCGAGACTGGCCATTTCGCTCTCGTGCTCGCCTTCGTGGTGGCGGCAATTCAGGGTGTCGTGCCGCTGGTCGGCGCCTCGCGCGGCGACCTTCGCCTGATGGCCCTGGCGCGGCCCGCCGCGGCGGTACAGTTCGTCGCCATCGCCTGTGCCTTTGCCGCTCTGACCCAGGCCTATGTGACCTCGGACTTTTCCGTCATGGCGGTGGCCAGCAATTCCCATTCGGACAAGCCGCTGCTCTACAAGATCACCGGCGTCTGGGGCAATCACGAGGGCTCGCTGCTGCTCTGGGCGCTGATCCTGGCGCTGTTCGGCGCCGCGGTCGCGGCCTTTGCCGGCAATCTGCCGGCGTCCCTGCGTGCCCGCGTGCTCGCCGTGCAGGGCTGGATCGCTTTCGGCTTCCTCGCCTTCATGCTTTTCACCTCGAACCCCTTCGAGCGCGTCTTTCCGCCGCCCTTCGACGGCAACGGCCTCAATCCGCTGCTGCAGGATCCGGGTTTGGCTTTCCATCCACCGTTCCTCTATCTCGGCTATGTCGGTTTCTCGATCACCTTCGCTTTCGCCATCGCGGCGTTGATCGAAGGTCGTGTGGATGCCGCCTGGGCGCGCTGGGTGCGGCCCTGGGCGCTGGCTGCCTGGAGCTTCCTCACCGTCGGTATCGGGCTCGGCAGCTGGTGGGCCTATTACGAGCTTGGCTGGGGCGGCTGGTGGTTCTGGGACCCGGTCGAGAACGCCTCCTTCATGCCCTGGCTGGTGGGCACGGCGCTGCTGCATTCCTCGCTGGTCTGCGAAAAGCGCGATGCGCTCAAGTCGTGGACCGTGCTGCTCGCCATCGTCGCCTTCTCTTTCAGTTTGCTCGGCACCTTTTTGGTGCGATCGGGCGTGCTGACCTCGGTGCACGCCTTCGCCACCGACCCGACGCGCGGCGTCTTCATCCTCGCCTTCCTGGTGGTGGTGATCGGTGGCTCGCTGCTGCTCTACGGCCTGCGCGCGCCGAAGCTCGCACCCGGCGGCCTGTTCGCGCCCGTCAGCCGCGAAGGCAGTCTGGTGCTCAACAATCTCCTGTTCGCGACGGCCGCCGCCACGGTGCTGCTGGGAACGCTCTATCCGCTCATCATCGATGCGCTTGATGCGGGCAAGGTCTCGGTCGGCGCACCCTATTTCGATGCCGTCTTCATTCCGCTGATGACGCCGACCCTGGTGCTTGCCGGCCTCTCGCCGCTGCTGGCCTGGAAGCGCGCGGATCTGGCCGGTGTCCTGGCGCGGCTCTGGTTCGCGTTTGCCGCGGCGGCGCTGGCAGCCGTGTTGGCGTTGACGCTGGCCGGTGATGGACCGCCGCTGGCGGCGCTTGGTGCCGGGCTCGCTGCCTGGCTTGCCGCCGGGGTGCTGGTCGAGTGGGCCGAGCGCGTGCGCCTGTTCCGTGCGCCCATCGGTGAGTCTTTGCGCCGCGCCGTGAGCTTGCCGCGCTCCGCCTATGGCATGAGCCTGGCGCATTTCGGCGTTGCCATGGTCGTGGCGGGGATCACGGCATCGAGCGCCTGGAAGACCGAAAGCTTCCAGATCATGCGCGCGGGCGAGACCATTACCGTGGCCGGCGACGACTACCGCTTCGAGGGCGTGCAGATCATCGAGGGACCCAACTACACGGCCGAGCGCGGCCATTTCACGGTGCTCGACGGCGAGCGCGTGATCGCCGAGTTGTGGCCCGAGAAGCGCGCCTATCCGGTCTCGCAGATGCCGACCACGGAAGCGGCCATCCTGACCACCTGGCTCGGCGACCGCTACGTGGTGGTGGGCGATGCCGACGGCGAGGGCGGCTGGGCCACGCGCATCTACTACAATCCGCTGGTTGCCTGGCTATGGATCGGCACCATCGTCATGGCCGTGGGCGGCGTGGTGTCGCTGTCGGACAGGCGCCATCGTATCGGCGCGCCGCGCCGCGCCCGTGCTGCCGTGGCACCAGCGTAAGCCATGCCGCGCCTGATCTATATCGCACCGGCCGCAATCTTCGTGGTCATGGCGGCACTGCTCGGCTGGGGCCTGACCAGCGATCCCTCGGAGGTGCCGAGCGCGCTGACCGGCAAGCCGCTGCCCGCCTTCGACCTGCCGGCGCTCGACGGCGCGGCGCAAAGCCTAGCCGCGAGCGATGTCGCACCCGCCGGTGTCACCGTGATCAACGTCTTCGCCTCGTGGTGCGTGCCCTGCCGGGCCGAGCATGCGATTCTCACGGAGGTCGCCCGCTGGGAAGGCGTGACGCTGTACGGCATCGCCTACAAGAACACGCCCGAGGACGCCCGCGCCTGGCTCGACGAGCTTGGCGATCCCTATGAGCGTATCGGCGCCGACCTCGATGGTCGCATCGGCATCGAGCTTGGCGTCTATGGCGTGCCGGAGACCTTCTTCGTCAGCGCAGACGGCAATATTCGCTACAAGCATATCGGCCCGATCATGGAGCACCATGTGGAGGAGCGTATTCGCCCGCTGGTAGAGGCGTTGACGCAATGATTAGGCTGCTCTTTACGTTTGTGTTCCTGAGTCTCGCCATGCCGGCATTCGCTTTCGAGAACGATGCGCCGTTGTCCGATCCCGAGCTGGAAGCCCGCGCGGTGGCGCTGGCCAAGGAGTTGCGTTGCCTGGTCTGCCAGAACCAGTCGATCATGGAATCCGATGCGGACTTGGCCAAGGATTTGCGCCTTGTGGTGCGCGAACAGGTCGCGGCCGGCGCCAGCGACGACGACGTGCGGGAATACGTGGTGGCGCGCTATGGCGACTTCGTGCTGCTGCGCCCGCCCTTCAAGCCCAAGACCTGGGTGCTCTGGCTCGGCCCGCTGGTGATCGCCGGCATCGGCGTCTGGGGGCTTGTGCGCAGCCTGCGCCGACGCGCCGCGCCTGCCGCACCCGCCGGTTTGAGCGATGACGAGCGGGCCCGCGTGCAACGCCTGCTCGACGACGATCCGCGATGACCGCTTGGCTCGTCTTTGCTGGCTTGGCGCTGCTTGCCGCCGCGGCCCTTTCTCTGCCCATGCTGGGTCGCCGCAAGGCCGCCTCGGCCCGCGCCGATTTCGATCTCGAGGTCTTTCGCGCCCAGCTCGCCGATCTAGAAGCGGATCACGCTCGCGGCCTGCTTGGCGAGACGGAGCTGGCGGCGGCACGTACCGAGATCGAGCGCCGCATGCTGGCGGCTGCTGGTGATGCCGATTCTGCACGGACGCCTGAGAAAAGGGCGACCTTGCCCGCACTTGCGGTCGCCGTCGTGGTGCCGCTCGCGAGCCTCGGGCTTTATGCCGCCATCGGCCTGCCTGAGGCGCCGGATGTGCCTTTCGCCGAGCGCGGCGCGCCGGGCGATTTGCCGGCTGACATGGATGCCGCGATAGTCAGCCTTGCCGAACGCCTGGAGGAGAATCCGAACGACTTCGAAGGCTGGTTTATGCTTGGCCGCTCCTATGCGGTCATGGAGCGCTTTGACGATGCGGCCGCGGCGCTGGCCCAGGCGACCGCGCTGCAGCCGCAAAATACTGACGTGCTCACGGCCTATGGCGAGGCCCTGGTATTCGCCGCGGGCGGCATCGTCACCCCGCTCGCAGCACAGCAGTTCGAAACAATCCTCGACATCGATCCCGAGAACGTGGCGGGGCTGTTCTATTTTGGCAGTGCCCAGCTCCAGGCGGGAGACGGATCGGGTGCGTTTGCGACTTGGAGCGCGCTGGCGACCGGCTCGCCGCCGGATGCGCCCTGGCTGCCGATCGTGATGGAGCGCCTCGAGCTGCTGGCCGCCGAGCTCGGAATAGAGGCGCCGGAGGTCGAGATCGCCGAGGCCGCGCCCGGTCCGAGTGCGGAGGAGATGGCGGCAGCGGCGGAGATGTCGCCGGACGAGCAGGCGGCGCAGATCGAGACCATGGTGGCGCGCCTCGAAGCCCGCCTCCAGGACGAGCCCGACGACGGCGAAGGCTGGATGCGGCTTGGCCGCGCCAAGCAGGTCCTGGGCGACCTCGCCGCCTCGCGCATGGCCTACGAGAATGCTGTCCGCGTGCTGCCCGACAATGTCGAGGCGCTCACCGCCCTGGCCCAGGTCATCGGTGAGGAAGCGGACGAGGAAGTCCTGCCCGACGAAGCGCTGGTACTTTACCAGCGTGTGCTCAGCCTCGATCCGCAAATGGCGGAAGCGCTTTGGTTCCTTGGCCTCGACGCCTCGCAGAGGGGCAACAGGGACGAGGCCAGGGACTATTGGCAAAGGCTGCTGGCGCGCATGCCGCCCGGCAGCGAAGGCCACCGCATGCTGTCTGAGCAGATCGACGCGCTTTAACGTAAGTTGACACTTACGTAAGTTTTCGCTTACATAGCATATGGATGCCGTTCTTCGTGCACTCGCCGAGCCCAATCGGCGCAAGATCCTCAGCCTGGTGCGCGATGGCGAAAAGAGCGCCGGCGAGATCGCCGAGGCTTTCGCCATTTCGCGCCCGGCGGTCTCGCAGCACCTCAAGGTGCTTGAGGAGGCGGGGCTGGTGAGTGTGCGAAAGGCGGGCACGCGGCGGCTCTATCTGGCGCGCCGCGAGCCGCTGGCAGAGCTCAAGGCCTTTGTCGATGCCTATTGGCAGGAGGGCCTGGCGCGGCTCAAGGACGCGGCGGAAGCGGAACAGAGGAGACTGTCGGATGGCTGACAACGTAGTGCAGCGGGAAATCCAAATCGCGGCGAGCCCGGCAACGGTGTTCGCCTTCCTCACCGAACCCGACAAGATGCTCACCTGGATGGGTATCGAGGCTGTTTTCGAGCCCCACCCTGGTGGTGCCTATCGCTGCAATGTGACCGGCGAGAATATTGCTGCCGGCGAGGTTCTCGAGGTCGTCCCCAACAGCCGCGTCGTCTACAGCTGGGGCTGGGAAGGCGGCGAGGAGCTGCCGCCGGGCGCCAGCCGCGTCGAGATAACCCTTGAGGAGGCCGGCGGCGGCACACGGCTGGTGTTGCGCCACAGCGGCCTCAGCGCCCACCTTGCCGAGCGCCACGGCGAGGGCTGGGACCACTATTATGCCCGCCTTGCCATCGCCGCCGCCGGTGGCGATCCGGGTCCGGACGACTGGCTGAATTCAACCCAATCGGAGGAGTGAGACCATGCAAGCTTTTTCCCTCGATGCGGCAGGCGCCGCCTATCGCAGCGCCCGTGAAGAATTGCGCCAAGCCGAGATCGCGCTCAAGGAGCAGCGCGAGAAGGTCGCCGAGATGCGCCGCGGCTTGGCCAGCGAGACGCCGGTGCCGGAGGATTATGTCTTCACGGATGCCGACGGCGCCGAGGTCCGCCTCTCAGAGCTCTTCGCGGACGGCAACGATACCTTGATCGTCTACCACTTCATGTGGGCGGCGGCGGACCAGAACCCCTGCCCCATGTGCACCATGTGGCATGACGGCTACAACGCCATCCAACCGCATCTGTCACGCACGGTGCCCGTGGTGGTGATCGCCAGGAAGGACGCGGCCAAGCTGCGCGCCTTTGCCGATTCGCGCGGCTGGTCGAACCTGCGCACCCTGTCGAGCGGCGGCAACAGCTTCAATATCGACTTCGGCATGGAGGACGAAAGCGGCAGCCAGCGGCCGGGCCTCAGCGTCTTCGTCAAGCGGGACGGCGGAATCCGACATTTCTACACGGTCTCGGCCATGATGGGCGACGACCACTATCGCGGCATGGACCTCTATTCGCCGGTCTGGAACCTGCTCGATCTGCTGCCCGAGGGCCGCGGCGCCTGGATGCCGAGCGTCAATTACGACTGAGCGCGCCTTTCAGGTGCTCGGCAACGGCGTCGAGCGCGACCTGTTCCTGCTCGCCCGAGTCGAGATCCTTGACCGTGACCAGGCCGGCTTCGCGCTCGTCAGGCCCGCGCACGAGCGCGAAGCGACAGCTGCGGTCGTCGGCGGTGCGGAACTGGCGCCCGAGCTTGGCGCCGGTGAGGTCGGTCTCGGCGGCCAGCCCCGCCGCGCGCAGGCGGGCGGCAAGCGCCAGCGAGTCCGCAGCCGAGTCCGCATTCCAAACCGTTACATAGGCGAGCGTCGGCGCCGGCGCCGCCATGCGCTCCTCGACCAGCATGAGAATGCGCTCGATGCCGAGCGAGCCGCCGCAGATCGGCACCGACTCCTTGAGGAACATGCCGGCGAGGTCGTCGTAGCGGCCGCCGCCGGCAATCGAGCTGCCGACGCCGTCGGCGACGAATTCGTAGATGGCGCCGGTGTAATAATCGAGCCCGCGCGCGAGCAGCGGGTCGAAGCGGATGCTGCCGGCCGGCAGGCCCGCTTCCACGCCGGCGAGAATGGTGTCGACCTCGGTCAGGCCTTCGCGCCCAGCTTCGCTGTCGAGCTTGTCGCGCAATAGGCCGGCGAAATCGGGCTTGGCGATATCCTCGCACAGCGCATCGGCTGCGATGCCGCGTTCGGTTAGCTCGGCGCGCACGCCGTCGAGGCCGATCTTGTCGAGCTTGTCGAGCGCCACCAGGGCGCTGCCGTGGTCGGTCTCGGCGACGCCATAGGCGTTCATCATGGCATGCAGCACCCGGCGCGAATTGAGCCGGATCTCGAAATCGGGCAGGCCGACCTCGCCGAGCGCCGCCGCCAGCGTCAACAGGCACTCGATATCGGCCAGCGGCGAGGCGCTGCCGAAAACGTCCACGTCGCATTGCAGGAATTCGCGGAAGCGGCCTTTGCCCGGCCGATCGGCGCGCCACACCGGGCCCATCTGGTAGCGCTTGAAGACCCGTGGCAGCTCGTTGCGGCGATGGGCGTAGAAGCGTACCGCCGGCACGGTGAGGTCATAGCGCAGCGCCATGTCGGCCTCGCCGCTCGCCGCCTTTTCGCCGCGCTTGAGGATTTTGAAGATCAGCTTGTCGCCTTCGTCGCCATACTTGCCGGCGAGTACTTCCAGGCGCTCAAAGGCCGGGGTCTCCATGGGGGCGAAGCCGTGGCGCTCGAAAACGTCGCGAATGCGCGCCAGCACCGCCAGGCGGCGGCGCATGGCGTCAGGCAGAAAGTCACGGCTGCCGGAGGGCGGCGCGAGGGGCGTCTGGGACACGGATGGCTCCCGAATCAAGGGCGCGCGGACCCTACACCGGCACCCGGCCCGTGAAAAGGCTCCCGAAGGCGTGATGCGACTTGATTTTTCGCGTGCTGATACTGTCGCTAGACTCGCGATATGGGCAAAGCGGCATTCCTTCTGGCTGTCTTGGGACTGATCGGCTGCGCCGAGCCGCCGGCGGCACCCGAGCCGCTGTCCGGCAGCGATGCCTGGCTGGTATCGGCGGAGGATTTCAAGAAAGCAGGCGCCGCCTCGCGCTGCCGCCTGGCGCGGCTCGCCGAAGGTGGCCCAGCGCCGGACGATGTCGAAGCCGAGCGCCTCTATGGCTGCCTGCGCGCGCCGATGGCTGCGGCATTCGGCAATGCGATGCTGGACTACCAGCAATGGCCGCGCTTCTCCACGAGTCCGTATCTCTCCGCGGTACACGCCGGGCGCTTCATCAACAACTATGCCAATCCCATTGCTGCCGCGCCTTACGGCCGTTATGGCGAGGGCGGGCCACTGCCCGTGGGCTCGGTGGTGGTCAAGGACAGCTTCTCGGTCAGCACCGACGGCCGCGTCGCCTTCGGACCCGCCTTCGTCATGGAGAAGGTGGCGGCGGCGCGCTGGACCTACACCATGGTCATGCCCGAAGGCTGGGTGCTCGGCTCGACGGACGGACCAGGGGCCGAGAACGTGGCATTCTGTAACGCCTGCCACGACGCGGTTGCAGGTTCGGGCGATCCCCTCTATTACCTGCCGGCCCAGTATCGACGCTAACCTGGCGGCAGCATGACCCCTTCACGACGCCTGGAAAAGGCCTATCGCAACGCGCAGTTCGTCGGCTCGTCCGCGGCCCGCCCGGTGCGTATCCTGGCCGAATATCTCGAGCCGCAAGCGCGCTTCGACAAGTTCCAGATCCGCGACACCATCGTCTTTTTCGGCTCCGCCCGCGCGCCTGACCGCGCGTCCGCCGAGGCCGAGCTTGCCGCGGCGCAAGCCGGCGCTGGCGACGTCAAGAAAGCGCTGCGCCGGCGCGAGCTTGCGGAATATTACGAGGCCGCGCGCAGCCTCGCTTTCCGCCTCACCGAATGGTCGAAGGGCTTGACCGAATCCGAGCGCCGCTTCGTCATCTGCACCGGCGGCGGGCCGGGCATCATGGAGGCCGCCAACCGCGGTGCCTCCGAGGCCAAGGGCCTGAACATCGGCCTTACCATCTCCTTGCCGCACGAAGAGTTCGCCAACGAATACGTCACCCGCGAGTTGGCCTTCGAGTTCCACTATTTCTTCATCCGCAAGTTCTGGTTCACCTATCTCGCCAAGGCCATGATCGTCATGCCCGGCGGCTTCGGGACGCTCGATGAATTGTTCGAGCTGCTGACCCTGATTCAGACACTGAAGATCCGCAAGCGCCTGCCCGTGGTACTGTTCGGCAGCGACTATTGGGACCGCGTGGTGGATTTCGACGTGCTTGTCGAATACGGCACCGTCGACGGCGACGACCTGGCCATGTTCCACCGCACGGATTCGGTGGACGAGGCCTTCGACTTCGTCACCCGCGATCTGGAAGAGCACGCCCTCAAGGACCCCGGCGAAAGGCTTTAGCGATGGATCTTGGTTTGCAGGGGCGCAAGGCGCTGGTTACCGGCGGCAGCCGCGGTATCGGCCGCGCCATCGTCGAGTGTCTGGCAGACGAGGGCTGCGACGTGGCGCTTTGCGCCCGCGGCGCCGATGGCGTGGCGGAGGCTGTCGCCGCGGTCGAGGCGCGCGGCCGGCGCAGCTTGGGCCAGGCGTTCGACATCGCCGACAGCGAGGCCGTAGCGGCCTGGGTCGAGGAAGCGGCGGCGGAGTTCGGCGGCATCGATATCGTCGTCGGCAATGCCAGCGCGCTGGCAGTGGCGCCCGGCCCCGACTCCTGGAGGCAAGGCCTGGAGACGGATGTTCTCGGCAACATGGCAGCGGTCGAGGCGGCGCTGCCCTCCTTACGCGCTTCCGAAACACCCGCCGTGGTCCTGATCGCGAGCACGGCGGCCCTCGAGATCTATTCCGGCTTCCGCTCCTACAACGGCATCAAGGCGGCCGTGGTGGCGACCAGCGCCGGCCTCAGCACCAGCCTTGCCGCGGAAGGCATCCGCGTGAACTGCGTCTGCCCCGGCGCCACCTATGTCGAGGGCGGCACTTGGCACCGTGCCAAGACCGAGAATCCGGATGCCTACCATGCCCTGGTCGAAGCCACCGCGCTCGGCCGCATGGCCGCTCCGCAAGAGATCGCCCGCGCCGTCGCCTTCCTCGCCAGCCCCGCGGCCAGCTTTGTCACCGGCGCCAACCTGGTGGTCGACGGCGGATTGACCAAGCGCGTGCAATACTGACTTAGTTATCTAAGCGTTAGCAGAGAGTGTCGCCGGTTCTTTGTCGCTCGCCGATCCGCCGTCGGTCCCAGGCACGCTGGCCTCGGCGACTCTATTCCGCCCCTCATGCTTTGCCGTGTAAAGGGCGGTGTCGGCGGTGCGGAGCAGATCTTCCGAAATATCGCCGTGCATGGGATAGGTGGCGACGCCGCACGAGATGGTCACGCTGCCGAGGGGCTTTCCGTCCTGAACGACGCTCAGCTCCTCGACCGCGCGCCGCAAGGTCTCGGCGCGGCCCGCCGCTTCCGCGGTATTGGCACCGGACATGATGATCAGGAACTCCTCGCCACCATAGCGGCACGGAACGTCGCTCGCCCGCGTCTTCGCAGCAAGCAGCCGCCCGAGTTCGGCCAGAACCGTATCGCCGGCATCATGCCCGAAGGTGTCGTTGTAGCGCTTGAAATGATCGACATCCAACATGATCACGCTCAGCGGCTTGTCTTCGCGCTTGGCGCGGTGCAGCTCAAGCTCAATGGACTCGTCAATGAAGCGACGGTTGTACAAGCCGGTGAGCTTGTCGCGGAGCGCCTGCTGCCGCAATGTCTCGCGCAGCCGTATATTGGCAATGGCAAGGGCCAGGCTTTCCGCGACAGCGGTCAGGAATTGCGCTTTGTCGTCGGCCAGGGTCTCCGCCCCTTCGCCGCGGCCGGTATCGTCCTCGGTCAATCGCAAAGAAAGTAAGCCGAGCGTTTCGCCTCCCGCGGTCATCGGCAGGCAAACGCTGTTCTCGCTAGCCCCCGCGTGGCTGCACCGTAGGCCTCCTGACGCCGAGTCCGCCATATGCAGCTTGCCTCGGCGCAGCGCCCAGCAATCGTCGGGAGCGAAGAAATCCTGACAGCCGGCCGTATCGTTCCACTCGGCCACCCGCTCCAGAACGTTACGCGAAGACCGGAAAAGGTAAAGAGCACCGGGGTTGTTGGGGAACAAGACACTAAGCTGGCCGCTGGCCACGCGATAGGCTTCTTCCAGGTTACTGCAAACCTGAA
>CAYPAX010000002.1:0-81061 GCA_964408735.1 uncultured Rhodospirillaceae bacterium | reverse complement strand
CCAATGTGCCGTTCTTCACCATTTCCGGCTCCGATTTCGTCGAGATGTTCGTCGGCGTCGGCGCCAGCCGCGTGCGCGACATGTTCGAACAGGGCCGCAAGAACGCGCCCTGCATCATCTTCGTCGACGAGATCGACGCGGTCGGCCGCCATCGCGGCGCCGGTTTGGGCGGCGGCAATGACGAGCGCGAACAGACCCTCAACCAGTTGCTGGTCGAGATGGACGGCTTCGACTCGACGGAAGGCGTGATCCTGATCGCCGCCACCAACCGGCCCGACGTGCTCGATCCGGCGTTGCTGCGTCCGGGCCGCTTCGACCGCCAGGTGGTGGTGCCCAATCCGGACATCCTCGGCCGCGAGCGCATTCTCAAAGTGCATCTGCGCAAGGTGCCCATGGCGCCCGACGTCGACGCGCGTACCATTGCCCGCGGCACGCCCGGCTTTTCCGGCGCCGATCTCGCCAATCTGGTCAACGAGGCGGCGCTGTTGGCGGCGCGCAAGTCGAAGCGCGTGGTCACCATGACCGAGCTCGAAGAGGCCAAGGACAAGGTCATGATGGGCACCGAGCGGCGCTCCATGGTGATGACCGAGGAAGAGCGCAAGCTGACCGCCTATCACGAGGCGGGGCATGCCCTGGTCGGCATCTTCGTCGATGGTAACGACCCGCTGCACAAGGTCACGATCATTCCGCGCGGGCGCGCCCTGGGGCTGACCATGAACCTGCCGGAGCGCGACCGCTACGGCTATACGGTCAAGGAGCTCAAGGCAAAGCTCGCCATGATGTTCGGTGGCCGCGTGGCCGAGTCACTGATCTACGGGCCGGAGAGCGTTACCACCGGCGCCGGCAATGATATCTCCCAGGCCACCGGCATGGCGCGCAAGATGGTCACCGAATGGGGCATGTCCGAAAAGCTCGGGCCGCTGCGCTACGGGGAGAACCAGGAAGAGGTCTTCCTCGGCCATTCCGTGGCGCGCAGCCAGAACATCTCCGATTCCACGGCCAGGCTGATCGACGAGGAGATCCGCCGTATCGTCGATGAGGCCGAAAAGCTCGCGACTGCGGTTCTTTCGGAGCGCGAGGAGGGCCTGCACGCGGTCTCCAAGGCGCTGCTCGAATACGAGACCCTGTCGGGCGAGGAGGTGCAGACCATCCTCGACGGCGGCGATATCGAGCGTTCCTCGCAAAGCGAGCCGCCCAAGGACTCGGGCCGCAAGTCGTCGATTCCGCGCAGTGGCAAGCCACGCGACGACGGTGCCGCCGATATGGGCCCGCCCGAGCCCCAGCCTGAAGGCTAGTGTATCTGAGACCGACGGCGTTGCTGCGCGGCGAAGCCGCGGCATGCGCGCGCGTGGCCGGCGCCGCGCTGCCTCTGGCCGGCGGCGGTATTGCTTTCAGCGCCCTTGAGTTGGCCGACAGAGAGCGCCGGGCCTGGCTCGGCGTCGAGCGCCTGAGCGAATTCGAAGATAATCCCCGCATTGAGGCGTTGCAGGTGCCGCCGCCGCCTTTCGCCGGCATAGCCATGGACGCGCCCTCACTGATGGGCGTGCTCAACGTTACCCCGGACAGCTTCTCCGATGGTGGTCGCTATGGGGGTATCGACGACGCCATCGCCCACGGTCTGGCCTTGGCCGAGGCCGGCGCGGCGATCGTCGATGTCGGCGGCGAGTCGACGCGCCCCGGTGCGGCGCCGATCCCGGTGGAAGAGGAATGTGCCCGTGTGCTGCCCGTGGTCCGTGCCCTTGCCGGGGCCGGCGTCACGGTCTCGATCGACACCCGCAACCCGGCCACCATGGCTGCGGCGGCGGAAGCCGGCGCCGCCATCATCAACGATGTCTCGGCCCTCAGCCATCATGCAGACAGTGCCGCGGTGGCGGCCGAGACAGGGTTGGCCGTGGTGCTCATGCACAGCCTCGGCGACCCCCGCGTGATGCAGGACGATCCGACTTACGATCACGTGGTGCTCGATATCTACGATGCCCTGGAAGCGCGCCTGGCGGCGGCGGAGGCAGCCGGGATTCCGCGCACGAAGCTCGCCATCGATCCCGGCTTCGGCTTCGGCAAGACCCCGGCGCACAATCTGCGTCTGATTGCCTGGGCGGCGACCTTCCACGGCCTCAGCGTGCCGCTGCTGATAGGCGTCTCGCGCAAAAGCACCATCGCGAAGATCGCCGGCGGCGCCCCCGCCGACGCACGCCTGCCCGGCTCCCTCGCCCTGGCCCTGGCCGCGCTCGACCAAGGCGCCCAGATCCTGCGCGTGCACGATGTCGCCGAAACCGCCCAGGCCCTGGCAATCTGGCAAGCGCTGGGCTCTAATCGGTGACCCAGGCGGGTGCGGTATCGCCGGCAGCGGCGAGCTCTTCGACCCAGGTCAGGCGGTCGTGGCCGAAGAACATCTCGGAGCCCACGAACATGGTCGGCGCCCCGAAGACGCCGCGGGCGACCGCTTCCTCGGTGTTGGCCTTGAGCTCGTCCTTGACAGCCTGCTCCTGCACACGCGCGCCGTAGCGGGCGGGGTCGAGGCCGGCGGCGACCAGCACGGCGCCGATCTCCTCGATCTCGCCCATATTGCGGCCGTCGACCCAGACGGCACGGTACATGGCGTCGAGGTACGGTTCAAACTCGCCCTCGTGCTGGGCCGCCACGGCGCCGCGCATGATGGCCAGGGTGTTGACCGGAAAATGCGGATTGAAGGCGTAATCGACGCCGAGCTTGACCGCGCTGCGCGCAATGTCGCGGCCCATATAGGCGCCTTTGGCGGGCACCGCCGCGGGGGAGGTGCTGCCGATCGCCTTGAACACGCCGCCGAGCAGCATGGGGCGGTAGACCAGCGACGCGCCGGTGCGCTCGGCGATGCCCGGAAGCTGGGTGTGCGCCATATAGGCGGTGGGGCTGCCGAAATCGAAAAAGAACTCGATGGTCGCTGTCATTGTGTCAGGCCTCCGCGCTGGGTCGGGCGCCGACTTCCGCGAACCAGCGGGTCGCGTTGGCGCAAGCTTCGGGGATGGTGATCTCGGCGCGGCCGGCGAAGCCGATGGCGACGAAAGCGGTGATGTCGGCGATGCTGAGGTTCTCGCCGGCAAGGTACCGCGCCTCGCCGAGGCGGGCGTCGATGGTCTCGAAAAAGCGTGCCAAGCTCGCCTTGCCGCGCTCGACCAGCGCCGGGATCTGCGGCACGCCGCGCACCCCGGCAATTCCGCGGTCGTCGAACATGGGCGCCGAATTGCGGATGATCTCGGCCACCGCCTGCACGCCTTCGAGCTCGGCGCGGCGGTTCCACATCTCGACCAGGGCGCGCTCCACAGCCCCGTTGCCGAACAGCGGCGGTTCGGGCTGGATTTCCTCGAAATAGCGGCAGATGGCGACCGATTCGCTGATGCAGGTGCCGTCGTCGAGCTCGAGCACGGGGATCGTGCAGCCCGGGTTCTTCGCCCGGAACCAGTCGCTGAAATGCTCCATCTCGCGCGTGTTGACGCTGACGAGCGGCACCTCGATGCCCTTCTCTGCCAGGAAGATGCGCACTCGGCGCGGATTGGGGGCGAGGGAAAAATCATAGAGCTCCATGGCGTCACCAGTTCTCGTGGAAGGGCCGGATCTCGACATCGAACGACCAGGCCGAGCTCGCCTGGTGCGCGACGTGGAAGACCTCATCGGCGATGTCCTTGGGCTTGCAGAAGAAGTCGTCGGGCTCGTCGGGGCGCATTTGCGGGCGCGTCCATGGCGTGTCGATGGCGGCATCGATGGTCACGTAGGCGACGTGCACGCCCTGGGGGCCGAGGTCGCGCGCCATCGACTGCGCCAATATGCGCTGCGCCGCCTTGGTCGGCGCGAACATCGAGAAACGCGGCTTGCCGCGCCAGGCCGAGGTGTTGCCGGTGACGATGATGGCGCCCTTGCCGGCCTCCACCATGGCCGGTGCCACGCCTTGGGCGAGCACCATCAACGCCGTGGTGTTGACGCGAAAGATGTGCTCGAACTTTTCCGCATCAGCTTCCAGCACGGTGCCGAACGAGGCGGTGACCGCATTGTGGATGGCGGCGGACGGCGCGCCCATCTCGTCCCGCACCCGGTCCATGGTGGCCTTGAAGTGGTCGAGATCGCCGACGTCACAGACATAGCCGCGGCTGCCCTCTATCTCCCCTTCGAGCTTGCGCAACCGTTCTTCGGTCCGCGCCAGCATGGCGACGCCATAGCCGCCGGCGGCGAAGCGCCTGGCACAGGCGGCGCCCGTGCCGTCGCCGGCGCCGGTGATCAGACAGACCGGCGCCATTACCAGTTCTCGCGGTCGGGGCGCAGCTCGACCAGGAAGGACCAGGCCGAGCGGTCCTGGTGCGCCACGTGGAAGATCTCGTCGGCGATTGCCGTTGGCTTGCAGAAGTCCTCGTCGGGCTTGTCGGCGGCGAAGATCGGCCGCGTGCGCGGCGTGTCGATGGCCGCATCAATCAGCACATAGGCGACATGCACGCCCTTGGGCCCGAGGTCTCGCGCCATGGATTCGGCGAGAATGCGCTGGGCCGCCTTGGTCGGTGCGAAATAGGCGAAGGCGGGCTTGCCGCGCATTGCCGACGTGTTGCCGGTGACGACGATGGCGCCCTTGCCCGCGTCGATCATGGCCGGCGCGGTGGCGCGGACGAGATAGAGCAGCGATGTCGTATTGACCCGGAAATTGCGCTCAAGCCGGGTCGGGTCGTCCTCGAGGAACTTGGCCGCGCCGCCGCCTTCGAGAATGCCCGAGACGGCGTTGTGCACCACCACTTCCGGCGCCCCCATCTCGGCAGCCACTTGCTCGACCGTCGCGGTCAGGCCATCGAGGTCGGAGACGTCGCAGACATAGCCGCGGCTGCCGGCGATCTCGGCTTCCAGCGCCTCGAGGCGCTCCTTGTTGCGCGCAAGCATGGCAACGCGATAGCCGCCGCGGGCGAAGCGCTTGGCGCATTCGCCGCCGGTGCCGGGTCCCGCCCCCGCGATTAGACAAACGGGCTCGGTCATCAGGTTTCCTCCTCAACATCAGAATCTCGCGTCGTCGTCTTCCGGCAGCTGCCAGATCGGGCCTTCCAGGCCGTGGCGCTCGATGATCTCTCGGGCTTCGGCGACGGTCCACTTTTGCCAATCCTTCTCGAGATGGCGGGCGTACCAGTCGGCGGCGAAGCGGGCCACGATATCGATCGGCTGCACGTCGCCTATGACGATGCCATGGCGGAAGCACCAGGCGCGCACCTCGGCCTCGCTCTCGAAAAGCAACATGGTGCTGCAGCTATAGACCACGTTGTCCCAGATGCGCTGCATGGCGATGGGGAAGTGGACCACGAGGTCGCTGTCCTCGACCACGCCGTCGCGCACCGTCACCGTGACCGGCTTGCCCTCGCTGCCGAGGGTGCTGCTGATGGTGACTTCGCCGCCGATCAGGGCGGCGATGCCGAGGGAGCACCAGGCGCAATTGCCCCACCAGACCCTCGGCCCGGCGCGCACGGTGAAGTTGGTCGGCGCCATGGAGAAGGGGTGGATGGCCCAGATCTCGTCGCTGCCCGGATGCAATACCACGCCGTGGTCGTCGGCGAGCTGGCGCAGGCCCGCGCGCATCTCCTCCGGCATCACATGGTAGCGCGATGCCAGCACCGTGAGGTGTGGCGCGCGCCCGTTGGCGACGATATCGTTGAGAATGCTGTAGTGCAGTTGGGCGCTGCTCAGGGTCACCTGGGCTCTCCTATTCCGCCGCTGCGCGCAGCGGTACGGCCAGTCGCTCGCGAGCGGCCTCGTATTCGCCTGCCAGGCGATCGACCAGTGTGCCTGCCGGCGTTACCGCCTTGATGGCGCCGATGCCCTGGCCCGAGCCCCAGATGTCGCGCCAGACCTTCTTGTGGGCGGCGCCGCCCGACTTGAAATCCATCTTCGAGGGATCGGCCTCCGGCAGGTCCTGCGGGTCGAGCCCGGCATTGGCGATGGAGGGCGCGAGATAGTTGCCGTGGATGCCGGAGAAAAAGTTGGTGTAGACGATGTCCTCGGCGACGCCATCGACGATGGCCTGCTTGTAGGCGTCGACGGCATTAGCCTCCTCGGTGGCAACAAACGGGGTGCCGATATAGGCGAAGTCGGCGCCCATGGCCTGGGCCGCAAGCACCGCTCCGCCGCGTGCGATGGCGCCGGACAAGGCGAGCGGGCCGTCGAACCATTCGCGCAGCTCCTGGATCAGCGCGAATGGCGACAGCCTGCCCGCGTGTCCCCCGGCCCCGGCGCAGACCGCGATCAGGCCGTCGGCGCCTTTCTCGATCGCCTTGCGGGCGAAGTGGATGTTGATGATGTCGTGCAGCACGATGCCGCCATAGGAATGCACCGCGTCGCACACTTCAGGGCGGGCGCCGAGCGAGGTGATGACGATGGGTACCTTGTGCTTGACGCACATCTCCATGTCGTGGTCGAGGCGGGTGTTCGACTTGTGCACGATCTGGTTCAGCGCGAACGGCGCTGCGGGCCGCTGCGGGTGTGCCGCATCATGCGCCGCCAGGGTCTCCTTGATCTCCGCCAGCCAGTCGTCGAGCGCCTCGGCCGGGCGCGCATTGAGGCCGGGGAACGAGCCGACGATGCCGGCGGTGCACTGGGCAATGACCAGTTTTGGGTTGGAAATCATGAACAGCGGCGCGCCGATCACCGGTATGCGCAGGGTTCCATCAAGCACGGGCGGCAGTGTCATCGAAGGTATTCTCCTGATTGGACTGCGCCAAGGCGCACGGATGTCGCCGGCACCTTGGTGCCGTCACTTTCCCGGCAAAAACGAAGCGATACCGCATCGCCGCTCTGTTGGTCGACAAGCTCGGCGCGCGGGCCGTCGGCATGCGGCATCCAGGCCTCGCCCCATTCGGCCAAGGCGGCGAGGACGGGCAGCATGGCCCAGCCTTTGTCACTGAGCAGATATTCCTGTCGGCGACCGTCATGGCGCAGGGGCTTGCGGTCGAGCAGACCGGCGTCGGTCAGATGCTTGAGCCGCGTCGTCAGCACGCTGCGCGAGACCCCGAGGCGTTGCTGGAACGTCTCGAAACGGGTCACCCCGACCAAGGCGTCGCGCAGAATCAGCAATGTCCAGCGGTCGCCGATGATGCCAAGCGCATCGGCAATTGGGCAATTCAGTCTGGTGTAAGGGCGGCCCTGCTCATCCATTGCCGCGCTCCCTCCCGTGGCGTTGCGGTCGGGAAAGACCATTACGGCATCATTGCCGGGAACAAAAGTTCAAATTTCGAACTTGCGGCGGTGCCGGGGCTTGCGCATAGTCGCCGCCGAGGACGGGAGGGTGCTTTGGCCGAGCCGATTGCCATCGAGACAGGGACCGATCAGCTGCTATGCGCGCTGCAGGACGGCGTTGCCACCATCACGCTGAACCGGCCGCAAGCGCGCAATGCGCTGTCCAACGAGCTGACGCCGGCGCTGCGCCGCATGATCCGCCACTGCGCCGAGGATGATGCCGTCGGCGCGGTGTTGCTGACGGGCGCCGGCACGGCCTTCTGTGCGGGCGGCGACGTCAAGGGCATGAGCAAGAGCGGCATCGGCAGCGGGTTGTCGTTCGATGCCAAGGTCGCCGACCTGCGACAGCGCCAGCGCACCTTGACCGGCGCGCTCGTGGCTTTGCGCAAGCCCACCATCGCGGCGCTGCCGGGCCCGGCCGCCGGGGCCGGACTTGCCATCGCGCTCGCCTGTGACATCCGCCTTGCCGCCGACAGCGCCTTCGTCTCGACCGGCTATGCCCGTATCGGCCTCAGCGGCGACTACGGCATTGCCTGGCTCCTGAGCCGCGCCGTCGGCAACGCCCGCGCCCGCGAGCTGATGTTCACGGCCGAGCGCATCGACGCCGCCACTTGCGAGCGCATCGGCCTGGTCAACCGGGTGGTGCCCGGCGAATCGCTTGCCGAAGAGGCCTTCGCTTTCGCCAGGCGGCTCGGGGCCGGCCCGCGTCAGGCGCTGGGGCTGATCAAGGACAATCTCGACGCTGTCTCCGAACAGGACTTTCTCGCCGCGCTCGACGGCGAGGCCGAACGGCTGCTGCGAGCCGCGGCCAGCGACGACCACAAGGAGGCGGTGCGCGCCTTCGTCGAAAAGCGCGAGCCCCTCTTCGGCGCCGCGAACAAGGAAACGGAGCCCTCATGACCTATACCGCCCTCGACCTGGATATCCGCGACAACATCGCCTGGATCACCCTCACTCGGCCCGAGCAGTACAACGCGCTTAATACGGCCATGGCCAAGGAACTGCTCGATGTCGCCAACCATTGCGGCAGCGACAAGCGGGTGCGCGCCGCAGTGCTCACGGGCACGGGCGACAAGGCCTTTTGCGCCGGCGGCGATGTCGGCGGCTTCGCGGTCGAGCCAGAGCAGCTCGAGATGCGCATCAAGGAGATGACCACCGACCTGCACGGCGCGGTCTCCCGCTTCGCCTGGATGCGGGCGCCACTGGTCGCCGCCATCAACGGCGTCGCCGCAGGCGCGGGCTTGAGCGTCGTCGCCTTCTGCGACCTCGCCATCGCCGCCGACCACGCCAAGTTCACCAGCGCCTATACCAAGCTCGGCTTCACGCCCGACGGCAGCTCGACCTATTTCCTCACGCGCCTGATCGGCACCCGGCGCGCCGCCGAGCTCTACATGACCAACCGCACCCTCGATGCTGCCGAGGCGCTCGATTGGGGCCTGGTCAACAAGGTCGTGCCGGCGGCGGATCTCACGGCGGAGGTGACGGCGCTCGCCGAGCAGCTTGCGGCGGGGCCGACCGAGGCCATGGGCGGCGTCAAGGCGCTCTTGCAGACGGCGCCCAACGACACGCTCGAATCCCAGATGGAGCGCGAGACCCGCGCCCTGGTGAGGGTTTCCACCACCACCGCGGACGGGCGCGAGGGCGTCAAGGCCTTCCTCGAGAAGCGCGCGCCGGTTTTCAAGGGCGAATAGAGAGGCTTTGCCATGAAATTCTACGATCTCGCCGGCTCGCCCAATACGCGGCGCGTGCGCATCTTCCTGGCCGAAAAGGGCCTCGATATTCCCACCGTCATGGTCGACATGATGAAGGGCGAGAACCGCACGCCGGAATTTCTCGAAACCAAGAACTCGCTCGGCCTGCTGCCCGTGCTGGAGCTCGACGACGGCAGTTGCATCGCCGAGTCGGTGGCCATCTGCCGCTATCTCGAATCCGAGCATCCCGAGCCGTCCATGTTCGGCCGCGACGCGCGCGAGCAGGCCGACGTGGAGATGTGGAACCGGCGCATGGAGCTGGAAATTCTCTATCCGGCGATGCAGACCTTCGTCCACAGCCACAAGATGTGGGCCGGCCGCATGGCGCAGATCCCCGCCTGGGCCGATGCCTGCCGCGACAAGATCAAGGCGCGCTACGACTGGCTCGACAAAGAGCTGGCGGGCAGGGACTTCATCGCCACGGGTGACTACACGGTAGCGGATATCACCGCCCAATGCGCCGTGCTCATCGCCAAGGGAGTGTGCGAGGTGCGCATTGCCGACGACCAGGCCAACCTCGCCGCCTGGTGGCAGCGAGTCGCCGCACGTCCGACCGCCCGCGCCTAAGCCTTGCGCGATAAGGCGGGCTCGTTTTGACAGCCCGCGGCGCCCGAAAGATCCGGCAATTATCGGCACGCCTGATGTCGCAAGCAGGATCTGTTTACTCGGAATAGCGGCAGTGTATTTATTTTATCTATTTTTAATGGTAATGTTTAAAGAAATGCAATTTGAGGGAGGGAGACAATGGCCACCAAAACTTACAGTGTGCCGAATTTCGACCAGGGCCTGTTCATGGCCTGGACCATGTTCACACAAGCTGGCTACACCATCGGCGTCACGCTCAAGGATTCGAGCAAGACCTATGTCAGTACCAGCCGGAAGTCGACCAACATCGAGCCGCCGCTGTCGGTCGGCAGCGACTACATCGCGGGGACCGGGCTGGCGATCACGGTCAACATCCCGGAATCGACGAGCATCAAATCCTCGATCGATTCCTACAACATCACGCGTGAGGACGGCGTGGTCATCGGCCACGGCTTCAATCTGAGCGTCGAGGACAGCGACGATAACGACTACAACGATCTCTATGTCTCGCTGGTCTGTTGGAAACACAAGGGGTGAGGGCGTGACATGGCTACGACAAGCAAGGTTATCGTCACCAACCAAAAAGGGCTCACGAAGCTGTACGGGACCAACGTCTCGAAGATCTCGGCGGCGCTCAATACCCTGATCGGGGCCGACCAAAGGCGCGGCATCACGACCCAGATCGTGTTCATGGACAACGCCAAGCAAATGGGCAAGCTCGGCGCCCCCGTGGTCACCAACATTGCCGACGACCAGCAGAACAAGGACGCGGTGGACGGCGTCTACACCGCACTGACACCGGACTATCTGATGATCCTCGGCGGGCCGGACGTGGTGCCGCACCAGACCCTCACCAACCCGGTATCGGGCGATCCGGACGCCAACGTTCCCTCCGACCTGCCCTATGCCTGTGCCGCCGCTTACAGCACGACGATTACGGACTTTCTGGCGCCCACGCGGGTTGTCGGGCGTCTTGCGGGCATAACCGGCAGCAACGACACCGCCCAGCTCGTTGCCGCGATCAACACCTCCGCGTCGCTGACCGCCCTGCCCCAGAACGAGTACACGACCTATCTCGCGGTCAGCGCCGAGGTCTGGCAGGGCTCGACCACGACCAGCGTCAGCAAAATCTTCGGCAGTGCGACCACGCTACAGCTGTCACCGCCCGACGGCCCCAATTGGACCAGCCAGCAACTCGCCGCACGGTCCTGGTTCGTCAACTGCCACGGCAGCGACGCGGATCCGAATTGGTATGGCCAGAAGGGCAGCAGCTATCCGAAGGCTGTCGAGTCCGCGCAAATCCAGGGCAACCTCTCTGCCGGCACGATCGCCACCGCGGAGTGCTGCTATGGCGCCGAACTCTACGCCTCCGGATCAGGCACGATGCCGATCTGCAATGCCATGACGTCGGGCGGCGTCGCGGCGTTTTGCGGCAGCACCAACATCGCCTATGGGCCCGCAAGCGGGCAGGGCGCCGCTGACCTGATCACCCAGGATTTCCTCAAACAGCTTCTCGGCGGTCGCTCGGCGGGCAGTGCCATGCTGCTCGCGCGTCAGGACTTCATCAGCCAGAACAATCCTTTGGGCTCGGTCGATCAGAAGACCATCGCGCAGTTCATTCTGCTCTCGGATCCGGCGGCCCACCCGGTCCAGGCGGCGAAAGCTGTCGAGGCGCACGCGCTCGATGTGGTGGACGAGGAGGCGCTCGAGGCGGCCAGGCGGAGTGCTGACCGCATCCGCATGACCGCGCGCGGCGAGGCGCTGGCGAGCGAGGCCGGTTTTGCCATAGCCCAGGCAGATGCGGCCCCTGAGGGCGCGGTCGCCGAAGGCATCGAGCGCCTGGTCGCGTCCCTCGGCCTGGAGGTGACGGCGCGCGACACCGCCATTGTCGAAGGCGGTCCGAGTTTCGCGCTGGCCCACAGCATGATTGCCGAACAGCATCGCTTCCACAGCACCTATGGCACCATCGGCTCGCCCGGCGATCTTTTCCAGGATGCGGCTGTGCTCTTGGTCGAGGAGCGCGATGGGGTTATCGTTTCCGTGAGGACTCTCTATCGGAAATGATCATGCGGTGATCACGGGAAAAGTCATCAAGCGACTCTATGCGCCGGGCTCCAAGAGCGAGCGCGACGCGGTCATGCTGGCCACGCCCGAGGGTGAGTTTCTGCTCCGACGCGAGGGCGGCAACCCGTTCCGCGACGAGGCCCTTGAGGCGCTGGTCGGCAAGACCATCCGCTGTCGCGGCCGGCGCACATCCCAGAGCGTGATCATGGACGACTGGGAGATCGATGACACATAATAGCGGGGCTGAGTGACAAGGACCCACCTGAGCGCAGGGACGTAGCCATGCCCCATTGTCTCGTTGTCGGCGTCGGTGTCGGCACGGGGCTGGCCTGCGCCAGGCGCTTCGCCGCCGGCGGCTATCGCGTGTCCATGATCGCGCGCAATGCCGAGCGCCTGCGCGAGCTGGCGGGCGCGGTCGAGGGCAGCACCGCCTATCCCACGGATATCACCAACCTCGATGGCTATCGCGAGACGTTGCGGCACATTGTCGACGAGGCGGGCGAGCCCGACGTGGTGGTCTACAATGCGGCGCTGGCCACCTTCGCCGACTACACCAGCCTCGATACGGACGACTTCGAGCGCAATTTCCGCGTCAACACCACAGGGCTCCTGGTCACCGCCCAGGAGCTGGCGCCGGCCATGGCCGCCCGCGGCAGCGGCGCGCTGGTGGTTACCGGCAACACGGGAGCGACGCGAGGCATTCCGAGCTTCGTCGGCTTCTCGCCGACCAAGGCCTCCCAGCGCATCCTGGCCGAATGCCTGGCCCGCGAGCTCGGCCCGCAAGGGGTGCACGTGGCCTATGTGGTGATCGATGCGCTGATCGACATGCCGTTTGCGCGACGCCGCTTCGGCGACAAGCCCGACGAGGCCTTCGCCAAGCCCGAGGAGCTGGCGGACGAGATTTTCCATACCGCCCACCAGCCGCGCTCGGCACGCTCCTTCCTGGTCGAGCTGCGGCCTTTCGGCGAGACCTGGTGAGGGGAATGCGCAAGCCGGGCTCGGTGAGGGCGCTGGAAGATCTGGGGCGGGTGCGTTTGTCGCCGTCGTTCTATCTGCGCGATTTTCTGCATAGCGAGATCGCCGAGTTGCATGGGTTGGCCAATGTTCCCGACGATCCGGACCTTGCCATCGCCGCCGGGCGCAAGCTCTGCGGCGAGCTATTGGAGCCGCTCAACGCCACCTTCGGCCGCCTCGCCATTCGCTCGGCCTACCGCTCCGCGGACGTCAATGCGCTGGGCAACCGATTGCGTCTGAACTGTGCATCGAACGCAGCCAACCATGCCGGCCATATCTGGGACCGCCGCGATGGCGACGGTTGCATGGGGGCGGTCGCCTGCATCATCGTGCCCTGGTTCGCCGACCTGTATGCGGAAGGCGCCGACTGGCGCGCCCTGGCCTGGTGGATACACGACCACCTGCCCTACAGCCGGCTGCAGTTCTTCCCCAAGCTCGCCGCCTTCAACATCGCCTGGCACGAGGCGCCGAAGCGCAGCATCCACAGCTACATCGCGCCGCGCGGCCTGCTGACCAAGCCCGGCATGGCCAACCACGCCGGCAGCCACCGCGAGCACTACCGGGACTTTCCGGCGCTTAACGATCGCTGACAGAATGACCCGGGCAACCTTTTCGCAATGTCCAGCCACCACCGACGGGAGCCTGCCATGGCCGCGACCATCACCGACATCGACGTACATCTGCTGACCGCGCCGGAAGCAGGCCGACCCCACTGGGTGAGCCATTTCGTGGTGCCGCGGGCGGCCGAGGTGCTGGTGCGCCTGCGCACCGACGACGGCGTCGAGGGCTTCGGCCAGGCCACCAGCTATGGCGGGCCGGCTGCCGTGGTCGAGGCCTTCCGGAGCGGCGTCGGCGAGCAAGTGCTGGGGATGAGCGCCCTGGCGCCCGAGCGCCTGCACGACACGCTGTTCGGGTTGACCTCGCAACGCCTCGCCTTCGAAAAGGGCTGGGGCCGCGAGGCCCTGGTGCGCGTCGCCGCGGCGGTCGACCTCGCCTGCTGGGATATCGTCGGCAAGATGGCCGGACTGCCGCTCTACCAGCTCTTCGGCGGTTATCGCGACAAGGTGCCCGCTTACGTCACCTGCGCCTACTACCGCGACGGCAAGGACGAGGCCGAGCTGCGCGACGAGATCGAAGCACTGGTGGCCCAGGGCCATCGCGGCTTCAAGGCCAAGGCCGGCGGCCTGCCGCTGGCAGAGGACATGCCGCGGCTGGAGCTGGTGCGCGAGGTCATCGGCGACGAGCGCGACCTGATGATCGACGTCAACCGCGGCTGGGATCTGGAAACGGCGTTTGAGGCCATTGCCCCGCTCGAGGACTTGAACCCGCTGTGGCTGGAAGAGCCCGTACGCTGGGCCGACGACCGCCGCGAGCTGAAGATGCTGAGCCAGCGAACCCATATCCCCCTCTCGGCCGGCGAGAGCGAGTTGACCGGTTACGGCTGCCGCGCGCTGCTGGAGGAGCAGGCGATCCGCATATTGCAGTTCGACTGCACCATGTTCGGCGGTTTCACCGGCGGGCGCAAGCTGGCTGCCCTTTGCGAGCTCAACCACGTCCACGTGGCCCCGCACCACGACTGCTTCATCCACGCCCAGCTCGTCGCCGCCACGCCCGCCGGCTACATCGTCGAAAGCTTCACCGACCCCCAGCGCGACCCGCTCCAGGCCGAGCTGTTCGAGAACCCGCCGCAAATCGCCGACGGCTGGCTGACCCTGAACGACGCGCCGGGGCTCGGGCTGACGCTGTCGGAGGATGCGATAGAGAAGTTCGGCGAGCGGATTATTTAGGCGCAGCCGCGGCCTGTCGCCCCGGGTCAGGCGGCACGTCCCAGCCACAGACCTCAAGGCCAGCGGAGAGGGCATCGATCATTGGCTGCACCTCGGGTCTCTTGTTGAAGTAATAGACCTCCGGCCAATACGCCTCGGCGAGGTCGGGGTTAGCTTGGAGGGCGGCATCGAGCTCCTCCTGCCCACGCTCGATATCGCCGTTGGCGCAATGGGCGGCGGCGAGGAAGGCTTTGGTCCAATACCACCACGCCATCTGTGTCATCTCAAGGCGCGCCACGACGTCCGCATAGTCGCCGCGCGCGAGGTGAACTTTTGCCATGTTCCAGTTCATCCAGGCGGGATAGTTCGGGTTCAGCAGCGTGACCTTGGCCATGATCTCCTCGGTGCGTTGATACTCCCCCGTGTTCACGAAAACTATGCCAGCCGTCGCGATGACTTCGACGTTGTTGGGATCGAGCCGCAGGGCTTCCTCGGCTTCGCGCAGGGCACGCTCCGGGTTGTCGTTGGTGAGAAGCGCCCAGGCCAAGTGAACGTGGGCCAGACCGCTTCCCGGGTCGATAGCAATACCCCGCTCCATAAACTCTATCGCCCGCGCCAAAGAAGACTCCGCCGAGGCATTGAATCCAAAATTGATCTCATTGAGGTACGCATTACCAAGCAGCGCCCAGGCCTCGCCGTAATCGGGCTCTGCCTCGACGACTTCCTCCAGGCAGGCACGCGCCACACCATGGGTCTCCTCGTTGAAGTGCCGTTGAAACTCGACAAATCTCAGAATGCACTCGTATGACGAAAGACTCTTTGGCGCTTGTCGGGAGGAGCGCTGAAACTCGGCACGGCCAATCGCCCCATGTCGGTCGCCGATACGGCTGGCGACGGCTTCCGTGATCTCGTCCTGCATGGCGAAGAGGTTGGCTGGGTCAAGGGCGCGGTCGTAGGTCTCGGCCCAGATATGGCCACCGCTCTCGGTATCGAGCAGCTGGGCGTTGACCCGCACGGTCTCGCCGGCGCGGCGGATGCTGCCTTCGACGATGTAGTCGGCTTCCAACCTGGCGCCGATCTCCTTCACGTCCACCGCCTCGCCCTTGAACTGGAAGGTCGTGTTGCGCCCGAGCACGAGAATGTCCGGAAACTGCGCCAGCCGCGTGATGATGTCCTCGGTGATGCCGTCGGCGAAATAGTCCTGCTCGGGATCGCCAGAGAGATTGTCGAAGGGCAGCACGGCAATGACGGGCCGGGATGGCGGTTCGGGCTCATCGAAGAGGCCGGCTTTTTCCAGGCCGTCGAGCATGGCAGTGACCACCGCCTCGTCTTTCCACCATTTTTCCAGATTGCTGCGCGCTACGTCGGCATATCCCGGGTACAGCGCTTCAAGCGCGACGATAGATGCCCGCGCCTCTTCGGTCCGGCCCAGCTGTGCGTAGATGATCGCATGAAACAAATGGTGCGCGAAGAATATGGGCAAGTTGTAGCGCTTGGCCGAAAGCAAGGCCGCCGCGTAGTCGGCGTCGCGATAGTGTCGCATGAGGTATGCGGCGTGATACCAGGTGGGGTGATTGGGATTGAGGCTCACCGCCTTGTCCATCAAGGCAATCCCTCTGTCCCAATCACCGGCAAATGCGATCATTTGGCCGAGATAGGCCAGCGTTTGCGAGTTGTTCGGATTGAGCGACAGCGCCCGTTCGGCAGCGATACGAAATTGCTCCAGGTCGCCGGCGAAATAGTGCCCCGTGGCCAGGGATTCGTAGCCAATCTGGCTGGTCGGATCGGCCTTGATCGCATTCTGCGAAGCCGCGATGGCCGACGCCAGCGGATCGCCCACGTCGGGGCGTGGATTGAAACCGAACTTGTATTCGTCCTGATACATGTGGGATAGCCAACCCCAGGCCTCGGCGTAGGTCAGGTCAAGAGCCACCGCTTCCTCCAGGCAGGCGCGCACCGCAAGATGCTCAGCCGGGGTGATCACGTCGTAATAGCCGTAGGCGCGCAGCACGCATTCGTAGGCGCTGAGATTGTCGGTGTGGCGAGCTGCGGTCTCTGCCAATCCGGCACGACTGATGACACCATGCTCATCACCAAGGGTCCCGACGATACGCTCCATGATGCTGTCCTGGACACCGAAGATGTCGGCGGTAGTGAGATCGCGGGCATAAGTTTCCGCCCACAGGTGGGTGCCGTCGCGGGCATCGAGAAGCTGGGCCGAGACACGTAACGAGTCACCCGCTCGCCGGACGCTGCCTTCGAGCACGTAGCGCACACCCAGCGCCTCGCCGACCTCACGCACATCGACCGCCTGGCCTTTGTACTGGAAGGTCGAGTTGCGGGCGATGACACGCAAATGATTGAAACGCGACAGCCCGGTAATGATGTCCTCGGCCAAGCCGTCGGCAAAGAACGCTTGTCCAGCTGCCTCGGACAAATCAGTAAAAGGTAGCACTGCAATCGCCGGACCCGAGGGCGCGGCCAGAATGGGGTCGTCGGTGGGCGTGCCGGCGGCACTCACCATCGGCGGCAGTTCGGGCGCCCGCGTCTGCCACCAAACCGCTCCCACCACGATAAGGATGGCTGCCACTGCCGCGGCGATGACACCACTACGCGGAATTCCTAGCTTACTCTTTGACGTGTCAAGAGCCACGCCCTCTGGCAACACACGATACGCCTTCACAGGCGCTCGGAGGTTCTTGCCTTCGTGCTCGCCCAGGAACTCGAAGCTTACGTCAAGCCGGTCGCGGATGCTGCCATGCACTGAGTCGGAAACCGTTATCCCCCCTGGCTGGCTCAGCGCCTCCAGCCGCGCCGCCACATTGACGCCATCGCCGTAGATGGTGCCATCCGCCTTCTCATGAATATCGCCGAGGTGGATGCCGATGCGGAACAGCATTTGCCGCGGCTCGGGCACACCCTCGCCCAGCGCCGCCAGGCCTTCCTGGATTGCCACCGAAGCCCGCACAGCGCCGCCTGTGGTCTGGAACACCGCCAGCACACTGTCGCCCGCCGTGTCCACCACCCGGCCACGGTTGGCCTCTATGTGTTCTGTGAACACCGCCCGCGCGCGATCCAGCGCCGCGATCGTCGCCTTCTCGTCGTCGGCCATGAGGCGCGAATAGCCCACGGCATCCGCCGCCAGGATCGCCGCGACGCGCTCGGTGGTGCCTTCTTGTCCGCCGTCCTCGCTCACGCCGCACCCCTCCCTGGTGGAATGGTACGGCTTGCCAGGGGCTTGCGCAATGCGGGGCGGCGCGCTCTAAGGTGATGAGATAAGGAGAGTTTCATGAGCGACACAGCCGACCTCGCCCCGCTACCCCTGCCCGCCGGCATCCGCTCGCGCATGGTGCGCGGCGTCAACGGCCTCGACATGCATATCCTGGAGGCCGGCGACGACGCGCCCGGCCGGCCGTGCCTGCTGCTGCTGCACGGCTTCCCGGAGATCGCCTATAGCTGGCGCAAGGTGATGCCGGCGCTGGCGGACGCCGGATACTACGTAGTCGCACCCGACCAACGCGGCTATGGCCGCACCACGGGCTGGAGCGCGGACTACGACACCGATCTCGTGCCGTTCCGCATGCTCAACGTGGTGCGCGATGCCTTGGCGCTGGTCACGGCGTTGGGTCGCGATCATGTGGACGGGCTTATCGGCCACGACTTCGGCTCGCCGGTCTCGGCCTGGTGCGCGGTGGCACGGCCCGACGTGTTCGCCAAGGTCGCCCTGATGAGCGCGCCGTTTGGCGGACCGCCCTCCTGGGCGCCACGCACGGGGCCCGACGTGCACGCCGACATGGCGGCGCTGGAACGCCCGCGCAAACATTACCAGTGGTACTATTCGACGCGCCCGGCCAATGACGACATGTGCGCCTGCCCGCAAGGAATCCACGACTTCCTGCGCGCCTACTACCACCACAAGAGCGCCGACTGGGCGGAGAACACGCCTTATCCCCTGAGCGGCTGGACGGCCACGGAGCTGGCCAAGATGCCGACCTACTACATCATGGATCTCGACCGGAACATGGCCGAAACCGTGGCGCCGCACATGCCAAGCACCGCCTGCGCCTGGCTGCCCGACGACGAGCTCGCGGTCTATGCCGGAGAATACGCCCGCAACGGCTTCCAGGGCGGACTGCAGTTCTACCGCTGCGCCACCTCGCCCGAGCACTCGGCCGAGCTGCGGCTCTTTGCCGGGCGCAGCATCGACGTACCCAGCCTGTTCATCGCCGGCAAGAGCGACTGGGGCACGTACCAGAAACCGGGCGATTTCGAGCGCATGCCGCAGAGCGTCTGTACGGACATGCGCGGCTGCCATCTGGTCGATGGCGCCGGCCATTGGGTGCAGCAGGAGCAGCCGCAGGCTGTCACGGCACTGCTGCTCGATTTCCTGCAAAGGTGACGCGGCGACGCCTTCGGCGTATATAAAGCTGACATGACAGGAGGGTGATATGTCCGGCGAAAACCTGACCAACAGCATCGGCGGCCAGCAAGGCATCGAGCTTTTCGACGGCGGCGAGAAGCGGGCCAGGCGCCCGGCGACGGGGCGCACGATCGCCGAAGCCGCTCGCGAAACCCCTGTATTCGCCGAGACCGACGTGCTGGTGGTCGGCGGCGGGCCAGCCGGCACCGCGGCGGCCATCGCGGCCGGGCGCAGCGGCGCCGATGTCATGCTGGTCGAGCGCTACAACCACCTGGGCGGGCTGTCCACGGGCGGCCTGGTGATCTGGATCGACCGCATGACCGACTGGAACGGCCAGCAGGTCATCCGCGGCCTCGCGCACGACCTCATGGACCGGCTGCCGGCAGACGCCCTGCAAGGCCCGCCGCGCGCCGATTGGGGCTCGCGCGATGCCGCCACGGCGGCCTATTGGACGCAGCGCACCGCCGCCTATCACGGCATCGTCACCTGGTCGCCGACCGTCGATCCGGAAGCGCTCAAGACCCTCTCGATGACCATGGTGCAGGAGCAGAAGGTCGATCTCGTGCTGCACGCCTGGGCCACAGAACCGATTGTCGAGGACGGCGTCATGCGCGGCGCCATCTTCGAGAGCAAGGCCGGCCGCCAGGCGGTCCTGGCCAAGGTGGTTGTCGATACCACGGGCGATGCGGATCTGCTGGCGCGCGCCGGCGCGCCGCTCGAATCCGATATCGACGAGGGCGACATCCACCATTGCGTCAACACCGCCTTCCTGGTCGGCGGCGTCGATATCGAGCGCTGGCTCGCCTTCCGTGCCGACGACCCCCAGGGCTTCAAGGACATGATGGCGCGCGGGCGCGACAGCGTGGGCTCGTTCGAGAAGCCTTTCCCGGGCTGGCGCAACGATGTCGCCCTGTTCATGGGGCCGCGGCTGACGGGCTATTCGGCGGTGGACGTGGACGACCTGACGGAAGTGGAGCTGCGCTCGCGCGCCCTCACGGTCGCCCATGTCGATTTCTACCGGAGCCACGCGCCGGGCTTCGAAGGCGCCTTCCTCATGCTCGGCGCACCGCAGGTCGGCGTGCGCCACAGCCGGCGCCTGGCGAGCGATGCCAAGGTCACCCGCGCGCAATGGGACGAAGGCAAGGTGTGGGACGACGAGATCGGCGTCTCGACCTCGCTGTCGCCGAAGTTCCCCAATATCTCGGTGCCCTACGGCTCGCTGCTGCCGCAAGGGCTGGAAGGGGTGCTCGGCGCCGGCCGCCATATCGCCTGCGATGCCAGCTCGCACTCCTTCCTGCGCGAGGTGCCGCAATGCTGGCTCACGGGCCAGGCGGCAGGCACCGCGGCGGCTTTGGCGGCGAACGCGGGCATTGCGCCGCGGGCTCTGGATGCGCGTCTGGTACAGCGCGAGCTGCTGCGCCAGGGCGCCTACCTTTCGCCCAGCGTGGAAGCCAACGCCGGCCTGTCGACGGCCGCCGAGTAGGGCCTACACAGGCGCCGGGCGAGCGCGCTGGTTGTACATCAGGGCGCGGCGGCGGGCTTTCTCCTCGTCGGACAGGGTTGCCGGGTCTTCGCCCATGTCCTTGCCCACGGCGAGGCCGCGCTGCACGGCGGGCCGTGCCGACATCTCCTCCCACCAGCGTTTGAAATATTTGAACTCGTCGAGGTCCTGGTCCTGCATCTTCCAGGCCACGGTCCAGGGGTAGCAGATCATGTCGGCGATGGTGTATTCGTCACCGGCGATGTAGGGCCGGTCGTAGAGGCGAATGTTTAGCACGCCATAAAGCCGGTTGACCTCGTTGGTGAAGCGGGTCAGGGCGTAGGTCTGGTCGCCATAGTCCTCGCCGAGGCGATTGAAGTGGCCGCGCTCGCCGGTCTTCGGGCCCTGGTTCGCCATCTGCCACATCAGCCACTGATCGACCTCGTAGCGTGCGCGCAAGCCTTGCGGATAGAACTTCCCCGCCTTCTCGGCGATGTACATCATGATGGCGGCGGACTCGAACAGGGCGATCGGCTCGCCGCCGTCCGCCGGCTCGTGGTCGACCATGGCCGGCATGCGGTTGTTCGGCGAGATCGCCAGGAACGCGTCCTCAAACTGGTCGCCGCGGCCGATATGGCAGGGCACGATGTTGTACGGCATGCCGCATTCCTCGAGCAGGATGGTGACCTTCTTGCCGTTCGGCGTCGGCCAGTAATGCAGATCTATCATGGCGCCTATACCTCGCCGTCCTTGACGCCTTCGATGATCAGCATGCTGTGCGGCGTGGTCACGCGCTCGCGCAGCGCCTTCCAGGGCTGGTAGTCGGGATCGGCCATGAAATCCTCGATCGCCTGGTGGCTGGGAAAGCGGAAAATCAGCAGGCGCTTCGGATCCCACTCGCCGCGCTGCGCCAAGACCTTGCCGCCACGCACCAGGTACTCGCCGCCATACTTCTTCACGAAGGCGGGCGCTGCCTCGAGATAGGGCTTGTAGGCTTCCGGATCGTTCACGGTGGCATGGGCAATCATGTATACGGACATGTCTCTCTCCCTCTTTTGTTGTCAGCGTTCGACGCGCGTGGTGTGGATACCGCCAATGATCTGCTCGGTGGGCACGATCTCGATGGTCGAGACGTTGACCCGCCACGGCGCATCCACGGCATAGACGATGGCGTCGGCAATATCCACCGGCTGCAGCTCGTTGAACTGGCCATAGGTTTGGCGCGCCGCTTCCTCGCCCGAGGCCTGGACCAGGAACTCGGTAACGACGCGGCCCGGGCAGATCTCGGTCATGCGCACGCCGGTGCCTTCAAGGTCGATGCGCAAATTCTGCGAGGCCAGCCGCACCGCGCCCTTCGAGGCGCCGTAGATCGGCGATTGCAACGGGTAGAGCCCGGCGATCGAGCCGATATTGACGATATGGCCGGTCTTGCGCGCCACCATGTTGGGTGCCACGGCATGAATGACGTGCAGGAAGGCGGTGACGTTGGTCTCGATGGTAAGGTCGATATCCTCGGCACTGGCCTCGAGAAAGCTCGCCATGCCGCGGCCCAGGCCGGCATTGTTGACCAGCACGTCGACCTCCAGCCCGCGCAATGCGGCGTTGAGGGCCCTGGTGTCGGTCAGGTCGAGGGCGAGCGGTGTGCAGCCTGTTTCCGCAGCCAGGGCTTCCAGGCGCTCCGCCCGCCGCGCCACGGCCGTCACTGCGAGCCCCTTGGCCACGAGCGCACGCACGGTGGCCTCGCCGATACCCGCCGAGGCGCCCGTCACCAGCGCCGTCTTGTAGTCCGCAATCGCCATATTCTCCTCCCACAGATGCTCTCTTCATCGGGCGCAGTGTGCGTCAGACTCGGGCATAGGGAAAGGGGCCTTGCGCGGGGCGAGGACTAGGGAGTATGTCGGGTCCATGACACGCAAGCTTTTCGGCACTGACGGCGTCCGCGGCCGCGCCAATACCGAGCCCATGACCGCGGCCACCGCGCTCAGGCTCGGCATGGCGGCAGGCCAGGTCTTCACCCGCGGCGAGCACCGCCACAGCGTGGTGATCGGCAAGGACACGCGGCTTTCGGGCTATATGATCGAGCCGGCCCTGACCTCGGGCTTCGTCTCCATGGGCATGAACGTGATCCTGGTCGGGCCCCTGCCGACGCCCGCCATCGGCATGCTTACGCGCTCTTTGCGCGCCGATCTCGGTGTCATGATCTCGGCCTCGCACAATCCTTTCCACGACAACGGCATCAAGCTCTTCGGGCCCGACGGCTACAAGCTCTCCGATGCCACGGAGGCTGAGATCGAGGCGCGCATGGAGAACGGCTCGGCCGAGGCGCTGGCGGCACCCGCCGATCTCGGCCGTGCGCGCCGCCTGGACGATGCGCCGGGCCGCTATATTGAATTCGCCAAGCAGAGCTTCCCCAAGGGCATGACGCTGGACGGCCTCAAGGTCGTGCTCGACTGCGCCAATGGCGCCGCCTATCGGGTCGCGCCCACGGTCTTGTGGGAACTGGGTGCCGAGGTGGAGACGCTCGGCGCCGAGCCGGACGGCTTCAATATCAACCGCGACTGCGGCTCGACATCGCCGCAAGCGATGTGCGCCCGCGTGGTCGAATGCGGCGCCGATCTCGGCATCGCCCTCGATGGCGACGCCGACCGTTTGGCCATGTGCGACGAGGCCGGCAGGACCATTGACGGCGATCAGCTTTTGGCCCTCATCGCGGGTCATCTGCATGGCCGCGGTGCCCTGCAAGGCGGCGGCGTGGTGGCGACCTTGATGTCCAATCTCGGCCTCGAACGGCACCTGGAGGCAGAGGGCCTGCACTTGGCGCGCACCCAGGTCGGCGATCGCTATGTCGTCGAGCATATGCGCGCCAATGGCTACAATTTCGGCGGCGAGCAGTCTGGGCATCTGATCCTGACCGATCACGCGACCACCGGCGACGGCCTGGTCGCGGCGCTGCAGGCACTGGCGGTGCTCAAGGATGCCGATGCTCCAGCGAGCGCGGCGGCGCACCGTTTCGAGCCGCTGCCGCAAATCACGCAAAGTCTGGCTTGCGCCGGCGCGCCGGTGCTCGAAAGCAGCACCGTTGCCGACGCCGTGCAGGCAGCGGAATCTTCTCTCGCCGGCAATGGCCGGCTGGTGGTGCGCCTGTCCGGCACCGAGCCCAAGGCGCGCGTGATGGCGGAAGGCGAGGACGAGGCCAAGGTCGCGGCGGCCGTGGCCCAGGTTGCAGCAGCGATTACGGAGGCGAATCGATGAAGGGACGCGTACTGGTCATTGCCGGGTCGGATTCAGGCGGTGGCGCGGGCATTCAGGCAGACATCAAGACCATCACCGCGCTCGATGCCTATGCCGCCACGGCAGTGACGGCGCTGACCGCACAGAACACCCAGGGCGTGCACGCCATCCATGACGTGCCGGAAAGCTTCATCGCCGAGCAGATCCGCGTCGTGCTGGAGGATATCGGCGCCGATGCCATCAAGACCGGCATGCTGCATCATCCGGACATCATCGCCACCGTGGCGCGCTGCCTCAGGGAGCTGGCCGCGGACGTGCCGGTCATCGTCGATCCGGTGATGGTCGCCAAGGGTGGCGCCAAGCTGCTCGACGACGATGCCCACCAGGCGCTGGTCGACGAGTTGTTGCCGCTGGCGACCGTGCTCACCCCCAATGTGACGGAGGCCGAAGCGCTGACCGGCATGACCATCGCCGACGAAGCCGGCATGGCCGCTGCGGCGGCGCGTCTGCGCGAGATGGGGGCCAAGGCGGTGCTCATGAAAGGCGGCCACATGGCGGGCGAGACAGTCATAGACCTGCTCGTAGATGACGCAGGCGCGCACCGCTTCACGGCGCCGCGCCTGGATACGCCCCATACCCACGGCACCGGCTGCACGCTGGCCTCCGCCATCGCTGCCGGCATCGCCCAAGGGCTACCCCTTCCCGCCGCCGTGGCGCGCGCCGATGCCTATGTGCGTGCCGCCATCATCGGCGCGCCCGGTTTCGGCCACGGCCACGGGCCGCTCAACCACGCCCACCCCCTGGAGGCCGCCTCATGACCTTGACCGTCGAGCTCTACTGGTCCTTCCGCAGCCCGTATTCCTATCTTGCGACGGGGCGCATCGTTGCGCTCACCAAGACCTGGGATCTCGATGTGGCCGTGCGCGTGGTGCGCCCCATCGCCATCCGCGATCCGAACTTCTTCAAGCGCGTCGATCCCCTGATGCCGTCCTACGTGGTGCGCGATTCGCACCGCGTCGCCGAGCAGGCTGGTATTCCCTTCCGCTGGCCCAAGCCCGATCCCGTCGTGATGGACCTGCAGACCCGTGCCATCGCGGCCGAGCAGCCCTACATCCACCGTCTCAATCGCCTCGGCGTGGCGGCGACGGAGATGGGCCGCGGCCTGCCGTATCTCGACGAGGTCTCGCGCCTGATCTGGAGCGGCGATGTGGACAATTGGCACGAAGGCGACCACCTGGCCGAGGCCGCGCGCCGCGCCGGCCTCGATGCGGACGCGCTTGAGGCCGCAGCCACCGAAGCCTGCGACGACGCCCTCGTCGCCAACGAGAATGCGCTCACCGCTGCCGGCCATTGGGGCGTGCCGACCCTGGTCTTCGACAGCGAGCCTTTCTTCGGCCAAGACCGGCTGGATCTGATGCTCTGGCGCTTGCAACAGAGCGGGTTGCGGAAGCGCGCCTGATCACGATTTGGCGAAGCGTATCGCCTATGGCTGAGGCTGTGCCATAATCGCGCAAAGCGGGACGTGGGGGGCGCATGACCGAGACCAAGGAGCCGAAGGAACGTCTGGCTGCCATATTGGCGGCCGACGCTGTCGGCTATTCGCGCCTGATGCGCGAGGACGACCGCGCCACGGTCGCCACCCTCGACGAGTTTCGCGGCATCTTCCGCAAGTGTATCGAGGCCCATAACGGGCGCATCGTCGATATGGCGGGCGATTCGGTGCTGGCGATTTTCGAAAGCGCCATCAGCGCCGTGACGTCGGCCACCGAGGCGCAAGGGGAGCTTGCCAAGCGCAACGAGCCCTTGCCCGACGACCGCAAGATGCTGTTCCGGGTCGGCCTCAATCTCGGCGATATCCTGGAGAAGGAAGACGGCTCGATCTACGGCGACGGGGTCAATGTGGCGGCGCGCCTGCAAGCCATGGCAAGCCCCGGCGGCATCAACGTCTCTGGCACGGTATTCGACAGTGTGCGCGCCAAGGTCGGCGGACCGTTCGCCTTCATGGGCGAGCAGGAGCTGAAGAATATCGCAGATCCCGTGGCGGTCTATCAGTTCGGTGTCGAGGGGGAGGGCAAGCGGACCAATCGTGAGCCGACCAGGAAGGATGGCGAGGAGCTGCCCACCGTCGCCGTGGCGCCCGTCAAGGTCATCAGCGGCGGCGACGAGATCGCCTCCCTGGCCGAGGGCCTGCAACAGGACATCGTCGGCGGCCTGACCAAGCAGACGGCGATTGCAGTAATTGGCGAGCATGCTGGCGAGGTGGCCGAGGGCGCGGATTTCCGCCTCGAAGGCAGCGTTCGCGCGGCCGGCGACAGGCTCAGGCTGTCGTTCACGCTTGCCGAGGGGGTGGGCGGCAGTCAGGTCTGGTCCGACCGCTACGACCGCAACCTCGACGATGTCTTCGATCTCGAGGACGAGATCTCCATGAGCGTCGCAGCGGCCGTGCGCATCCGCATCAAGGCCAAGGCCTTCGAGAAGCTTCGCAACACGGTCAACGATGCGCTCTCGGTGCCGCAATTGCTGTCGAAGGCGGCTGGCTATTTCGTCAGTTCGTACAGCCATAACGACGAGGCGGCGGAAACCCTCAAGGCGGCGCTGACGCGCAAGCCCGATAATGCCATGGCCATGGCGATGATGATCTTTTGCCGCTATCGCATGTTCGAGTTCTCCGTGCTCGACATGCCGGCGGATGTGAGGGAGGAGCTGTCTTCCGGCATCAAGGCGGCATTGTCCGTCGATCCGTCGAGCTTCTTCGCCCATCTCATCGCGGCCATGATCCATCAGGATTTGCGCGGCGATTTCGATGCCGCCCTGGTGCATGCGGAAACCTCGCTCGAGCTTAATTCGAGCTTCTCCCAGGCGACGGCCATGACAGGCATCGCCAAGTTCCATCTGGGTGAGCAGGACGAGGGCTTGCAGCTGCTGCAAAACGGCATCCAGGCGGCGCCGGAGGACCCCCACCGCTTCCGCCATCAGCGCGAGCTGGCGCTGGCCCATTTCATCGTCGGTGAGCCGGAGCGGGCTGCCCAGGTGGTCAGCAAGCTGGTGCGCCAGGCCCCGGATCTGTTGCGAAACCACCTCATCTCTGTGCCGATCCTTTGGCATGCCGGGCAGCAGGAGGTAGCGCAGAAATGCGTGCAGGAGCTGCTGGCCGGCGAGCCGGCGCTGAGCCGCAGCACCATGCGGCCGATGCATATCCACGATACTGCCATGGCGGCACGGTTTGACGAAGGGTTCAGCGCCGCCGGCCTACCCGACTGAGGCCAGTATGGTCACGCCGCCGGAAGCGAAATTGGGGTAGTCCCGCGCCATGGCCTGTCCGGCCGGCGAGTTCAGGCTATCCTGCAACGCCGCTTCGGTGGCAAAGCCGATTTCGATCACGAGGTGGAGGGCCAGCTCGCCGGCAAGCCTCCCGGCGACCCATTTCAGCCCGACGGCCTCGGCACCGGGGAGCCCGTCGAGCAAGGGCCGATGGGTTTCCTCGACATGACGCGCGAAGGCGGCGGGGTCCACCGGCTCGCCGAACAGGATCAAGACGGCATACATCGCTGGAGAGACGACGGTCCGGCGCCAAGCGCCGGACCGTCAGCCTTTTCTCAGGCCCGCGAAACGCGGCTTTCGACAGTGTTGGCGTATTCGACCAGGCCGTGCACGGGCGAGTAATGGACCAGCCGCTGGATGGTGGCGAGCTGCTCGTCCGAGATGTCGCCCTTGACCGTCACCTCGGTGGTGATCTTGGGCATGCACGAGGTATGGGACTCCGGATCCTTGACCTCGAAAAGCACGCTCGGATCGACATCGGTGTGAACGTTGATCTCGAGGCCTTCGAGATCGATGCCGTTGCGCGGCGCATTGAGTGCGATGCTGTTGCACAGGCAGGCGGCCACAGCACCCAATGCCATCTCGATGGGCTCGACGCGGTCGGTCGGGCCGACAAAACCGATCGCCTCTTCGACCTCACGCCAGGCGCCGTAGGGAATCGTGTAGTGCCGGGTCTCGCGGTCGATCTTCTCGCCGGCCAGCTCAAAGGGTCCGATGTGGATGGTGCTGCGCCCGGAATGGCCCTCCCAGACGCCACGCGCCTCAAGCCCCAAAATCACCGGATTGTCGTCAAGTGCCGACCGGAACGCCTCGAGCTTGTCGAGGTCCATTCCGCTAACGATGTTTGCGGTCATTGCTCCCTCCCGATTGCTCTCGTTGTAAAGCCGAGCCAAAAAGCTACCACGCAGGAGCGCATCACCCTGGGCAACTTGTCGTGAACGCTCGTGAGGTCTCCGTCATCATCTGTGTGTTATTGACGCAAAGCCTTTGCGCGCCTATGCTCCGCGCCCTTTGTTGCACCGCACACAAGATCGCATTCCATGACAGACAAGCCTGGCCGCAAGCCGGCCATGCCCCGCTTCTCGTCGGGGCCCTGCGCCAAGCGCCCGGGATGGTCGCTTGACGCGCTCGAAGGCGCTTTGGTCGGCCGCTCCCACCGCGCCGGCGACGCCAAGGCGCGGCTCGCAGAGGTCATCGACCTGAGCCGGGACATTCTCGGCCTGCCGGCCGATTGGCGCCTCGGCATCGTGCCCGCATCCGACACCGGCGCTTTCGAGATGGCCATGTGGTCGCTGCTCGGCGTGCGCGGGGTCGATGTGCTGGCCTGGGAAAGCTTTGGCAAGGGCTGGTTAGGCGACATCGTCTCCCAGCTCAAGCTGGACGATTTGCGAAAGCACGAAGCCGATTATGGCGCGCTACCCAATCTCTCGGAGGTCTCGCCCGATCGCGACGTGGTTTTCGCCTGGAACGGCACCACCTCGGGCGTGCGCGTACCCAACGGCGACTGGATCTCGGGCGATCGCGACGGTCTGGTGCTGTGCGACGCGACATCCGCCGTCTTCGCCATGGATATGCCCTGGGACAAGCTCGATGCGGTGACCTGGTCGTGGCAGAAAGTGCTCGGCGGCGAGGGGCAGCATGGCATGCTGGCGCTCGGTCCTCGGGCCGTGGAACGCCTGCAGAGCTATACGCCGCCCTGGCCGATGCCGAAGATCTTCCGGCTGACCAAGGGCGGCAAGCTTATCGAAGGCATCTTCAAGGGCGAGACCATCAATACGCCGTCGATGATATGCGTCGAGGATGCGCTTGACGCCTTGCGCTGGGCCAAATCTCTCGGCGGCGGCGCGGCGCTGGTGGCGCGCAGCGAAGGCAATCTCGCGCGTATCGCGGCCTGGGTGGCGGAGACCGACTGGGTCGACTTTCTCGCCGCCGAGACAGCCGAGCGCTCGTCCACATCGGTGTGTCTGAAGATCGTCGATCCCTGGTTCGCGGGGCTCGACGAGGCCGATCAGCGCGCCGTCGCCAAGAGCATCGCCAACGCGCTCGCAAATGAGGACGTGGCCTACGATATCGGCGCCTACCGCGATGCCCCGCCGGGCCTGCGCATCTGGGCCGGCGCCACCATCGAAGGTGACGATCTGGACGCCCTGCTGCCATGGCTCGACTGGGCCTTCGCCGAGGCCCGCGCGGCCGCTTGACCATCCTGGAGCAAGAACACCTGCCATGCCAAAAGTTCTGATATCCGACAAGCTCAGTCCGCTGGCGGCGGAGATATTCCGCAACCGCGGCATCGAGGTCGACGAGGCACCGGGGCTCGACCCGGACGCATTGCTGGATCGCATTGCCGATTGCGACGGCCTGGCCATCCGCTCCGCGACCAAGGTCACGGCCGAGGTGCTGGCGGCGGCGAAACAGCTACGCGTGGTCGGGCGCGCCGGCATCGGCGTCGACAATGTCGACGTGCCGGCGGCCACCGCCGATGGCGTGGTGGTGATGAATACGCCCTTCGGCAATTCGGTAACCACTGCCGAGCACGCCCTTGCCATGATGATGGCGCTAGCCCGGCGCATCTCCCAGGCCGACGCCTCGACGCGGGCCGGCAAGTGGGAGAAATCGCGCTTCATGGGGGTGGAGCTTGCGGGCAAGACCTTGGGCCTGATCGGTTGCGGCAACATCGGCTCGATCGTCGCCGACCGCGCGCAAGGCCTGAAGATGCGCGTCATCGCCTTCGACCCCTACATGTCGAGCGAGCGCGCCACAGAGCTGGCGCTGGAGAAGGTCGAGCTCGACGCGCTGCTGTCGCGGGCCGACTTCATCAGCCTGCATACGCCGCTGACCGATAGCACACGCAATATTCTCGATGCCGAAGCCCTGGCCAAGACCCGCAAGGGCGTGCGCATCGTCAATTGCGCCCGCGGCGGTCTGGTCAACGAGGCCGATCTGGCGGGGGCCATCGAGTCCGGCCACGTGGCAGGCGCGGCGCTCGACGTCTTCGAGACAGAGCCGGTTGGCGAGAGCCCGCTATTCGCCTTCGAGCAGGTCATCGCCACGCCTCATCTCGGTGCCTCGACCAGCGAGGCGCAGGAAAAGGTGGCGTTGCAGGTCGCCGAGCAGATTGCCGATTACCTGCTCGACGGTGCCGTGACCAACGCGCTGAACATGCCGTCCGTGACCGCCGAAGAAGCGCCCAGGCTCGATCCCTATCTGGCGCTGGCCCGCCAGCTCGGCAGCTTTGCCGGGCAGATCACCGAAAGCGGCATCACCTCCGTCTCGCTGCAGTTCGAAGGGCACGCGGCGACCCTCAATTGTCGGCCCGTCACGGCGGTGGTCCTCCAAGGCCTGCTGGCGCCGCAGCTGGAAGGCGTCAACATGGTCAACGCGCCGGTCATCGCCAAGGAGAGAGAGATCGAGGTACGCGAGACTCTCTTCGACGGCCGTTGCGACTATCACACCCTGGTTCGCCTGACCGTGACCACCGAGCGTCGCACGCGCAGCATCTCGGGCACCCTGCTCGGCGAGCGCCCGCGCATCACCGAGATCGAAGGCATCGCCATGGATGCTGGCATCGGCACGGACATGCTCTACATCAAGAACCGCGACCTGCCGGGCATGGTCGGTTCCTTCGCCAAGACCCTGGGCGACGCCGGCATCAACATCGCGACGTTCCACCTCGGGCGCTCACAAGCGGGTGGCGAGGCCATGGCCCTGGTCGAGGTCGACCAGGAAGTACCGGCGGCCCTGCTTGAAGAGCTGCGGGTGCTCGACGGTGTGGTCCAAGCCAAGTCGTTGAAATTCTGACATTGTGGCGTGAGTAAGGTAGTTTCTCCGCGCTATGAACGATCCACGCCAGAAAACCCTGTTGCCGGCGGGCCTGCAGGATCTGCTGCCGCCGCTCGCCGACCATGAGGACGGCCTGAGCCGGGCGCTTCTCGACCGTTTCGCGCGCTTCGGCTATCAGCGCGTCAAGCCGCCGCTGGTCGAGTTCGAGGAAGGCCTGCTCGACGGTGTCGGCGCTGCCATGGCCGGACAGACGTTCCGCATCATGGATCCGGTGTCCCAGCGCATGATGGGCTTGCGCGCCGACATTACGCCGCAGATCGCACGCATCGCCGCCACCCGGCTGGCGGCCGAGGCGCGGCCCCTACGGCTCTGCTATGCCGGCGAGGTCTTGCGCGTGCGCGGCGGCCAGTTGCGCGAGGATCGCCAGTTCCGCCAGATCGGCGTCGAGCTGATCGGCCCCGCCCATGCCGGCACCGCCGATGCCGAGGTCATCCTGCTTGCCGCCGAGGCGCTGGCCGGGCTCGGCATCGAAGGCCTCAGCGTCGACATCAACGTGCCCGATCTGGCAGGCGCGATCTGCGATGCCTTCGCTCTCGACGGCGACGCGCGCGCGGGCGTGCTAGCGGCCATCGACCGCAAGGATGCCGCGGCCTTGACCGAAGCCGCCACCAGTGGTGCCAATGGCGACGTGGCGCGGCTGTTTGGGCGCTTGCTCTCGGTTGATTGCGCCATCGACGGCCTACCCGAGGCACCGGCGCGCCTGGTCGCGCGCCTGACCGAAGTGGTCGAGCTGGTGCGCAGCGCCGCGCCCGATCTGACCCTCACCGTCGATCCCCTGGAGCGTCGTGGCTTCGAGTATCACAGCGGCATATCGTTCACGCTCTATGCGCTCGGCGCGCGCACCGAGCTCGGTTTCGGCGGGCGCTATATCACCGCCGCCGGCGAGCCCGCCACGGGTTTCACCCTGCTCGGCGATGCTTTGCTGAACTCGGCACCCCAGCCCGCCGCGCCCGACCGCCTTTTCGTGCCTTACGAGGCGCCGGCGGAAGCCGCGGCAGAGGCGCGGGCGGAGGGTTGGCAGACCGTCAAGGGACTGGTCACCGCCGGCAATGGCGATATCGCCGAGGCCCGACGCCTGGCCTGTACGCATATCTGGCAGGATGGCGCCGTCAGGCCGCTTGCCGAGGACGACTGAGGAGTAGGGAATGGCCAATGTGGTCGTGGTCGGCTCGCAATGGGGCGACGAGGGCAAGGGCAAGATCGTCGACTGGCTGTCGGAGCGCGCCGATATCGTGGTGCGCTTCCAGGGCGGGCACAATGCCGGCCATACCCTTGTCATCGACGGCGTCACCTACAAGCTGAGCCTGCTGCCGTCGGGCATCGTGCGGCCCGGCAAGACCTCTCTGATCGGCAATGGCGTGGTCATCGATCCCTGGGCCCTGCTCGAGGAGATCGACCGCCTCGCCGGCCAGGGCGTGACGGCGACGCCCGAAAGCCTGCGCATCGCCGAAAACGCCTGCCTCATCCTGCCCCTGCACGGCGAGCTCGACCGTCAGCGCGAGGTGCTGCGGGGCTCGGCCAAGATCGGCACCACCGGGCGCGGCATCGGCCCGGCCTACGAGGACAAGATCGCGCGCCGCGCAATCCGCCTCTGTGATCTGGCGGACGAGGGCCTGCTTGCCGCACGAATCGATGCCGCACTACTGCACCACGACGTGCTGCGCCAGGGCATGGATCTCGCGCCCGTCGACAAGGACAAGCTGCGCGCCGACCTGCTCGAAGTCGCCGAGCGCATCCTGCCTTTCGCGGCAACGGTCGGCATCGAGCTGGATCAGGCGCGGCGCGAGGGCAAGCGCATCCTTTTCGAAGGCGCGCAAGGCGCCATGCTCGATATCGATCACGGCACCTATCCCTTCGTCACTTCGTCGAACACCCTGGCGGGTGCGGCGGCGGTTGGCTCGGGCATCGGGCCCGGCAGCATCGACACCGTGCTCGGCATCACCAAGGCCTATACCACGCGGGTCGGTGAGGGGCCGTTCCCGACCGAGCTCGAAGACGAGATCGGCCGCTCGCTCGGCGAGCGCGGTCATGAGTTCGGCACGGTCACGGGCCGCGCCAGGCGTTGCGGCTGGTTCGACGCGGTGCTGGTGCGCCAGGCCATCCGCCTGGGCGGCATCGGCGGCATCGCGCTGACCAAGCTCGACGTGCTCGACGGCTTCGACGAGCTGAAGGTATGTACCGGCTACCGCCTCGGCGGCGAGATGGTCGACCACCTGCCTGCGAGCCCCCGCGCCCAAGCCGCCGTGGAGCCGGTTTACGAGACCCTCGAAGGCTGGCACGAAAGCACCCGCGGCGCCCGCAGCTGGGCGGCACTGCCGGCCACCGCGGTCAAATATGTCCGCCGCATCGAAGAGCTCATCGGCGCCCCGGTCACGCTGCTGTCGACCAGCCCCGAGCGCGACGACACCATCCTCATGAGCGACCCCTTCGCGGATTGAGGCGGCATAGAAAAGGGATCGGGCCCCAGTCTTCGCGCCACATGGCGAAGACCGGAGCCCTGGACGGCTATGATTATTCCGCCGCGACTTCCATCGATGCGCCGTCGACGATTGTCTGCGGCAGCAAGCTGAACACGATGTCGCGGTATTTCAGCGCCAGCGGGATCTGCTGTGCCAAGAAGACTCCAACCATATCGTTCGCGGGACTGACCAGGAAGTTCGTGCTCGCATAGCCGAGCCAATAGAAATCCCCGGCCGAGCCATTCCAATGGGTGACGCCGTCCTGCAGGCGCACGGCGACACCGAGGCCGAACCCTTGGCCCTCGCCGACCCACCACATCAGCCCCGGCCGCTTCTCGATCCCATTGCCGAGATGGTCGCTGGCCATATAGGCGACAGTGGTCGGGCTCAGTATCCGCACCCCGTCGAGCTCACCGCCGTTCAACAGCATCTGCGCGAAACGCCAATAGTCCGACGCCGTCGATACGAGGCCGTGGCCGCCCGGCCGCCATGTCGGCTCGACCGTAACGTCGCGACCCGGACTCGGCTCGCCGGTCTCCGGATTCGGCAATTGCTCGGCGACGCGATCGCCATCTTCCGCGCCGAACCAATAGCCGGTCTCGCTCATGCCGAGGGGTCCGAATATATTCTCCTGCAGGAAGACATCCATCGGCTGCCCGGAGACAACCTCGATGACCCGCGCCAGCACGTCCGTCGATTGACCGTAATCCCAAACCGTTCCCGGCTGATGCGCGACAGGAAGGCCCGCCATCTTGTCGGCGAACTCGGCGGTCGTATTGTCCCAGCTCATGACGCCGGCTTCGTTGTACATGGCATGGACAGGCGTGTTCCCGAACAGGCCATAGACGATGCCGGAGGTGTGCCGAAGCAGGTCTTGGATGGTAATCGGACGCACAGCCGCCTCGAACTCCATCGGGCCGTTATCGCCGCCTGTACCCTCGACCCACACCCGCGTCTCACCAAATGCCGGAATATACTTGGCGACAGGGTCGTTGAGAAGCAGCTTCCCCTGCTCGTTCAGCATCAGGACAGCAACACTAACGATTGGTTTGGTCATCGACCACAGGCGGAACAGGGAATCGGGTGCCATCGGGGTTCCCGCAACGGCATCCTGCTCGCCATAAGCCTCCAGAAAGGCGACCTTTCCATGCCGTGCCACGAGCAGGACACCGCCTGCGATGTTTCCAGCGGCAATCTCGCTGTTGATGGTATCACCAATTCGGGTTAGCCGATCTTCGGACAATCCGACTTCCTCCGGTGTGGTTGTCGGCATTTCCCCTGCAATTGCCGAAGCGACCGACAGGCCCAGGGCGACGAAAAGCGTACAAGTGAGTCTTGCTACTGACATTTTATCTCCCTCCAATTTTGATCTGATTCCATCGCATCGATACGCGTTAGGTGAGGGTATCTAGCGCCCCTTTCATTTGCAACGGACAGGATAGGCTTGCTGTGTTGCCATTCTCCGGGCGTCGGTGATCGTTCCTTGCGTGCTGTTTAATTTGCAAATCAAGGCGTTAGAGCTCGAATGTTGATCTGCAATCTTCGCGACTGTTGTGCGCCGCGAGCCAGCGCCTCCGCGTGAGGCCCTATCCTTACTGCTGATACGGCCGCTGCTCCGCGTCAGCGTCCGGCATCATCAGCACGCGCTCTTCCTCCGGCTTGGCGAACTCGGCTTCGAGGTAGCCGAGGCGGTCGGCGACGGACGGCGGGCGGTCGGGTTGGTTGCGCAGGAAGCGGGTGAGGAAGCCGGGGCCGTCGGCGATCTCGGCGTCAAGGGTCAGCGCCTGGCGGTAGTCGGCCATGGCGCGTTCGTAGTCGCCTAAGCGATCATGCAGAATGCCGCGATTGGCGAAGGCGCTGGCATCTTGCGGGTCGGCGTCAATGGCGGCTGCGAAGGCGCCGAGCGCCTCGTCAGTGCGGCCGAGCTGCATCAGGCTCAGCGCGATGCCACGTAGCGCAAAGGCGTTGCCAGGCTCGATCGCATCGCGCTCGCGATAGAGCGCCAGGGCGCGTTCATAGGCGCCGTCCTCGAACAATCTGTCGGCCGCCGATTGGGCATCGAGGCCCGGGTCACGCCCGGCAATCAGCATGTCGTAGAGGAACCAGGCGGCGGTGGCCAGGCCGAGGGCGACCGCCAGGCGCTTCCAGGCTTGGTTGGTCATCCTTGCAGCAGGCGCAGATTGAACAGGCCCGAGAAGACCAGGCAGAGGGGCAAGGCCAGCAGCCAGGCGCGGCGGCGCTGGGCGGCGACCTCGGTTGGGTCAAGGCTGCGCCCGAGGCGCCGTTCGAGCCGGCGCACCGCCATCACCCAGACGATGCGACCGACCGGCCACCACAGCGCCGCCGCCAGCGCCATGCTCCAGGCGACATAGCCGCTCTGGTTCACCGCGCGGCCCCCGGCTTGGCCGGCGTCAGGGCTTGTCGACCGCCAGCTGGATGTCGCCGATATCCTCGTGCAAGGCCTCGACCTCGCGCAGGGGCACCGTCGACAGCTCCATCTTGTAGGCCAGGAACCACATCATGAACACGCCGATCACCCACCACAGCACCTGCCAGGCCCAGATCGACGGGATACCGAACATCCATGTCGTTGCATCCGTTGGCGAGCCGAAGATCGAGTTGCCGATCACCGCCCCCGGGCCGATGCCGAAAAGGAACCAGACCAGGGTCAGGGCCCAGGCCCGCGGGATCAGATACCGCTTGCTTTCGGGCAGGCCGGCATGCTCGCGCAGGAAGGTGTGGAAGACCATCTTGTGTTCCATGTCACCTGTGTTCTGGGTGAAGCGCGAGACGATGATCGCGGTGCCCAAGTTGAACAATATGCCCCAGCCCGCCGAATGGATGGTCAGCGGCCAGCGGCCCCAGCCGGTGATGCCGAGCTTCTGGCCGATCGATTCGGTCAGGGTGACGGCAATGAGACCGGCGACGAGGCCGAGGGTGACGCCGGCACGGGTAAGAAAGGGCCACCAGCAGATGGCGATCAGCGACGGCCACATCTGGAAGCCATAGGCCACCGCGAGGCCACCCAGCAGCACCAGCGCGTCCGACGATACCGTTGCCACGAACAGCGCCGCCAGCACGATGACGACGACGCCGAGGCGCCCGGCCAGCTTCTGCTGGGCGTGGGTGGCGCCGGGCATCAGGTAGTGCTTGAGCAGGTCGCGGGTCAGCATGCCGCCCGCCGTCGACATATAGGCAGCGCCCGTGGACTGCATGGCGGCCAGCGCGCAAACCGAGAGCAGGCCGACCAGCCAGGGTGCCGTATCGGCCATCAGGTTGATGAGCTGGGGCACCAGCATGCCCTGCTTGCCCGTCGACTCCATGAGGTCCTTGCCCTCGAGGCCGGCGCCCATGACGTTGTTCACCACCTCGGGATGGGCCGCGAGCAGTGCGGTGTCGGCACCAAGCAGATGCGAGCCCATGCCCTGAATGGCGGTAAAGAAGAAGAGGATCAGGCCGATGGCGAAGGAGGAGGCCCAGACCTGCTGCGGCGCGAACGGCCGCGGACTCTTGTTCGAGAACGCCCACATGGTGAAGGCCGGCGCCGACTGGATCCCCATCAGCGCGAACATGTAAGTCAGCACCATGATGCCGGTCCAGGCGCCGCCCTGCGCCTTGGCGCCGGCATCGACAAACTGGATGACGCCCGGAATGGCGATGTAGTGACTATAGCCTGCCGGTGTCAGATTTTCGTCGATCGTCGTCAGCGCGGCGATGCCTTGAATGAGGTTGCCCATGCCGCCGACATTGCTCAGCGTGATGATGCCGATGGCGATGATGCCGCCAGCCAGCAGGACGCACTGCATGGTGTCCACATAGGCCACCGCGCGCAAACCGCCCGAGGCGACGTAGATGATCACCACCGCCGACAAGAGCCACATGCCCACATTGACGTTGAGCATGCCGTCGGTCAGCACGTTGAAGAGGAAACCGGAAGCGCGCAGCTGGATGCCGAGATAGGGCACCGAGAAGACCAGGGCCACGATCACCACCAGGATGCGGATGGCGTCGGAGCGGAAATAGTCCGACAGCATCTCGCCCGGCGTGACGAAGCCGAAGCGCTTGCCGATCATCCATTGCCGCTTGAGGAACATGACGCCGGTGAAGGGGATGGTGATGGCGTAGAACGAGGCGTAGGCGTATGGCAGACCGTCGCGATAGATCAGGCCCGGATGGCCCATGAAGGTCCAGCCCGAGAACGATGTCGCGGTGGCTGCCAGCACGAACACCCAGATCGAGATGCCGCGTCCGGCGATGAAGTAATCGCTGGCGGTGCGGGCCGTGAGCGCGCCCTTGACGCCCCAGAAGATGCAGTACGACCAGTACAGCAGCACGAAGACGAAAAGCCAGATTACCTTGGCTTCCATGAGCGTATCCCCCCTTCACCCTATACGAACGGCAGGCGCACCTTTGCTACCCGCCGGATTCCACAGTTTTTCACGCTCTGCGCGGTGTGGTCAATGGCCATGCGCGCTCGCACCTTGCGGTGGCGCGCCGATTGCGCTTGGATCGGGGTCATCTGACAGCGTTGGGGACGAAGAATGGACGATCAGGCAGACCGAAGCGGCGAGGGCTGGCGGCCCGAGATCGAGGAGCTCAAACGTCGCGAGGCCATGGCCCGCGAGATGGGCGGGCCCGAGAAGATCAAGCGTCAGCACGACAATGGCCGCCTGACGGTGCGCGAGCGCATCGAGCACCTGCTCGATCCCGACAGCTTTCACGAGATCGGCGCCATTGCCGGCGTTGCCGACTATAACGACGACGGCAGCCTGGCCAACCTGCGGGCTTCCAACGTGGTGATGGGGCGCGGTCGCATCGATGGTCGCACTGTCGCCGTGGCGGCGGATGACTTCACGATTCGCGGTGGTGCCGCGGACGCGGGCATTCGTGCCAAGCAGATTGGCGCCGAGCAAATGGCGAACGAGCTGCGCATGCCCATCGTGCGCCTGGTCGAGGGCACCGGTGGCGGCGGCTCCGTGCGCACGGTCGAGACCGAGGGCTACACCTATCTGCCCGCCAATCCCGCCTGGGAATGGGTGGTGGAGAACATGGCGACGGTGCCGGTGGTGGCGCTGGCGCTCGGCCCGGTGGCCGGGCTCGGCGCGGCGCGGGTCGCGGCCAGCCACTATTCGCTCATGGTCAAGGGCCAATCGCAGATGTTCGTGGCCGGCCCGCCGGTGGTCAACCGGCTCGGCGCACAGGTCGACAAGGAAGGGTTGGGCGGCTCGGACATCCATGCCACCAACGGCGCGATCGATGACGCGGTGGACAGCGAGGATGAGGCCTTCGCGCGTACGCGCCGCTTCCTCTCCTACCTGCCGTCCTCGGTCTACGACGTGCCGCCACGCGGTGAGTGCCACGACCCGGTCGATCGCTGCGAGGATTTCCTCATCGACGTGGTGCCGCGCAACCGCCGCAAGATCTACAAGATGCGCCCGGTCATCGAGGCCGTGGTCGACGAAGGCAGCTTCCTCGAGATCGGCGCCCGCTTCGGCCGCTCGGCGATTACCGGCCTGGCGCGCCTCGACGGCTGGCCGGTGGCGCTGTTGGCGGGCGACCCTTACGTCTTCGCCGGCGGCTGGACTGCGGATGCGGCGCTCAAGGTGACCCGCTTCGTCGATCTTGCCGAGACTTTTCACCTGCCCGTGGTGCATCTGGTCGACTGCCCCGGCTTCGCCATCGGCGTGGCGCACGAAAAAGCGGCGACCATCCGCCACGGCACCCGCGCGTTGGCCGCTATCTACCAGGCGCGCGTGCCCTGGTGCTCGGTGGTCATGCGCAAGGCCTTCGGCGTCGCAGGTGCGGGCCATGCCAATCAGAGCCGCTTCCATTACCGCTATGCCTGGCCATCGGGGGACTGGGGCTCGCTGCCCGTCGAAGGCGGCATCGAGGCGGCCTGGAAGGCGGACCTGGCAAAGGCCGAGGATCCGGCGAAGATGGAGGCGGAAATCCTCGAGCGGCTCGAAGCCGTGCGCTCGCCTTTCCGCACCGCCGAGCGCTACGGCGTAGAGGAGATCATCGACCCCCGCGACACCCGCCCGCTGCTCTGCGAGTTCGCCAACCTGGTGGCACCGCTGCGCGAACCGGGGCGTGCCAGCTTCGCCATGCGCCCATGAACCGTAATGGAGGACAGTTAGTTCAGGCGTCGCATGAAATCCTGCCAAAGGGATGCGGGCAGGGTGCCGCCGGTGACGCCTTTCATCGGGCTCCCGTCATCGTTGCCGAGCCAGACGCCGGCGACGAGGCCTTCGCGGTAGCCGAGGAACCAGGCGTCGCGCGAGTCCTGGCTGGTGCCGGTCTTGCCGGCAGCGGGCACGTCGAGCGCCGCCCGCCTGCCCGTGCCCTCTCGCACCACCGCCTGCAACAGGGCATCGAGGTCGGCGGCGATGCCAGGCGCCAGCACCCGGCCGAGGCCGGAGCCGGCGCGGCGATAGAGCACCCGGCCGTCGCGGCCGCGGATCTCGGCAATGGCGTGGGGCACGACGCCGAGGCCGCCGCTTGCCACCACGGCATAGGCGCCGGTCAATTCCAACAGGCTGACCTCGCCCACGCCCAGAGCCAGGCTGGGGTGGGGCGATAGCGGCGCGGTGATGCCGAGCCTGCGTGCCGCGGCGATGACCCGGCCGCGCCCGGCGCGCTCCGACAGTTGCACCGCGATGACATTGCTGGAGCGGGCAAAGGCTTCCGTCACCGTGAGGCTGCCGCGATAGCTGTCGCCATAATTCTTAGGCTGCCAGCCCTCGACCTGGATCGGCGCATCGTCGAAATGCGCGCCACGGCCGATGCCCGCCTCCAGCGCAGCGGCGTAGACGGCGATCTTGAAGGCGGAGCCCGGCTGGCGCTGCGCCTGGGTGGCGCGATTGTACTGGCTGGCGCCGTAATTGCGCCCGCCGACCATGGCGCGCACCGCACCATCGGGCGCCATGGCGACCAAGGCCACCTCGCCCGCGCTTGCTGCCGCGCTGGCGTCACGGCTCGCTGCCACCGCGGCCTCGGCGGCGCGCTGGACCGTGGCATCGAGGGTGGTGCGCACTTCCAGATCGCCCGTGATCGGTCCGACATAGGCAGGAACGCGGTCGATCACCCAGTCGGCGAAGTAGCGCGCCGCGCCTGAGCCGCCGAGCGAGCCCGTCACATTGGCCGGCAGCGCCTTGGCTGCCTCGGCCGTGGCGGCGTCGAGCCTGCCGCTGGCGACCATGGCATCGAGCACCACCGCGGCGCGGGCCCGCGCCGCCGCCAGATCGCGGGTCGGCGCATAGCGGCTCGGCGCCTTGGGCAGGCCGGCGATCATGGCCGCCTCGGCAAGGCCGAGATCGCTCGCGGGCTTGGCGAAATAGCGCCGCGCCGCCGCATCCACGCCATAGGCGCCGGCACCGAGATAGACGCGGTTGAGGTAGATGGTCAGCAATTCGTCCTTGCTGAAATTGCGCTCCAGCCAGAAGGCCAGCAGCAACTCCTGGACCTTGCGCTTGAGGCTGCGCTCGGAGGTGAGAAAGACGTTCTTGGCGATCTGCTGGGTCAGCGTGCTACCGCCCTGGACCAGCCTGCCGGCGCGCAAATTGACGTATACCGCACGCGCCAAGCCGACCGGATCGAGGCCGAAATGATCGTAGAAGCGCCTGTCTTCGACCGCCACGACGGCATCGACGAGGGATTGGGGCAGCTCGCTGCGCGGCACGTGGCGGCCATAGACATCGCCGCGGCTGGCGAGCACGGTGCCGTCCGCCGCGGTGATCGTGATGCCGGCCGAGCGCGCCCGAGAGTCCAGGTCTGAGATGTCGGGAAGGTCGGTGGCATACCAGGCAACCAGGCCGGAGACCGCAATGAACAGCCAGATGCCGGCAACGGCCGCCCAGTAGAGCCCGCGCTTGAGCAGGCGCAGCCAAAGCCGCGGTGGCCGCTTCGTCTTCTTCGCCGCCGTGGCCGTCTTGGCACGCCGCGCGGGCTTGCGCCGCTTGGCCGGTTTGGGCTTTGCGGGCTTCTTTTTCTTGCTTGCCTTCGCCGCCACGGCTCACACGTCGAGATTGGCGACGTCGAGCGCGTGCTCCTGGATGAAGTTGCGCCGCGGCTCGACCAGATCGCCCATCAGCGTCGAGAACAGATCGTCGGCATCGTCGGCATGGTCGACACGCACCTGCAACAGGGTGCGTGCCGCGGGATCGAGCGTGGTCTCCCAAAGCTGATCCGGGTTCATCTCGCCGAGCCCCTTGTAACGCTGAATGCTTGTGCCCTTACGACCGAGATTCAGCACCGCCTCGAAGAGATCGAGCGGCGAGCGAATCGGCGAGATGCTTTGCTCCTTGGCCTCGAGCACGGCGGGGTGCGCGTAGAGCTCCTGCAGCTCGCTCGCCTCGGCATCCAGGCGCCGCGCCTCGCTGCTTTGCAGCAACGTCTCGTCGATGCGATAACTCGCGGTCTCGCCGCGCGCGGTGAGCGTAAAGACGAGGCCGCCGGTCTCGTCGACTTCATGGGACCAGCCATCCTCGCCGGGCGCCGCAAGCGCGTTGAGACGGTCGACGATATAGCCGCCGGTGGCGGTCGCGGTCTCATGGTCCTGCAGCAGACCGAGCGACAATGCGCCCGAAACCGCCGCCTGTTCGATAAGCGCCGGATGCTCGCGTCGCGCCAGCACCTTGAGCCAGCCGGCCTGATCGCGGGCGCGCATCAGCATTTGGCGCAGGTCTGCGCCGGTATGCACCACTTCCTCGCCAGGCTTGCCGATCAGCAGGCGGGCATCCTTCAGGCCCTCGTCGAGCAGATAGTCATCGAGCTCGCGCTCGTCCTTCTTGTAGACCTCACGACTGCCGCGCTTGACTTTGAACAGCGGCGGCTGGGCGATGTAGAGATAGCCCCGCGCCACGACCTCGGGCATGTGGCGATAGAAGAAGGTCAGCAGCAGGGTGCGGATATGGGCGCCATCGACATCCGCATCGGTCATGATGATGATCTTGTGGTAGCGGATCTTCTCGATATCGAAGTCTTCGCGCCCAATCCCGGCCCCGAGCGCCGCGATCAATGTGCCGACCTCCGCCGACGACAGCATCTTGTCGAAGCGCGCGCGCTCGACATTGAGGATCTTGCCGCGCAGGGGCAGAATTGCCTGGTTCGCCCGCACCCTGGCCTGTTTGGCCGAGCCGCCGGCCGAATCGCCCTCGACAATGAACAATTCGCTGCGGGCAGGGTCGCGCTCCTGGCAGTCCGCGAGCTTGCCCGGCAGGCTGGTGATGTCGAGCGCACCCTTGCGCCGCGTCAGCTCGCGCGCCTTGCGCGCCGCCTCGCGCGCCGCCGCCGCCTCCACCACCTTGGAGATGATGGTCTTGGCCTCGTTCGGGTGCTCCTCGATCCATTGCCCGAGGCGGTCGGCGACGATGCTCTCGACGATCGGCCGCACCTCGGACGAGACCAGCTTGTCCTTGGTTTGCGAGGAGAATTTCGGGTCAGGTACCTTGGCCGACAGCACGCAGGTTAGGCCTTCGCGCATGTCGTCGCCTGTCAGCTGCACCTTCTCCTTCTTGATGATGCCGGTGCTGTTGGCATAGGCGTTGACGGTACGCGTGAGCGCCGCACGGAAGCCCGCAAGATGGGTGCCGCCGTCGCTTTGCGGAATATTGTTGGTAAAGCACAGAACGTTCTCGTGATAGCTGTCGTTCCATTGCAGCGCCGCCTCGATCACGACGCCGTCGCGCTCGCCCGTGATCAGTGTTGGCGGGCTGTGCAGGGCCTGCTTGTTGCGGTCGAGATATTCCACGAAGGCCTCGATGCCGCCCTCGTAGTGCAAGTCGACTTCCTGCGGCATCACGCCGCGCTTGTCGGTAAGCGTGATGGCGACACCGGAATTGAGGAAGGCAAGCTCGCGCAGGCGGTGCTCGAGCTGCTGAAAGTCGAACTCCGTATTGCTGAAAGTGCCACCTGAGGGCAGGAAAGTGATCTGACTTCCGGTCTCCTCGCCCGCATCGCCGGTGACGGCCAGCGGTGCCTCGGGCTCGCCGTGGCGGAAAACCATGCTGTGAACGTTGCCGCCGCGACGAATGGTGAGCTCCAGGCGCTCGGACAGCGCGTTGACCACGGATACGCCAACCCCGTGCAGTCCGCCCGAGACCTTGTAGGAGTTCTGGTCGAACTTCCCGCCGGCATGGAGCTGGGTCATGATGACCTCGGCGGCGGAGACCCCCTCCTCCTCGTGGATGTCGGTGGGAATGCCGCGGCCGTTGTCTGTCACCGTCACCGAGCCGTCCGCGTTCAGCGTTACGGTGATGCGGTCGCAAAAGCCGGCCAAGGCCTCGTCGATGGCGTTGTCCACCACCTCGTAGACCATGTGATGCAGGCCGGAGCCGTCATCGGTATCGCCGATATACATGCCCGGGCGCTTGCGCACCGCATCGAGGCCGCGCAGGACCTTGATGGAGTCGGCACCGTAATCGCCGTTGCCGTTCTGGGGTGTGTCGTCGTCTGTCATGCTTAAGAATGCTCCCGCGCCGGACCGGGCACGATGCTGCCGTTTGTGACGGTAAAAAAGCTGGCCTTGCCGCCGAGCGCCTCGAACAAGGCCGCGTCGGTGCCGGTCAGCCAGGCCTGGGCGCCGAGCCCGATAAGAGCCTCCGCGAGCGCCGCGCGGCGGATGGCGTCAAGATGCGCTGCGACTTCGTCGAGCAACAGCAGCGGCGCGGCGCCACTGCGTGCGGCCCGCAACCGGGCTTCGGCAAGAATGATCGAGACGAGCAACGCTTTCTGCTCGCCGGTGGAACACTCGCCTGCCGGCATATCGTGTGCCAGGTGGCGGGCGACAAGGTCGCTGCGATGGGGCCCGTGCGCCGTATGCCCGGACTCCCCGTCACGGCGGCGGCTGTCGCGCAAGAGACCCGCAAAACGGTGCTCGGCATCGACCGCCGCCATGTCGTCGAGCCAGCCTTCGACCTCGCCGTTTATGATAAGCCCGGGGCGCGGAAACGGGTCGCTCGCCTCGGCCAGTGCCGCGCCGAGCCTAGCGAGGGCGTCGCGCCGGGCCGCAGCCACGGCCACGCCATGGCCGGCCAGGGTCTCCTCGATGGCGTCGAGCCAGCGAGCCTCGCCGCCGCTCGCCAACAGCCTGGCGCGCTCGCGCAAGGCCCGCTCATAGGCCGCCAGCTCGCGGCCGTGGCCCGGCAGCAGGCCGGCTACCAGACGGTCGAAATAGCGTCGCCTACCACTAGGCGCCTCGGTGAACAGGCGATCCATGGCGGGTATCAGCCAGGAGACGCCGACCAGGTCGCCGAGCCCTGCCTGGCCGCGTGCGTTCTCGCCATCGATGCGGACCTGGCGCCGCTCGCCCGCAGCGGCGCCGCTTTCGAGCCCGGTGCCGATATCGCAGGCACCACCGGGCAGGTCGAGGCGTGCCGCCACTGCCCAGCGCGCCGCCGGCGCGGCACCACGCCGCGTCACCTCGCCGAGCCTGGCGCGGCGCATGCCGCGCCCGGGGCTGAGGAACGACAGCGCTTCGAGCAGATTGGTCTTGCCGGCACCGTTGGCACCGGTCAGCACCACGGGCTGCGGGCCCGGCTCGAGCCGCGCTTGGGCATAGTTGCGGAAGTCTGTCAGGGTCAGCCGTGCGACCCGCGCGGCCGGTTTCATCGCTTGCGGCCTGACGGGCAAATCCGTCGCGATCATACGCGCATCGGCATCAACACATAGAGCGCGCGCGCATCCTCGCTGTCGCCAACCACCGTCGGCGAGGCGGAATCGGCCATGGAAAAGCGCAAGGTGTCGCCCTCGACCTGTTGCGTCATTTCAAGCACGTAACGGGAGTTGAAGCCGATCGACAGCGATTCGCCATCATAGTCCACCACCAGCTCCTCAGTGGCGCTGGCCTGGTCGGGACTGTTGGCGGAAAGCACCAGCTTACCCGTCTCGATCGCCAGCTTGATGGCCCGCGACTTGTCGCTGGCGATGGTCGAGACCCGGTCCACGGCTTCGGCAAAGCTCGGGCCGTGCACGCTCATCACCTTGTCGTTGCCTTCCGGGATCACGCGCTGATAGTCGGGGAAGGTGCCGTCGATCAGCTTGGACGACAGCACCGCACCGTCGATGGTGAAGCGAACCTTGACGTCCGACAGCGCCACCGCGACCTCGTCCTCGGCATCGTCGAGCAGCTTGCGCAGCTCGGTGACCGCCTTGCGCGGCACGATGATGCCCGGCATGCCCTCGGCGCCGGCCGGCAGGTCCACCTCGACCCGCGCCAAACGATGGCCGTCGGTGGCCACCGCACGCAGGGCCCGCTCGCCCTCTTCGACCGCGTGCAGGTGAATGCCGTTGAGGTAGTAGCGCGTCTCCTCGGTCGAGATCGCGAATCGGGTCTTGTCGATCAGCCGTCTGAGATCGGCTGCCGGAATGGCGAAGCTGTGATCGAGATCGCCGGCCGAGAAGGCGGGAAAGTCCACCGGCGGCAGGCAATGCAGAGAGAACGCCGAGCCGCCGCTGCGGAGCGCCAGGCGCTCGCTGCCTTCTTCGCTGGCCAGCTCCACCTGGGCGCCCTCGGGCAGCTTGCGCACGATGTCGTAGAGCATATGCGCCGGCGCCGTCGCCGTGCCCTCCTGGCCGACCTCCGACGGTGTCGCGTCGATCACCTCGATATCCATGTCGGTGGCCGTCAGGCTGAGCTTGCCGCCGTTTGACGAAATCAGCAGATTGGACAAAATCGGAATGGTATTGCGGCGCTCGACCACGCTTTGCACGTGCTGCAGCGACTTGAGCAGATGCGAGCGCTCGATGGTCAGTTTCATGTCGCCGGAAACCCTCGTTGAAAGCTGCCAGCCGACAGGCGCCAGCCGCCCGTCGAGCCGCCGGCGGCGCCGTCGCCCCCGGGTCCGGAACTATACCAGACTCGTGTGTTTTCTATAGTTTTTTCGCCCTTTCGGGCAGCGGCCGCTCAGGCCTCGAGCATGCGCCTGAGCAGCTCCACGTCTTCGGCGAAGCCGGCATCGCTTTGGCGCAGCTGATCGACCTTGCGCACCGCGTGCATCACCGTTGTGTGGTCGCGATTGCCGAACTTGCGGCCGATCTCCGGCAGCGAGCGCTGGGTCAGCTGCTTGGCCAGATACATCGCGACCTGGCGCGGCCGGGCCACCATCTGCGCCCGCCGCGCCGAGCTCATCTCCGAGACCTTGATGTTGTAGTACTCGGCGACCCGCTTCTGGATGTCCTCGATGGTCACCCTGCGGTCGTTGGCACGCAGCAGGTCGTGCAGGACCTCCTGGGTGCTCTCCAGGGTGATGGGGCGCCCCACCAGGGTGGAATGGGCGACGACGCGAATCAGCGCGCCCTCCAGCTCGCGCACATTCGAGCTGATCTTGTGGGCGAGGAACTCCAGCACCTTGGGCGGCACCTGGCCGGCGCCGAGCTGGTCGGCCTTGCCCTGCAGGATGCCGAGGCGCAACTCGTAGGACGTTTGATGCACCTCCGCCACCAGGCCCCAGCTGAGGCGCGAGCGCATGCGCTCGTCCATATATTCGAGATCCGCCGGCGAGCGGTCGCCGGACACGATCACCTGCTTGTTCTGGTCGACCAGCGCATTGAAGGTGTGGAAGAACTCTTCCTGGGTCGATTCCTTGCCGCCGATGAACTGCACGTCGTCGATCAGCAGCACGTCGACCGAGCGGAACAGCTCCTTGAAGCCCATGATGTTCTTGAACCGCAGGGCGCGGATGAACTGGTACATGAACTTCTCGGCCGAGAGGTAGATCACTCGCTTGTCGGGGCGGCGCTCTCGCACCTGCAGGCCGATGGCGTGCATCAGATGGGTCTTGCCGAGGCCGACGCCGCCATAGATGAACAACGGATTGAAAGGCACGTCGTCCGATTCGCCGACCCGCTTTGCCGCGGCGTGGGCGAACTCGTTGGGCTTGCCGACCACGAAATTGTCGAAGCAGTAGCGCGAATCGAGCGCCGCCCCGATCGAATCGATATCGCCGAAGGGATCTTCGCCGGCCGTCTCGGCCTCGGTCGCAAGCCCGCTCGGGCGCGGTGGGTCGACCGGAGTCGGCAGGCCCGGGCGCACCACGATATCGACGGCCGCCACGTTCTTGCTCTCGTCCTGCCACAAGGCGCGCAGCCGGTCGCCATAGCGCGGCGCCACCCAATCACGCAGAAAACGCGTCGGCACGCAAAGCTGAACCCGCCCGCCCGTGACGCTTCCCAGCTCGACCGATTCCATCCAACGCTCGAAGGTGGTGCTGCCCAGCTCGCCGCGCAAACGGTCGCGCACGCGCCGCCAGCTCTCGTCGGCTTCCAGCCTGTTTTGTGTCTCTGCCACGACCGCCAAGACGCCCGCTAGCGCTGTATCGAATCAAGCATCGGCGAGGGCCGACACTGGGACATCGTGGAGAACCCGCAGTCAAATCTTGCTGGTGAAATGGTCATGACCCCCCTGAGCCGCCAATTCTGCCGTTATCGACAACAACCACACCCAACGACGTACAGTAACGTCGCACAATCATTCCAGCTAGATTTCGGCAAGACTTACCGTATCCGCCTATTTTGTAACGTTATTCTAGGTTACCAAATGCGAATACTTATTGCCCAACTTGGCCGCAGCCACCTCAGCACCACCATCAAAGACTACCGATGCAGGCCGCCGACTGCAACAGAATCGGAACCTTGACATGCATTTTTTCTTGGACGAGTGCGCATCGGCAACGCGAATCGCCTCGGGCTGCGGATGCAAGAACGGCCGCGCCCGAGCGCGGCCGTGGCCGACATAACCTGTGCTTCGAAGGACCTACGCCATCGCCTTGATGCGGCGGCTGAGGCGCGACAGCTTGCGCCGCATGGCGTTGCGCGGCACCACGCCCTTGACGACGCCACGCATCAATTGCGGCTGCGCCTGGACGAAGGCAGCCTGCGCCGCCGCCTTGTCGCCACCGGCTATCGCCACCTCGACGGTCCTGACGGACGTGCGGATGCTGCCGATGCGGGCTCGATTGACGAGCCGCTGCCGCTCGTTGCGGCGAATGCGTTTCTTGGCCGATTTGTGATGCGCCATGCTCAACCCGACTGGAATTGCCCGCGGACGCTCCGTCCGCAGCAGGAAAGGGCGCGGTTATAACCGGGCGAATCGGGAGCGTCAACAGCCACCCCGAGCGAATCGCCTGCGCCCGAATCAGCGGTTCTTGAAATCGGGCTTGCGCTTCTCGGCGAAGGCGGCCATGCCCTCGCTCTGATCCTCGAGCGCGAAGGTGGAATAGAACAGCCGGCGCTCGAACATGACACCTTCGCTGAGTGGCGTCTCATAGGCCCGGTTGACCGCCTCCTTGGCCATCATCGCCACGGGCAGCGACATCGCGGCGATGGTCTCGGCCACGTCCATGGCCGTATTCATAAGCTCGCCAAGGGGCACGATGCGGCTGACCAGCCCGGCGCGCTCGGCCTCCTCCACATCCATCATGCGGCCTGTCAGAATCAGGTCCATGGCCTTGGCCTTGCCGACAGCGCGCGGCAGGCGCTGGGTGCCGCTGGCACCGGGAAAGGTGCCGAGCTTGATCTCGGGCTGACCGAAGCGGGCATTGTCGGCGGCGATGACGATGTCGCACATCATGGCGAACTCGCAGCCGCCGCCAAGCGCGAAGCCGGCTACCGCCGCAACGATCGGCTTGCGGCACGCGGCCAGGCACTCCCAGGATCCGATGAAATCGCCGAAATAGGCATCCATATAGGATTTCGACTGCATCTCCTTGATGTCGGCACCGGCGGCGAAAGCCTTCTCCGAGCCGGTCAGCACGATGGCGCCGATGCCGTCGTCCGCATCGAACTCGGCCAGTGCCTGGCCCAGCTCGGCTACCAGGGCGCTGTTCAGCGCGTTGAGCGCATTCGGGCGGTCGAGCGTGACGACGCCGACCTTGCCGCGCCTCTCTACGGCGATGTTCTCATAAGCCATGCTAGGTCCTTGTTCTCAGCTTGGCGCGAGGGAAAATCGCACCGTCAGGCGTTGCGCCGAATCGGCGGGATAGATGGTGATGGTCAGGCGTTCGCCCTCGCGCTCGTATTGCAGCGGCCCGGAAGCCTGCCAGCCGAGCGCCGGCAGGGTGTCGCCGTAGAAGCGGGACACCGCCGCCGCATCGGTGGCGCCGCTGGCATAGCGCTCGACGATTCGCCCCTGCGGCGTATCGAAGATCACCCCCGCATCGCCGAGCTCGCTCAGCACCGCCATCAGCGGCAGGTCATCGAAGCCGGCGACGAACACCGCCTCGTCTGCCGCTGCCGGCAAGGCCAACAGCAACGAAAGGGCGGCCAGAATTTCGCGCAGGCGTGCCATGCCCCAACCTACCTCAGCGCTGGCATTTGGGACAAAGGAAAGTGGAGCGCCCCGCCTGCACGATGCGCTTGACACAATGGCCGGGCGCGCCGCTGGCGCAAGGCTCGCCCTCGCGGCCATAGACGGAAAAGGCATGCTGAAAGTAGCCGAGTTCGCCCGAGGCCTGGACATAGTCGCGCAGAGACGAGCCGCCGGCCGCGATGGCATCGCCCAATACGGCCTTGATGGCGGGCACCAGACGCTCGGCCCTGGCCCCGGCAACGCTGGCGCCGAGGCGTTTCGGCGAAATGCCGGCGCGGTACAGGCTCTCGCAGGCATAGATGTTGCCGATGCCGGCGACCAGGTGCTGATCGAGCAGCAAGGCCTTGATGGGCGAACGCCGGCCCGCGAGGGCCGCGGAAAGCACAGGGCCGGAGAAGTCGTTGCCAAGGGGGTCGGGGCCCATATCGCGCAACAGGGGGTGATCGTCTAGCGCCGCGGCCTGCGTGAGATCGAAGAGGCCGAATCGGCGCACATCGTTGAAGACGATCTCAACGCCGTCGTCGGTGACGAAGAGAATGTGGTCGTGCTTCTCGGGTGCGGCGCCGGCCTCGGGCCGAGCGAAGAGGCGCCCGGACATGCCGAGATGGCCGATCACGACCTGGCCGTCGTCGAGCGCGAAAAGCAGATATTTGCCGCGCCTGCCGATGGTCTCGACACAGCGCCCTTCGAGGCGGGTTGCGAAATCCGCCGGCAAGGGAAAGCGCAAATCGCCGCGCCGCACCGTGATGCGCGCTATGCGATGGCCTTCGAGCTTGGGTGCCAGGCCACGGCGGACGGTCTCGACTTCGGGAAGCTCGGGCATGGGCGACTGTAGCGCGGCCCATGGCGCTAGGCTATGGTTCGGCGCATGGCGACAGACCACACGACAAAGACCGTTCCGTTCGGGCTTCGCGACGTCGATCCGGCCGAGAAGGCGACGCTCGTGGCGGGTGTTTTCGACAGCGTGGCGTCCCGTTACGACCTCATGAACGACCTCATGAGCGGCGGCGTGCAGCGCTTGTGGAAGCGCGCCATGGTGGCGGCGCTCGAGCCCAAGGCGGGGGCGCGAATCCTCGACCTGGCGGGCGGCACCGGCGACATCGCGGCGCGCATCCTCGACCGCCACGCCGTTGACGTCACAGTATGCGACCTGACTCCGGCCATGCTCGTCGAGGGCCGGCGGCGCGCCTGGGACCAGGGCCGCATCGATGCCCCGCGCTGGGTCTGCGGCAGCGGCGACGCCTTGCCGTTTCCAGATCGCCGTTTCGACGCCTGCACCATCGCCTTCGGCCTGCGCAACTTCGCCAAGATCGAGCCGGGCCTGGCGGAGATCGCCCGCGTGCTGCGCCCGGGCGGGCGCTTCCTCTGCCTCGAATTCTCGCCTGAGGTGGCGGCACCGCTGGCACCGCTCTACGACGCCTTCTCGGACCGTGTCATCCCGGCGCTGGGCAAGATCGTAGCCGCCGACCAGGGCTCCTACACCTACCTCGTCGAGAGTATTCGCCGCTTCCCTGCCCCGGACGCGCTGTCGGCAATGATGGCGGAAGCGGGCTTTGCCGGCATCCGCGCCCGCAAGCTGAGCGGCGGCATTGTCGCCCTGCACAGCGCCTGGCGCGTCTAAGCAAAGATGTTTCGGACCCCACGAAATCTTTGGCGGCTTGTTGTCATCGCACGGGTGCTGGCGCGCCACGATGCGCTGGAGCCGCTGGCTGATACCGCGCCGTGGCTGGTGCGACCCTTGCGCTGGTTGGTCCGGCCCAAGGCGGATGGCAGACGGCTCGGGCAAAGGCTCGCCGATGCGGCGGTGGCGCTGGGTCCGGGCTTCATCAAGCTCGGCCAGGCCATGTCGACCCGCGCCGATCTGATCGGCGCCGAGGTGGCCGAGGATCTCGCCATGCTGCGCGACAGGTTGCCGCCCTTCCCGGCGGCTGAGGCACGCCAGGTGCTCATCGATGAGCTTGGCCAGCCGGTCGAAGAGCTGTTTGCCGAGTTCGACGATAGGGCGGTGGCGGCGGCATCCATCGCCCAGGTGCATTTCGCCACCACCAGCGACAGCCGCGAGGTGGCGGTGAAGATCCTGCGCCCCGGCATCGAAAGAGCCTTCCAGCGCGACCTCGACCTGCTGTTCTGGCTGGCGGAGCTGATCGAGCGCACGCAGCCGCGCCTGCGGCGATTGCGCCCGGTCGAATCGGTGCGCACGGTCGCCGACATGGTGGCGATCGAGATGGATCTGCGCCTCGAAGGCGCCGCCGCCTCGGAAATGGCGGCGAGCTTTAACGAGGACGACAGCTTCAACATTCCCGCCATCGATTGGCCGCGCACGGCGCGCCGCGTGCTGACCAGCGCCCGCGTGCACGGCACCCCGGTCGATCGCCGCGAGGCCCTGATCGAGGCCGGGCACGATCCGCTTGCCGTGCTGGAGAAAGCCGCCCGCGCCACCTTCAATCAGGTCTTCCGCGACGGCTTCTTCCACGGCGATCCCCACCAGGGCAATCTGTTCGTCGCCGGGGACGGCAATATATGGGCCGTGGATTTCGGCATCATGGGGCGGCTGGACGATGCCACCCGGCGTTATCTGGCGGAAATGCTGATGGGCTTCCTGAATGGCGATTACGCGGCCGTCGCGGAGGTCCATTTCCGCGCCGGCTATGTGCCGGCGGACAAGGATCGCGGCGCTTTCACCCAGGCCATCCGCTCTATCGGCGAGCCTATCCTGGGTCTGCCGACGGCGGAGATTTCGCTGGGCCGCCTGCTCGGCCAGCTTTTCCAGGTCACCGAGACTTTCGGCATGCGCACCCAACCGCATCTGCTGCTTCTGCAGAAGGTGATGGTGGTGGCCGAAGGCGTGGGCAGAGAACTTTACCCGCAAGCCAATATGTGGGAGCTGGCACGCCCCCTGACGGAGGCCTGGATGGCGAGCCATCTCGGCCCCGGTGCGCGGGCCAAGGCAGGTGCCGAGAGCGCCGTCGGCTTCGTCCAGCGCCTGCCGGGCCTGGCCCAGCGGGCGGAGGAAGCGCTCGACAGGCTGGCGGCCTGGGACGAGCGGGCGGCCCGGCGACGCACCTCGACCTGGCCACTATTGTTGGCGTTCGGCACCGGCGCTGTTCTCATGGCCGTGGTGTTAACGCTGTCGTGAGCGCGTGAAGGTTTCCTTGATTGCCGGAATGCACTAGCGTATTCGCCTCCGGCAGGAACATGGCAAATGCTTGACGGAAAACGCATTCTTCTCATCGTCTCGGGCGGTATCGCGGCCTATAAGAGCCTCGAGCTGATCCGTCGCCTGCGAGACCGCGGCGCGGCAGTGCGCTGCGTGCTGACGCGCGGCGGAAGCCAGTTCGTCACACCGCTGTCGATGTCGGCGCTCAGCGGCGAGCCCGTGTATGAGGATCTGTTCTCGCTTAACGACGAAGCCGAGATGGGCCACATCCGCCTGTCGCGGGAAGCGGACCTGGTGGTGGTGGCGCCGGCCAGCGCCGACCTGATGGCCAAGATGGCGGCAGGCCTGGCGGACGATCTCGCCAGCACGGTGCTGCTGGCGACCGACAAGCCGGTGCTGATCGCGCCGGCCATGAACACCATGATGTGGCAGCACGCGGCGACACAGCGCAATGCGGCAACCTTGGCGGCCGACGGCATTGCCTATATCGGCCCGGAGCCCGGCGATCTCGCCTGTGGTGAGGTTGGCGAGGGCCGCATGGCCGAGCCCGCTGCCATCGTCGCCGCGATCGAGAGCCGGTTTGGCGCTGCCGGGCCCTTGCGCGCGGTGCGGGCGCTGGTCACCGGCGGGCCGACCCACGAGCCCATCGACCCGGTGCGCTATATCGCCAATCGCTCGTCGGGCAAGCAAGGCTATGCCATCGCCGGCGCGCTCGGTGCGCTCGGCGCAGACGTGACCTTAGTCAGCGGTCCGACCGCGCTGCCCGACCCCGCCGGCGCCACGGTGGTGCGGGTGGAGACGGCGGAGCAGATGCTGGCCGCCTGCCGCGCCGCCTTGCCGGCGGATGTCGCTGTCTGTGCCGCAGCGGTCGCCGACTGGCGCGCCGCCAGCCAGGCCAATCAGAAAGTTAAGCGCGGCAAGACGGCCGAGCGCAGCCTCGACATGGTGGCCAATCCCGACATCCTCGCCACCCTCGCCGGGCTCGCCAAGGGCCGCCCGACGCTAGTCGTGGGCTTCGCCGCCGAGACCGAGAAGGTCGTCGAAAACGCCACCGCCAAGCGCCTCGCCAAGGGCTGCGACTGGATCGTCGCCAACGATGTCTCAGCGGAAAATGGCGTCTTCGGCGGCGGCGAGAACACGGTGCACGTGATCGACGGCGACGGCGTCGAGACCTGGCCCAAGGCCAGCAAGGCGGCGGTGGCGGCGAAGCTCGCCGAGCGCATCGCCGCGACCATCGCCGAGAAGGGCATCGCCGTATGAGCGTGGCCGTGGCGGTACGCCGCCTGCCCCATGCCTTGGATGGTGCCCTGCCAGCCTATGAAAGCGCACAAAGCGCCGGTGTCGACCTGCCCGCCGCGATAGACGCCGACCTGGTGCTGAAACAGGGGCAGCGCGCGCTGGTACCGACGGGCCTCGCCATCGCGCTCGAAGACGGTTACGAGGCGCAGGTCCGCCCGCGCTCGGGTCTGGCCTTGCGCCACGGACTGAGCGTGGTCAATACGCCGGGCACCATCGACGCGGACTATCGCGGCGAGGTCGGCGTCATCCTGATCAACCTCGGCAGCGAGCCGGTAACGATCAGCCGCGGCATGCGTATCGCCCAATTGGTGGTGGCGCCGGTGTCGCGACTGGAATGGCAGGAGGTCGAAGCCCTGCCCGAGACCGCACGGGGAGAAGGCGGTTTCGGGTCGACGGGCCAAGGCAAATCGACATAACAAGGAGTCACAACACGATGACGGATGCGAGAATTCACGACGACATTACCGGGACCATCGGCAACACCCCGCTGGTGCGCCTTTCCCGGCTGCGCGAGGCGACCGGCTGCAAGGCCGACCTTGTCGGCAAGCTCGAATTCTTCAACCCGCTGGCCAGCGTCAAGGACCGCATCGGCGTCTCGATGATCGAGGCCATGGAAGCGTCGGGACAAATCAAGCCGGGCCATACCCTGGTCGAGCCGACCTCGGGCAATACCGGCATCGCGCTCGCCTTCGTCGCCGCCGCCAAGGGCTACCGACTGATCCTCACCATGCCTGAGACCATGTCGATCGAGCGCCGCCGCATGCTGCGTTTCCTCGGCGCCGAGATCGTGCTGACCGAGGGTCCGAAAGGCATGAACGGCGCCATCGCCCGCGCCACCGAGTTGCTGGAAGAAATCCCCGGCTCGGTGATGCCGCAACAGTTCCAGAACCCGGCCAATCCGGAGATCCACCGCAAGACAACGGCAGAGGAGATCTGGCGCGACACCGGCGGCGCGGTCGATGCGGTGGTCAGCGGCATCGGCACCGGTGGCACCATCACGGGCTGCGGCCAGGTGCTCAAGGAGCGCAAGCCGTCCGTGCAGATGATCGCCGTCGAGCCTGTCGACAGCCCGGTGCTGTCCGGCGGCTCGCCCGGGCCGCACAAGATTCAGGGCATCGGCGCCGGCTTCGTGCCCGACATTCTCGACACCGACGTCATCGACGAGATCGTCCAGGTGAGCAACGACGAGGCCTTCGCCATGGCACGCAAGCTGGCGCCGCTCGAAGGCCTTCCCGTCGGCATCTCCTCGGGTGCCGCTTTGGAAGCCGCCGTCCGCGTCGGCAGCCGCGACGACATGGCGGGCAAGCTGATGGTGGTGATCATTCCCTCCTTCGCCGAGCGCTATCTGTCTACGGTATTGTTCGAGGGCCTGGACGACTGAGAATGGACGGTATGGAATTCAGCGACGAGCAGGTCGAGCGCTACGCCCGACACATCATTCTGCCGGAGGTCGGCGGTACCGGTCAGGCACGCCTGATGGAATCGCGCGTGCTGGTGATCGGCGCCGGCGGCCTCGGCTCGCCGCTGATCCTCTATCTCGCGGCGGCCGGCGTCGGCACCATCGGCGTGGTCGACGACGACGTGGTGGCGCTGTCGAACCTGCAACGCCAGGTGCTGCACGACAGCGACCGTGTGGGCGTGGCCAAGGTGGAGAGTGCGGCAGCCAGCGTCGAGCGCATCAATCCCGAGGTGCGGCTGGTGCCGCACCAGACGCGGTTGGTGGCGGACAACGCCCTCGATCTGTTCGCCGGCTATGATGTGGTGGTCGACGGCAGCGACAATTTCCCGACGCGCTTTCTCGTCAACGACGCCGCCAGGCTCGCCGGCAAGACCCTGGTCTCCGCCGCGATCCTGCGTTTCGAAGGCCAGCTCAGCACGTTCAAGTCCCATCTCGGCGGCGACAATCCCTGCTATCGCTGCATCTTCCCGGCACCGCCGCCGCCGGGGCTGGTGCCGAGCTGCGCCGAGGGCGGCGTGCTCGGCGCGCTGGCCGGCACGCTGGGTTCCCTACAAGCGGTCGAGGTGATCAAGGAGTTGCTGGGCATCGGCGACAGCATGTCGGGCAGCCTGCTGATCTTCGACGCGTTGAATACCACCTTCCGCAAGGTCAAGGTGCGCACCGACCCGGCTTGTGACTTATGCGGCGCCCAGGCGACCATCCACGACCTCTCGGCCCATGCCGCCGGCTGACCAAGGCGCGCGCCCGGCGAAGCTGTCGCTGGTCGTCTTCTCGGGTGAGTTCGCCAAGGTACATTACGCCCTGGCGATGGCCGCGGCCGCGGCCGCGATCGACATCCCCGCGACGCTCTTCTTCACCATGGAGGCGAGCCGTGCGCTCGCCAAGGACGACGGCTGGCACGGCCTGGCCGGCGATGCCGCAGCAAGCGACGCCACCCTGCAAGCGCGCAATGTCGTCGGCTTCGCGGAGCTGCTCGAGTCCTGTCACGCGCTGGGGGTGCGCTTCCTGGTCTGCACCATGGGGCTGACCGCCATCGACATGGCGCAGGATGCCCTGCGCGACGACCTCGGCATCGAGTTCGGCGGCCTCGTTACCTTCCTCAACGACGCCCGCGCCGAAGGCAGCGTGGTGTTCGTTTAGAGCCCCTTCTCTGCGACCAGGCGCTCCAGGGTGTCGACGGCGGCCTGCATGGTCTGCATCGACCAGCCGGCCGAGGCGGACATGATCTCGCTGCGGATCTCGGCCTCGCTGCGGATCATGGTGCGCCCGACGGGGCTGGAGAAGAAGGCGATCAGGGCGTCAAGCTCGGGCTCCGTGAAGCGGGCGTCATAGATAGGGCGCAAGGTCTCGAAGAAACTCGGCAAGGCGTCATCGATCTGCGCCGCCAGTGCCGCCTCGATCTCGGAGGCATCGTCGGAGCCGACACTGGGCGCCAACTGGCGCAGGCGGTCCTGAAGCGCCAGCAGCATCTTGTTGCGGCCGTTGCGCAGCTCGACGGCGATGCCGCTGAGCGTCATCAGATAGGCGATCTTGCCGTCCTTGCCGAGCTCGGCGGCACTCGCCGCGCCGGCGTTGAGCTGGCGCGCCTGCAGGTAGTCGGCGAGGCAGCGGCGCGTCATCTCGCGCCAGAACTCGGTGGCCTGCTCTTGGCTGATCTGGGTGATGGCGCGCGGGCAGGCATGCACGCGACCGGCGTGGTCGGGCAGGGTGTCGGGCGCCGGCGCCGCATTGGGCGACAATGCGATGGCGAAGTTCATATCGACATGGCAGAGCCCTTCCTGGGGCCCGGGCATGGCGAGCCCGTCGAGGTCGATACGCAGGCCCGCATCCTCGACCAGCGCCATATCGGCTGCGGCCAGGATCTCCGCCACCAGGGCCCGCCAGGCTTCGGCCTCGGGCCGACAGGCCGGGTTCATGGCATCGGGAACAGCTTCCAAGGTCGCGGTCTTGGCCTGCCAGGCGGACGTCGGGCCGTCGGCAAGGGCCGACGTTGCCAGCAAGGCGAGGCCGGCGGCAAGTCTCAGGATTTTCATGAGCTAGAGCCTTATGTGATTAGGTAGAACCGGTTTGACCGGTCTCAGCGCCGTCCTGGCTAGGCGCGCGTCGCCGCGCGATGCGGGGACATCGGGCAAGACGCGCAACGCCGCCAGGGCGTCGCTGAGGCCGGCCTGCGGTGGCCCAATGAGGCTTTTCGGATGCGTCGCTACGCTTGAACGATGCCCCGCATCGCCCAGCGCGCCGCTCCTGCCCGAAAGGCCACCTTGGGCCATCAAACCGATTCCACCTAACCACATAAGGCTCTAAACCGTGGCCGTCGCCAGCACGCGGTCGGGCGGCGCGTGACCATCGACGAAGGTCTTGATGTTGACGATCACCTTTTCGCCCGAATCGGTGCGCCCTTCGAGGGTCGCCGAGCCCATGTGGGGCAGCAGCACGACGCTTTCGAGTTCCAAGAGCTTGGGATTGACGGCCGGCTCGTGCTCGAAGACATCGAGCCCGGCGCCTGCCAGCTTGCCCTCGCGCAGCATGCGCGTTAGTGCCGCCTCGTCGATGACCTCGCCGCGCGAGGTGTTGACGATATAGGCGTGCGGCTGCAACTGCCCGAGGCGGCGCGCCGAGAGCAGATGGTAGGTGGCCGGAGTATGCGGGCAATTGACCGAGATGATGTCCATGCGCGCCAGCATCTGATCGAGGCTCTCCCAATAGGTCGCCTCGAGCTCGGCTTCGAGGGAGTCCGGCACCCGGCGGCGGTTGTGATAATGGATCGATACGCCGAAGCCGCGGGCACGCCGGGCCACGGCCGTGCCGATGCGGCCCATGCCGATGATGCCCAAGCGCTTGCCCCAGATGCGCCGCCCGAGCATGGAGGTCGGCCCCCAGCCCTCCCAGTTCCCCGATCGCATCAGGCGCTCGCCTTCGGCCAGGCGCCGCGGCACCGAGAGGATCAGCGCCATGGTCATGTCGGCGGTATCCTCGGTAAGCACGCCGGGGGTGTTGGTAACGGTGATGCCGCGGGCGTGGGCGCTGGCGACATCGATGTGGTCGACACCGGCGCCGAAACTGGCGATCAGCTTGAGGCGCTCGCCCGCCTGGGCGATCATTCCGGCATCGATACGATCTGTTACGGTAGGCACCAGCACGTCGGCCTCGGCCATCGCGGCCTGCAGGGCGTCGCGGTCCATCGGCGTGTCGTCGTGATTGAGCTTGGTGTCGAACAGCTCCATCATCCGCGTCTCGATGACCTCGGGGAGCTTGCGCGTGACCACGACGAGCGGCTTGTTACGGGGCATCGAAGAAACTCCGGCGTTCGGGACCGGGCTTGTTTATACCAGGGGGCGGGCTTGCGCTATAGTGGCGACGTATCATGCGCCTCTTGCCCCTAATATTCGCCCTCCTCTTTGTATCGCCTCCCCTGCAAGGGGCCGATGGCGACCTGCCGCTGCCGCGTTTCGTCAGCCTCGGTGCGGACGAGGTGAATCTGCGCACCGGCCCCGGCCTGCGCTATCCCGTGGCCTGGGTGTTCGTGCGCGAGGCCATGCCGGTGGAGATCGTCGCCGAGTTCGAGCAATGGCGCCGCGTGCGCGACTTCGAAGGCGCCGAGGGCTGGGTGCACAAGGCCATGCTGTCCGGCAAGCGCACGGTGCTGGTGCTAGGCGACGGCCGCGCCCTGCACGCCAGGCCCGACCCCTCATCGCGGGCCCTGGCCCACGCCGAGGCCCGCGTCCAGGGCAGGCTGCACGACTGCCGCGGCGCCTGGTGCGAGGTCACCCTGCACAGCTATCGCGGCTGGATGCGGCGGGCGTTTCTGTGGGGGGTCTATCCGGAGGAGTGAGCGGCGCTCTAGTCGCTGTCGCCGCCCTCTGGCAGGCCGGCCTTGCGTAGGGCGGCGATGGCCTTATCAACAAGATCCGGCTTCAGCTGCCAATAGGCGACCTCATCGCGATAGGCAGCGATGGTAAAGCCGGGATAGACGCGCTCCAGATCGGCGGCCGCCGCACGAGCAGAGTCCATGTCGCCGACGCCGGTGAAAGCCAAGACACGCCATATGTGCGTCCAATAACTGTCCGGTTGATCCACTTTGCGGACGGCGGCCAGGGCTTCCTCGTAGCGGCCATCGGCCCAATGCGCGGTCGCCACACCAAATTGCCACCATTGGGGATGATGCGGGTTGAGGGCGAAAGCTTCTTCGAGCAGCTCAAGGCCCCGATCGTAGTCGCCAGCGAAAGCCAGCAACAATCCGGCATAGCCCTTAACGTCCGCATCGTTCCGGTTGAGCGTCATGGCCTGCTCGGCGTGAGCCCGGAAGCCGGGCACGTCGCCGGCGACGAATTTGGCATAAGCGAGAGTCCACTGGCTCTTGGCGTCATCCGGTGCCAAGGTGATGGCACGGTGGCCCGTCGCAAGGGCCTCGGCCAATAGGGCCTCACGCTCGTCGTCCGTCAGTCCACCCCAGCCCATGGTGGAGCCGTCGGCCGCGAGATAGGTAAATGCGGACAGAGCATCGACATAATCCGGCTCGCGCGCCAGCACTGCGTCGAGGCACTGTTTTCCGGCGTGGAACGCCTCGGCGGTCACTTGACGGTCATAAGCATAGGCGAGCAACAAACAGTCATAGGTGTCGAGGCTTTCGGGGCGCCGACGGGCATCGGCTGCACCGGAGCGGGAAATCACACCGTGGACACCGGCTATGACGCCGACGATGGAGTCGGTGATCTCGTCCTGGATGTCGAAGACGTCGCCGGCCGTCAGGTCGCGGTCGTAGGTCTCGGCCCAGAGGTGGGTGGCGGCGCCGGCTTCGAGGAGCTGGGCGGTGACGCGCACGCGGTCCTGCGAGCGCCGCACGCTTCCCTCCACCACATAGTCGGCGCCAAGCTCGGCCGCCACGGCCTCCACATCCACGGCCTGGCCCTTGTACTGGAAGGCCGAGTTGCGCGCGATCACGGCAAGGTCAGCAAAGCGCGACAGCCGCGTGGTGATATCCTCGGTAATGCCGTCGGCGAAAAAGTCCTGGCTCCCATCGCCGCCCATATTGTCGAACGGCAGCACGACAATCACCGGCCGCGCCGGCGCCGGCGGCGTCTCCGGCACCCCGGCGAGACGGAGGGCGCCGAGAGTGTCGGCGATGAGTGACTCTTCGAAATTATATTTTTGCAGCTCGGCACGCTGGGCCTCGATCGAGAAGCCGGGATAGACCTCGGCTGCGCGCGCCGCCGCCGCCCGCGCTTCGGCCATGCGGCCGAGACGCGCATAGGCGATCGCGCGCGCGGTGTGGGTCCACAGGTAATCCTCGAGATCGATCTTGAGGGCGTCAGCAAGCGCGGCCTCGTAACGACCATTGTGGTAATGCTCCCAAATCGTCGGGAAATACCACCAAGTCGGATGATCGGGCTGAAGCTCCATCGCCCGATGCACCAAGGTGATACCCTTCTCCCATTTGCCCACCAGGACCAAATGGAGCCCGGTCAGGACCAGGATTTCGGGATCACTCGGATTAAGCTCAACCGCGACATCGCCTGCCTTCTCAAAGGCATCGAGCTGGTGCAAAAAGAAAAGCGCGTTCGATTTCACCCCATGGGCGTCGTGACGTCTCGGCGCGAGTTCGACCGCCCTTTCCGCTGCGGCGAGTGCTAGTGAGGCAGGATCCGGCCTTGCGCCAATCGAAAGCTCGTAGTCGTTGGCATAGAACTCCGATAAGGCTATCCATGCGTCTACGTAGTCTGGATTCGATTCCACCGCGTGCTCGAGACAATCCAGCAATGCCGGATAGGTTTTCTGTTCCGCGTGCTCCCAATAGACCGATGCCAACAGAACACAGTCATAGTGCTCGAGGCTCTCCGGGGCCAACTGACGGGCTTCTGCCAAGTCTCGTTCCACAAGGACCCCGTGGCGACCGGTAAGCGCCACCGTCACCCGATCCGCAATATCCTCCTGCACCGCGAAAATGCCGCCGACAATGAGGTCGCGCTCGTAGGTCTCGCTCCACAGATGTGCGCCGTCGGCTGTGTCGATGAGCTGCGCCGTTATGCCGACCGTGTCGGCGTCGCGGCGCACGCTGCCCTCCAACACATAACCGACGCCCAGCGCCTGGCCGATCTCGCGCACGTCCGCTGTCGTCTCCTTGTATTGCAGCGTCGGGGTGCGCGCCGTGACAGACAGCCCCTGGAAGCGCGCCAGCGCCTCGGTCAGCTCTTCCGTGATGCCGTCGGCGAAATAGGCCTGGGCCGGGTCGCCGCCAAGGTTCGCAAAGGGCAGCACGGCAATGGCCGGACGCGTGACTTCGGGCTCGTCGAACAGCCCGGCCTTCTCCAGGCCCTCCAGCATGGCCGTGACCAGCGCTTCGTCCTTGAACCATTTCTCCAGGTCGGCACGGGCGACGTCGGCGTAACCGGGATAGAGCTTGGTAAGCTCGGCAACCGCAGCCCGTGCCTCGTCGAGCCGGCCGAGCTGCGCGTAGATCATCGACAGATTCAGGTGGTGCCAGTAGAAACCCGGCAGGTTGTAGCGCTTGGCCGCCAACAGCGCCGCCTCGTAATTGCCCTTGTGATAGTGATGCAGGGCGTAGGCAACGTGATACCAGCTGGGATGATTGGGATTGAGGTTGACCGCCTTGTCGAGCAGGGCGATGCCTCTGTTCCAGGCGCCGGAATAGGCCGTGAGAAAGCCCATCCAGGCGAGGGTATTGGAGTTGTTGGGGTTGAGCGACAGAGCGCGCTCGGCGGCGGCGCGGAATTGTTCGATATCGCCCGAAAAATAATGCCCGCCGGCCAGGGTCTCGTAACCGACCTGGCTGGTCGCATCGGCGTTGATGGCGTTCCGCGACGCCGCGATGGCTCTCGCCAGCGGATCGTCCGCTTCCGCGCGTGGGTTGAAGGCGAACTTGTATTCGTCCTGATACATGCCGGCGAGCCAGCCCCAAGCCTCGGCATAGGAGGGGTCCTGCGCCACCGCCTCTTCCAGGCAGGTGCGCACCGCCAGGTGCTCGTCCGCGGTCGCCAGGTCGTAATAGGCATAGGCGCGCAGCACGCAGTCATAGGCGGCAAGATTGTCGGTGTAGCGGGCCGCGCTCTCCTCCAGTAGGGCACGGCTGATGACGCCGACGCTGCTGCCGAGCGTGCCGACGATGCGCTCCATGATGCTGTCCTGGATGGCGAAGATGTCGGCGGTGCTCAGATCGCGGGCGTAGTTCTCCGCCCACAGGTGCGTGCCGTCGCGGGCATCGAGAAGCTGGGCGGTCACGCGCAGGGACTCGCCCGCCCGCCGCACGCTGCCTTCGAGCACGTAGCGCACGCCGAGCGCCTCGCCGACCTCACGCACATCGACTGCCTGGCCCTTGTATTGGAAGGTCGAGTGGCGGGCGATGACGCGCAGATTGCTGAAGCGCGACAGCCCGGTGATGATGTCCTCGGTGAGGCCGTCGGCGAAGAAGCCCTGGCCGGTGTCCTCGGAGAGATCGTCGAACGGCAGCACGGCGATGGCCGGGCCCGTGGGTGCTGCCAGCACCGGGTCGTTGGTAAATTCGCCGGTGACAGTGACCATGTCCGAGTATGGCGGCACGTAGGTCAGCCAGCGCACGCCGAGGCCGGCGGCGATGAGGACCACCGCCGCGGCGGCGATAATCGCATAGCGCCTGCGCGGCGCCTTGGGCGCTTCGGCACCAGGCTCCAAGACCCGGTAGGCGCGCACGGGCTTGTCGACGTTCTTGACCGTCTGCTTGCCGAGATAGGCGAATCTGGCGTCCAAATGGGCTTCGACCGAATCGTAGACCGAGCCGGAGACGCAGACCGCGCCCGGCTCGGCCAGGCCTTCGAGGCGGGCGGCAACGTTGACGCCGTCGCCATAGACGGTGCCGTCGGCCTTCTCGACGATATCGCCGGAGTTGACGCCGATGCGGTAGCGCATGCGGCGCCCTTCGGGCTCCTCGCGGGCCGCCAGCCGCTGCTGGATGGCAAGGGCGCCCTCGACGGCGCCGCCGGCGGTCTCGAAGACAGCGAGCACGGAATCGCCCGCCATGTCCACCACACGCCCGCCATGGGTGGCGATGGCGTCGGCGAAGATGGCGCGGCAGGCTTCGAGCGCGGCGATGGTGGCCTGCTCGTCATCGCGCATGAGGCGGGTATAGCCGACGACATCCGCCGCCAGTATCGCCGCCAAGCGTCTCGTGCTCTGGTCCTCAGCCACCGCGCGCACCCCCTAGGGGATGCATGCTAGCCGTGCTCAGGAAGCTGTTCAATCGAAGTCGGCGGCGAGCGCCTCGTGCAAGGCAGGGGGGAAGACGGCGATGTGGCCGTAATTGGGGTGGGATACCGACAGCGTGATGCGGCTCTCCGGATCGCGAAAGGCGGCGATCTGGGCTTCCGTGAAGGGGAAATGCAGGAAGTGCACGGCGGAGGTCTTGCCGTCCTCTCGCGAGCGCTCGACATCGCCTTCGGGCAACGCCGCGACCGGATCGCCGTCTATCTCGATGGCGATGCGGTCTTCGACGCCGCCGAGGGTAGCCAGAATACGGGCGCGGCGCTCTGCCTCGGGGATGCCGAACATCAGGGTCGCCACCAGCTCGCGGCCGTCGGGGATCAGCGGGTTGTAGGCCGCCAGCTCGTCGGCGATCTGCGCCTCGCCGCCCTTCTCGATATAGAGCATCTCGTGGATCTGCATCCACATGGTCTCATAGCATTCGAAATGAAAGGTGGCGAAGGGTCCGACGGCGAGGCGGCGCTGCTCCTTGAGGATCGAGGTCTTCGCGCGGCGCTCTTTGCGCTCGGCGGCATAGACGTCCATTGCCAAAATGTCGGCGCGGGTGATCGTGCGCTTGCTCATGACACCAGACCGTAGGCGCGGGCGAACAGCTCTATGGGGTGGCGGGCCGGGTTTTCGGCCAGGGCCCCGTCACCCATCGCCTCGATGCCCTGGCGCAGATGCTCACCGGCCAAAGGACATTCGGACACCAGATGGGCCTTGGCCGACTTGGCCGCCTTGCGCGCCGCCGGCTTGCCCACCTTGAGCGCCACCTCGAAGAAGTCCTTCTTCACGCCCCAGGCGCCGCCATGGCCCGAGCAGCGCTCGATGACCTCGAGGTCGGCCTCGGGGATGAGCTTGAGCATCTCCACCGCCTTGGGCCCCATGTTCTGCGCCCGGGCGTGGCAGGCGAGATGCACCGCGATGCCGCCGTCGAGAGGCTTGAGGCCATCGGCCAGGCCCTCTTTCTCGGCAATATCGGCGACATATTCGGTGATATCGGCGGTGTGCGCGGCGACGCGCTTTATTGCCGGGTCGTCAGGCAAAATCAGGGGCCACTCGAACTTGAGCATCAGCGCGCAGCTCGGCACCGGGGCAACGATGTCGTGGCCCTTATCGATCCAGTCGCAGAGCACGGCTGCGGTCTTCCTGGCCTTCTCCGCGACGGCGGCGAAATCGCCCTGCTCGAGCTGCGGCATGCCGCAGCAGCCGGGATAGGCGACCTCGGTCTCGACGCCGTTATGGGCGAGGACGGCGCGCGCGGCCTCGCCGATCTCGGGGCTGTTGTAGTTTACGAAGCAGGTCGCGAAGATCGCCACCCTGCGGCCCGCGGCCGGCGCATCCGTATTAACGGTCGGCGCCTGCTTGGCACGCATGGTGAAGGTCTTGCTTTGATAGCGCGGCAAGGAGGCATCCTGATGGATACCGGCGACGGCCTGCATGACGGGTCGGGTCAGGCGGTTGCGGCGATCGCTGGCCCAGTTGGCGACGGGTGCCACGGGGCGGGCGAGCTTGCCGTTGCGGTCGGTCTTGGCAAGCGCCTTGTCCGCCCAGCCGAGCTTGCCCGCCGCGAGATCGGCCGAGCGGGCTCGCAGGACGAGATGGGGAAAGTCCAGGTTGAACTCGTGCGGCGGCACGTAGGGGCAGGTCACCATGAAGCACATGTCGCAGAGCGTGCAGGCATCGATGACCGGCTTGAAGTCCGCCGAGTCCACGCTGTCGAGCTCGCCCGTGTCCGACTTGTCAACGAGGTCGAACAGCCTGGGGAAGCTGTCGCAGAGGTTGAAGCAGCGCCGGCAGCCATGGCAGATGTCGAAGACGCGACGCAGCTCCGCGTCGATCGCTTGCGGATCGTGGAAGGCGGGATCAGCGTAGTCGATCGGATGGCGCACGGGCGCCTTCAGGCCGCCTTCCATGATTGCCGGGTCTGCTCCTAGGCTCAGTCGAGGGTGTCGAGCGCGCGCTGGAAACGCCCGGCGTGGGACTTCTCGGCCTTGGCCAGGGTATCGAACCAGTCGGCGATCTCGTCGAAGCCTTCCTCACGCGCGGTGCTGGACATGCCCGGATACATATCCGTGTATTCGTGGGTCTCGCCGGCCACTGCCGCCTCGAGGTTGTTGGCGGTGCTGCCGATCGGCTTGCCGGTGGCCGGATCGCCGGTCTCGGCAAGGAATTCGAGATGGCCAAGCGCGTGGCCCGTCTCACCCTCGGCGGTCGAACGGAACACGGTGGCGACATCGTTATAGCCTTCGACGTCGGCCTTCTGGGCGAAATAGAGATAGCGGCGATTGGCCTGGGATTCGCCGGCAAACGCGGCTTTCAGATTGTCTTCGGTCTTGGTCCCGGCAAGCGACATTGTGTCCTCCTCGGCAGATGGATGATGCACCGGTGCAAAACCTTGCCACACCGGCGGCAGGGTTATGCGCCGCACCGCCTATCGTGTCAACCAATTAGAACTATTCTAATCTTTGCTGGTATCGGCAGCTGCCGCAGGCCCGCACGAGCGCACCCGCACCACTACATCGACGCGACTGATTTCCCGGCCTTGACCGGCGGCGGGAATGGCATTGACGACCACCGCTTCGGCCGGAATGTCGCTCAGCGAGCCGTCATCCTCGTCATAGAAATGGTGATGTTCGCTGGTATTGGTATCGAAGTAGGAGCGCCCCGAGTCGACGACCAACTCGCGCAGCAGGCCGGCATCCGTGAACTGATGCAGCGTGTTGTAGATGGTGGCAAGGGACACACCGACGCCAGCTCGGCGCGCATCGTCATGCAGCTGCTCGGCATTGAAATGCCGGTGCCCACTGGCAAGCATCAGCTGCGTCAAGGCCTGGCGCTGCCGCGTCGGGCGCAATCCTACCGACCGCAAAAGGGTCGCTGCGTGAGCCATATCCATCATCGGTGCCTTCCGCGCTCGTTGCTTGGGGCCGCTTTCTTTCAAAGTAGGCCGCCAGGGGGAAAACTTCAATCGTCGCCGTCAATCGCCCGTGACAATGCGCTCGACCAGTTCCCCGACCGTCGGCGTGAAACCGTTGGAATAGAAGGGATCGACCGCGAAACGATAGGCGCCATGGCCGGCGAACATCAGTTCGTTCTCGACATCGCCGCCATGAGCGATCGACTGCAGCGACTTCTGGATGCAAAAGCTGCGGGGATCGGCTTTGCGGCCGGTCGAGTTGCGGCCGTTCTGCGACCAGTTGCTGAAATTGCAGGCGCTGAGACAACCCATGCAATCCACCTGATCGGTGCGAATCTCGGCAGCCTTCTCGGGCGTGGTGAAAATCAAGGTGCTGTCTGGGGTGCGCAAGGCTTCGCTGAAGCCCTCGGCCACCCAGGCCTTGGCATTGAGGCTATCGGGCTCGGTCAGATAGAGCGCCCGCTTGCGCGGCCCGATGGCGAATTCGGTATTGTGCTCGCCGAGGGGCTCGGTGGTGTAGGCGACCTGGCGCTCGGAGCGCTTCGCCAATTCGTGCAGGAAGTCATTGCTGACGGCTGACGACCAAAAGCCCGTCGGACTGAAGTGATTGAGGGTCACGGAGCCCGGCTCGAGGCTGCGCAGGTGCTCCTTCCACTGCAGCGAGATGGGGCTCTCGACGGTCAGCAGCGGCCTGGAGCCGAACTGGAAGGCGATCGGACCGAGCTCCGGATTGTCGATCCAGTCTTCCCAATCACGCAGATACCAGACCCCGCCGGCCATGAAGATGGGCGTGCTGTCGAGACCGAAATCGCGCATGATCTCGCGCAAGGCGCGGACCCGCGGATAGGGGTCCTGGGGCGCGAGCGGATCTTCGCTGTTCGACAGCCCGTTATGGCCGCCAGCCAGCCAGGGGTCCTCGTAGACCACGCCGCCGAGGCCTTCGCCGTATTTGTGATAGGCACGCTTCCACAAGGCCCGGAAGGCACGCGCGGAGGAGATGATGGGATAGTAGTAGATGCCGTGCCGCGCGGCGATCTCGGCAATGCGGTAGGGCATGCCGGCGCCACAGGTAACGCCGTGGACTAAGCCCTTGGTGCCCTCGAGGATACCTTCCAGCACCCGCTCCGAGCCACCCATCTCCCACAAGACGTTGACATGCAGGCGGCCATGGCCGTTGGAGATCTCGTGTGCTGTGTGGGCCTGTTCGATGCCGCCGCGAATGCCGTTGGCCACCAGTTCCTCGTGGCGGGCCTTGCGGGTACGGCCATGAAATACCACCGGGATGAGATTGCCGTCCTCGTCGGTGCTGTCCGCATTGACGCCGGAAAAGGTGCCGACGCCGCCGGCGGCCGCCCAGGCACCCGAGCTTGCGCCATTGCTGATGGCCACACCTTTTCCGCCCTCGACAAGCGGCAGAACTTCCTTGCCCGAGAGCAGAATGGGATTGAGCGCTTTCAATGGATTCCTTACCGCGGCCGAATGTGGAGAAGGCGCCCGCGCGGCGCCATCCTGTCAGGCGGGTATATGGCGCATCGGTTTGAAAAAACCAGCCCCTGACCCGCGGGAAATTCCCCGTTAGAATGATGCGCTGCCACGGACGGGACCGGCAAAGCCATGGGCGAGCTGACACAGGAGCTGATCGAGAGCCTCTGCGAGGATCCCTCGAGCTCGCGCGAGCGCCTGTTGCACGTCGGTGGCATTCTGTTCTCCGATTCCGGGCTCGACGCCGTTTCGACGCGCGAACTGAGCAAGGCTGCCGGCGTCAATCTTTCCGCCATCGGCTACTACTTCGGCGGCAAGGAAGGGCTCTACCGGGCCACCATCGAACACACTGTAACCAGCGTCCAGACCTTGGTCGGCGGCGCCGAGGAAAGCCTACGCGACAGCCTTGCGGGCGCCGGCGACGACAGGGAAGCGCTTGCCCATGCCGCCGCCGCCTTCGTGCGCGCCGTCCTCGGCGGCCTGCTCGGCATGGGTCCGCAGAATTGGACCCGGCATCTGATCATGCGCGAAATCGACCACCCGACCGCCGCCTTCGACACCCTCTACGAAGGCATCTTCAAGCCGCTCAATCAAAGCTTCGGCAGCCTGGTAGCCGCCACCAGCCGGCGCAGCCCCGGTGATGCCGAAACCATCATCCTGACCAATGCGCTGATCGGCGAGTGCCTGATCTTTCACCGCAACCGGCCGGTGATCCTGCGCAATCTCGGCTGGGACGAGTACACCCCGGAACGTATCGCCATGGTGGTCGGCGTGGTGGTCGACGGCATCCTCGATGCCCTCGACCTACCCCGCACGACAGCCGTGGCGAGCTGAGCCTCAGTTCGCCGCTTCTTCGCTTTCGCCCTCGGCTTCCTCGCTCACGGCCTTGATGCTGAGCCGCACCTTGCCGCGATCGTCGACCGCCAGCACCTTGACCTTCACCGTATCGCCCTCGTTGACTACGTCGGTCACCGACTTGACCCGATGCGGTGCCAGCTCGCTGATATGCACCAGGCCGTCGCGGGTACCGATGAAGTTCACGAAGGCGCCGAAATCAACGACCTTGACCACCTTGCCGTCGTAGATCTCGCCGATCTCGGGCTCGGCGACGATGTCGCGGATCCATTTCAAGGCCTCCTCGCTGGCCTCGGAGGATACCGCTGCCACCTTGATGGTGCCGTCGTCCTCGATGTCGATCTTGGTGCCGGTGGTCTCGGTGATTTCGCGGATCACCTTGCCGCCGGTGCCGATGACTTCGCGGATCTTGTCCTTGGGGATGTTGATGGTGGTGATGCGGGGGGCATTGCCACTGACCTCCTCACGCGAAGCCTCCAGCGCGCGGGACATCTCGCCAAGGATGTGCAGGCGGCCATCGCGGGCCTGACCGAGTGCGACCTCCATGATCTCGGCCGTGATGCCGGTGATCTTGATGTCCATCTGCAGGGAGGTGATGCCCTGGTCGGTGCCGGCGACCTTGAAGTCCATGTCGCCAAGGTGATCCTCGTCGCCAAGGATGTCCGACAGCACGACGTAGTCGTCGCCTTCCTTGATCAGACCCATGGCAATGCCGGCGGTCGGGCGGCCCAGCGGCACGCCCGCATCCATCAGCGACAACGAGGTGCCGCAGACGCTGGCCATCGACGACGAGCCATTGGATTCGGTGATCTCGGAGACCACACGCACCGTATAGGGGAAGTCGTCCTTGGCCGGCATGACCGGATGAATGGCACGCCAGGCCAGCTTGCCGTGGCCGATTTCACGCCGCCCCGGCGAGCGCAGGAAGCTTGCCTCGCCCACCGAATAGGGCGGGAAATTGTAGTGCAGCATGAAATGCTCGCGATATTCGCCGTCGAGCGCATCGATGATCTGCTCGTCCTGGCCGGTGCCAAGCGTGGTCACCACCAGCGCCTGGGTCTCGCCACGGGTGAACAGGGCCGAGCCATGGGCCAGCGGCAGCACGCCGACCTCGGCAGTGATGGGGCGCACCGTCTTGGTGTCGCGGCCATCGATACGGTTGCCGGTCTTGAGCACGGCGCCACGCACGATGTCCTTCTCGAGCGACTTCAGGAGGCCACCCACGGCGCTCGAATCGACGGCGTCGTCGTTGTCGAAAGCGGCGTAGGCCGACTGGCGAACCGCGTCGACCGCCTCGACCCGCTTTTGCTTCTGCACTTCGCCGTAAGCAGCCTCGAGGCCGGAGCGCGCCACGTCTTCGACCCGCGACGGCAGATCGCCCAGGTCCGGGCCCTCGGGCACGTCCCAAGGCTCCTTGGCGCAGGCTTCGGCGAGCTCGATGATGGCATTGATGACCGGCTGCATTTGCTCATGACCGAAGTTCACGGCGCCCAGCATGACCTCTTCCGAAAGCTCCTTTGCTTCGGATTCGACCATCAGAACGCCCGTGGCGGTGCCGGCGACAATAAGGTCGAGCACACTGTTCTCGAGCACCTCGGGTGCCGGGTTGAGCACGTATTCGCCGTCGACATAGCCGACCCGGGCGCCACCGATGGGGCCGAGGAAGGGAATGCCGGAAATGGTCAGCGCCGCCGAGGCGCCGACCATCGAGGCAATATCGGGATCGTTTTCGAGATCGTGCGCGAGCACGGTGCAGATGACCTGCGTCTCATTTCGGAAACCGCTCGCGAAAAGCGGTCGGATCGGCCTGTCGATCAGCCGCGAAGTGAGGGTTTCCTTCTCGTTCGGCCGACCTTCCCGCTTAAAGAAACCGCCGGGAATCTTGCCGGCGGCGAAGGTTTTTTCCTGATAGTTGACTGTCAGCGGGAAGAAATCGATGCCGGCACGCGGCGCCTTCTGGGCAACGGCCGTGCACAGCACCGTGGTCTCACCATAGGTGACCAGAACCGCGCCGTCGGCCTGCCGGGCGATGCGCCCGGTCTCCAAAACTAGAGGGCGTCCGCCCCAGGTGATTTCCTTGCGATGGATATTGAACATCTAACCTTTTCCTAACCTACGTTCCGGCGCCGCCATTCGGCTGCCGGCAAACAAAAAGCCCGGCCGTGAGGGCCGGGCATCGGCGCCACCGCCACCGCGCGCCAGGCGGCGGCAGGCGATCGCGCATTACGCTGGCTTTGCCTCAACGGCGCAGCCCAAGGCGCTCGATCAAGGTCTTGTAGCGACCGGCGTCCCTGTCCTTCAGATAGTCGAGCAGACGGCGGCGCTTGCTCACGAGCTTGAGCAGACCGCGCCTGGAGTGCCTGTCTTTGGCGTGGGTCTTGAAGTGCTCGGTCAAATTGGCGATGCGCTCGGTCAGAATCGCCACCTGCACCTCGGGCGAGCCCGTGTCATCCGCCTTGGTGGCGAACTCGCCGACCAGCTCCTGCTTGCGCGCAACCGTTATCGACATAATTCCGAAACTCTCCCGTCCACAGTCCAAACGTCAAAAATTGAAGACACGCAGCGGCCTCAGAACGCCGCTGCGCAGTTCCACCAAAGCCACGGGCCTGTCAACGAGACAAGTCCACAGGGTGCCTTCGGCCAGATCCGAACCGTCGAGGCCAACCGGCGGCCGAACCAACGGGACCGCCTGCCCCGCCTTGAGGCGTTGGGCCTGGTCCACATTGACCGGCATACCCGGAATCCCGACGAGTCCTTGCGCCACCGGCAACAGGGACTGTTCGGCGGCGACACTATCGTCGAGCGCTTCCAATTCGGCAAGCGAAATCGCATCCTCGAGAGCAAACGGCCCGACCCGGGTCCGGCACAGCGCCGTCACATGGCCACATGAGCCTAGGGCATGGGCCAAATCGCGCACCACGGCGCGAACATAGGCGCCCTTGCCGCACGCCATCTCGAAGGTAGCGTGATCGGCATCGTCCACCGCTGATAAGGCCAAATGGTCGATGCGAACGCTGCGCGGCGCCAGCTCTACGGCCTGGTCGTCGCGCGCCAGGTCGTAGGCGCGTTGGCCGTCCACCTTGATGGCGCTGAACTTGGGCGGCACCTGGTCGATGTCGCCGACAAAATCTCCGAGTGCCGCCTCGATCGCCTCGCGCCCGGGCCGCACGTCGCTGGTCTCGATGATCTCGCCCTCGGCATCGTCGGTGGCACTGCCGACGCCCCAACGCATGGTGAATCGGTAGCTTTTGCGGCTGTCCATGAGATAAGGCACGGTCTTGGTGGCCTCACCAAATGCCAACGGCAGGACACCGGTGGCGAGGGGGTCGAGGGTGCCGCCATGGCCCACCTTGGCCGCATCCAAAAGCCTGCGGGCGCGCCCGACAGCTGCGGTCGAGGTCACGCCCGACGGCTTGTCGAGAATCAGCCAACCGTGTACGGCACGGCCCTTGCGGCGGCGGCCACCTTTGCGAACCCGCCCCGGCTCAGCGTTCATCGTCGTCCGCCAGCGAGGCGTCGATCACCGCGTCGATGCGGGAAGCATGGTCGAAACCGGTTTCCGCGGTAAAGCTCAGCCGCGGCGAATATTTGAGCTTCATCAGGCGCGCCACCCGGGAGCCGAGATGGGGCGCGGCACGGCCCAGCCCTTCGAGCACCGCCTCCACGTCCTCGGCACCCAACGGCAGCACGTAGACCGTAGCGTTGCGCATGTCGGGACTGACCTGGACCTCGGTGACCGTTATCGACACGTCCGCCAGGGCCGGGTCGCGCAGCTCGCGCCGCCCCAGCAACTCGGCCAGGGCGTGGCGCAGGGATTCACCGACACGAAGCTGACGTTGGCTGGGCCCGTGCCCTTTTCCGCGCTTGCGCGCCATCGCCGCCCGCGCCTCACGCCTGCAGCTCGCGCGCGACCCGCTGAATTTCGAAAACCTCGATGACGTCGTCTTGCTTGATGTCCTGATAGTTCTCGAAACCCAGGCCGCACTCGAGGCCTTCCTTGACTTCGCGCACCTCTTCCTTGTGGCGCTTGAGGGTCGACAGGGCGCCGGTGTGAATGACCACATTGTCGCGCAGGATGCGCACGTGGGCGCCACGTCGCACGGTCCCTTCGGTCACCTCGCAGCCAGCCACCTTGCCGACCTTGGTGATGCTGAAAACCTCCTTGATGCGGGCATAGCCGAGCAACTCCTCGCGCTCCACAGGCGCTAGCATTCCCGACAGCATGCCGCGCACATCGTCCAGCAATTCATAGATCACCGAGTAGTATCGGATATCGACGCCATCGCGCTTGGCCATGGCCCTTGCCGACGGATCGGCGCGCACATTGAAGCCGAAGATCACCGCGCTCGACGCTGCGGCCAAGGTGACGTCGGAGCGGCTGATGCCACCGACACCCGAAAGCAGGACGCGGGACGATACCTCGTCCTCGTTCTCGGTCAGGTTGGCGAGACTGGCCAGAATGGCCTCCATCGAGCCATGCACGTCGGCCTTGATGACCAGCGGCAGCTCTTTGGCTTCTCCTTGCGCGATCTGCGACAGCATCTGCTCGACGGAGCCGCGCGCGCCGGCCAGCGCGGTACGCTCGCGCCGCTGGCTCTGGCGATATTCGGTCACCTCGCGGGCGCGCGCCTCGTCCGGCACCACGACCATTTCGTCGCCGGCCTGGGGTGTGTCGTTGAGGCCAAGCACCTCGACCGGCTCCGACGGGCCGACCGCCTTGGCGTTGTTGCCGCGGTCGTCGATCAAGGCCCGCACCCTGCCCCATTCGCTGCCCGCCACGACGATGTCGCCGATCGCCAAGGTGCCGCGCTGGACGAGCATTGTCGCGACGACGCCGCGGCCGCTCTCACGCCGCGCCTCGATGACCACGCCCTCGGCCGGGCGCTCGGGATTGGCCGCCAGCTCGAGGATTTCCGCCTGCAACAGGATGGCCTCCTCCAGCTTGTCCAGGTTGTCGTGCTTGAGCGCCGAGACCGGCACGGTCTGCACGTCGCCGCCAAGCTCCTCGACGACAATATTGTGCTGCAACAGCTCGTTGCGCACCTTGTCCGGATTGGCATCGGGGCGGTCCATCTTGTTGATGGCGACGATCATCGGCACGCCGGCCGCCTGGGTGTGCTGGATGGCCTCGGCCGTCTGCGGCATGACGCCATCGTCCGCGGCAACCACCAGGACCACGATATCGGTGGTATTGGCGCCGCGCTGGCGCATCTGCGTGAAGGCCGCATGGCCGGGCGTGTCGAGAAAGGTGATCTTGGCGCCGGACGCCATATCGACCTGATAGGCAGCGATATGCTGGGTGATGCCGCCGGCCTCGCCACCAGCCACATCGGTGGCACGCAGGGCATCCAGAAGCGACGTCTTGCCGTGGTCGACATGCCCCATGACGGTAACCACGGGCGCACGCGGCTGCAGCTGCTCGGCGCTATCCTCGGGTCCGCTGAGGCCAACCTCGACATCGGCCTCGCTGACGCGCTTGAGGCGATGGCCGAACTCGGACACCACGAGCTCGGCAGTGTCGGCATCGATAACCTGATTGACGGTCGCCATCACGCCCATCTTCATAAGCGCCTTGACAACTTCGCCGCCACGCACGGCCATGCGATTGCCGAGCTCCTGGACGGTAATCGCTTCGGGAACAACAACTTCGCGCACGACTTTGCGTACCTCGCCTGTCTGGCGGCCTGCGGCCGCGCGCTTTTCACGCTCACGTGCCCGGCGCACCGAGGCCAGGCTGCGCTGGCGCTCCTCGTCGCTGAGCGCCTGCACGACTGTCAACTTGCCCGTGCGCCGACGCTGATCGCGGCGCTCTATCGAGAGTCGGTGGCCGTGGCCCTTCTTGCGGCGCTGCTGTTGTGCCGCGGCGCTCTCCTCCGCCTCGGACTCCTTGCGCCTGACGGGCGCCTTGGGCTTGGGTTTGGCCGCCGGCTTCTCGGCCGCCGGCTTGGCGGTGTCCTTGGCGACGGCGGCGGCTTCCGTCTTCTGGTTCGCCTTTTCGGCCTCCTCGGCGGCCTTGCGCTCGGCCTCGAGCCGCGCTTCCTCGACAGCGCGCTCCTCGGCCTCCCGTCGCGCGGCCTCTTCCGCCGCAACCCGGTTGCGCTCCTCCTCTTCGGCCTGCTCCTTGCGCTGGCGCTCCGCGTCGGCCTCGTCCTGGCGGGCGGATTCAAGCGCCCGGGCGCGGGCTGCGCGCTCCTCGCCAGTGAGATGGCTGGGGGTCGTCGCCTCGGGTGCCGCCACTTCCTCTTCGACAGGCGCCTCGGCTTCGGCCTCCGCCCGCCGCGTCACCTCGGACATGGCACCCGATTCGCCGCGCTGGAAGGTGCGCTTCTTCTTGACCTCGACCTGAACGGTCTTGCTGCGGCCGTGGGAGAAGCTCTGGCGAACCTGCCCGCCACCGACGGTCTTGCGCAGCTCTAGCTTGCCCGGTCGCGAAAGGCCGAGGGTCTTCTTCTCGCCGCTATCTTTGTTTTCGCTCATCTTCGCCCTTCGGCCTCCTTCAGATTCGCTTCGCGGCGCCGGCCTCTGCCGCGCCGCTGCGAAAGCCTGCCAGCCTTCGCATCTCGTCCAGGAACAGATCGCTCAGCCGCCCCTGCCGCATAGCGACATGGACAGCATCTTCGCGGCCGAGCGCCAGGCCAAGCTCGGCCCGCTCCAGCACCCGCACCAGCACCGGCGACGGCGACGCCGAGGCAACCAGCCTGGCGATCTTGGCCGCGCCATCCTCGGCACCGTCACGAGCTTCGGCGACCACGCAGGCCTCGCCCGCCGCAAGACAGGCGCGCACTTTCTCCATGCCGGCAACCACCAGACCCGCACGCCTGCCCAAGCCCAGCAATTCACGGCAACGGCGCGCCAGCAATGCCTCGATGCGATCGGCCATGTCGGCCGCCGGGCGTCCAAGGCGGGACAGCCGCCCCTTGGCAACGGCACGTTCGACCAGCGCCCGTTCGGCACCAACCCACAAGCCGCGGCCGGGCAGGGTCATCTCGATATCGGGAACGACGGCGCCATCCGGCGCGGCGACAAAGCGGATCAGCCGCCGCTTTTCGAGCCTCTCGCCGCTGACCACGCAGCGGCGTACGGGCTCGCTCTCAACGACTGCTGCCGATGCCGTCGCCACCACCGCTCTCCGATCCCGCTCACTCGCCGGACGCCGCAGACGGCGCCTCTTCGGCCTGGCTGTCCTCGCCGGCCGGGGCCGGCTCGTCCGGGAACCAGTGGGCGCGCGCGCTCATGATGACAGCGCCGGCGGCGGCCTCGTCCATGGCCCCCTCGCCGACAATCTCACGCAGTTCGTCGCCCGCCAGATCGCCCAAATCGTCCAAGGTCTTGATGCCCGCCTCGCCAAGCGCCACGAGCATGGCCGGGCTCAGCGCCTCGATCGCCGCCACCGCTTCGTCCACACCGAGCTCCTGGCGCTTCGTGCTGAGGTCCGCATCGCGGCGCTGCAGATAGTCGCGCGCGCGCTCACGCAGCTCCTCAGCCAGGGATTCATCAAAACCCTCTATTTCCGCCAACTCCTCGACGGGCATGAAAGCCACCGCCTCGACCGAGGAAAATCCCTCGGTGACCAGCAGCTGGGCGATCACCTCGTCGACGTTCAGGGCCTCCATGAAGAGGCCCGATACCTCACGCATCTCCTCGCCGCGACGCTCGGACTCCTGTGCCTCGGTCATGATGTCGATATCCCAGCCCGTAAGCTGCGAGGCCAAGCGCACGTTCTGGCCGCGCCGCCCGATGGCCAGGCTGAGCTGGTCGTCCGGCACCACCACTTCGATGCGCTGATTGTCCTCGTCGAGCACGACCTTGGTGACCTCGGCGGGCGCCAAGGCATTAACGATGAAGGTGGCCGCGTCGGGGTTCCATTGGATGATGTCGATCTTCTCGCCTTGCAGCTCGTTCACCACCGCCTGAACGCGGCTGCCCCGCATGCCGACGCAGGCGCCGACCGGGTCAATGCTCGAATCGTTCGAAAGCACCGCGATCTTGGCGCGGCTGCCGGGATCCCGCGCCACCGATTTGATCTCGATGATGCTGTCATAGATCTCGGGCACCTCCTGGCTGAACAGGCTGGCCATGAACTCGGGCCGTGCCCGCGACAGGAAGATCTGCGGCCCGCGCGGCTCCTGGCGCACGTCGTAGATAAAGGCGCGCATGCGGTCGCCGTTGCGGAAGTTCTCCCGTGGCAGGGATTCGTCGCGGCGCATGATGGCTTCGGCCCGGCCGAGCTCGATGATGACGTTGCCGTATTCGACGCGCTTGACTACGCCATTGACGATTTCGCCGATGCGGCCTTTGTATTCCTCGAATTGGCGATCGCGCTCGGCATCCCGCACCCGTTGCACGATGACCTGTTTTGCCGCTTGCGCAGCGACGCGCCCCAAGTCGATCGGCGGCAAAGGCTCGATCAGAAAATCACCGAGACCGAGCGCCGGATCGTATTGCTGCGCCTCGGCCAGCAGCATCTGCGTCGAGTCCTCTTCGATCTCCTCGACCACTTCACGCCGCCGGGCCAGGCGAATCTCGCCGCTGCGCCGATCGATCTCGGCGGCGATGTCCAGCTCCTGGCCATATTTGCGCCGGGCCGCGGTTTGAATCGCCTGCTCCATCGCCTCGATTACGATCTCGCGATCGATCGACTTGTCGCGCGCGACCGCGTCCGCTACGCGCAGCAGCTCAGGTCGGGTCAGGCTTGGTATCGCTTCACTCGCCATGATGTCCTATTCGTCCGTCGTCCTTGCACCGCTCAGACTCGCCTTTACCAGCTCGTCCGTAAGTACCAGCTTGGCCTCGCGTATGGCCGCCAATGGCAAGCTCGCCTCCCTGCCATCGCGCAACGTAACGCGCACCTCATCACCGTCCAGTCCCAGCAGCCGGCCCCGGAAACGCCGTCGCCCGTCGATCAGCGTCGCTGTCTCCAGCTTGGCTTCGAAGCCGCTGAACCGCTCATAGTCGTCCGGCCGCACCAGCGGCCTGTCGATCCCCGGCGAGCTGATCTCGAGATCGTAGGACCCGCCGATCGGATCCTCGACATCCAGTACCGCAGACAGGGCCCGGCTCAGGGCCGCGCAATCGTCGACGGTCATCGTTCCGTCGGCTTCGCGCTCGGCCATAACCTGCAGGCGCGGCTCGCCACCTTCGTAGAGGCGAACCCGCACCAAATTATACCCCATCGCCACCACGGTTGGCGCGATCAACTTCTCAAGGGCTTCGTGCGTGGCTCGGGCCAAATCGCAAACCCAGAAACAAAAAAGTGGGCACTTGGCCCACGGTTCCGAAACAGCCTTTCAGACCCGGCTTCTTTCTCTTATGGCTCCTATATAACGAAAACGCCCTGCGCTTCAAGGTCGCCGCGACCGCAACCGCCGGCGAAAGCGCAAATAAACACAGCGCGAACCCGCCGCCAGCGCCTTCGCCTCATAGCGCGTCGGCGGCCAATCGGCTGGCCGGGCGCGCCAATCGCCCCCCTCCCAGGCAAAACCGGTATGGCCAAGCAAATGCGCCATGATCCAATGACAATAGCCCTTATGGTCGCTGGCCACGCGCAGCTCGCCGCCTGCCGCCATCGCCCGTGCCAAATGGTCGAGAAATTCGGTCTGCACGATACGCCGCTTGTGATGACGGCGTTTCGGCCAGGGATCGGGGAATAGCAGAAAGACCCGCTCCAGCGAGGCTGCCGGCAAAGCGGCCACAAGATCGGCGGCGTGATCGGTGAAAAGGCGGATGTTATTGAGGCCTTGGCTCTCAATATCGCCGAGCAGGCGGGCGATGCCGTTGCGGTAGGGCTCGCAGCCGATGATGCCGACCTCGGGGTGGGCAGCAGCCTGGGCCGCCAGATGCTCGCCCGCGCCGAAGCCGATTTCGAGCCACAAGGCGCTGCGCGCAGTGGCCGGAAACAGGGACAGGGGTGCCGCCAGCTCGCCGCGCTCGGGCAGGGATATCTCGAGGCGCGGCAAAAGCTCGTCGAGCAGCCGGCGGCGCCCGGCGCGCAACCGCTTGGCGCCGTGCCGGCCGTGGACGACCCTGCGCTTCTTGCCAGCCTGTTGCTCGCCGTCTCGCGTCAAGCCAGTGCAGACGCCAGCGAGTCGGTCAGGTCGGTGCGTTCCCATGAGAAACCGCCATCCGCCTCATGCGCCCGGCCGAAATGGCCGTAAGCCGCCGTGCGCGCGTAGATCGGGCGGATGAGCTGGAGATGATCGCGAATGCCGCGTGGCGACAAATCCATTTGCTTTTGCAGCGCCTCGCCGAGGCGGGCCTCGTCGACCTTGCCCGTGCCATGGGTGTCGACATAGACCGAGAGCGGCTTGGAGACGCCGATGGCATAGGCCAGCTGGATGGTGCATTTGTCCGCCAGCTCGGCAGCCACGACATTCTTGGCCAGATAGCGCGCCGCATAAGCCGCCGAGCGGTCGACCTTGCTCGGATCCTTGCCCGAGAAGGCGCCGCCGCCATGGGGCGCTGCGCCGCCATAGGTATCGACAATTATCTTGCGTCCCGTGACACCGGTATCGCCGTCGGGTCCGCCGACCACGAAGCGCCCGGTGGGATTGACGTAGAACGAATCCTCAGAGCACATCCAGCCCTCGGGCAGCACGTCGACCACGTGCGGGCGGACGATTTCGCGCACCGCCGCCTGGTCGAGCTCGGCGGCATGCTGGGTGGACACCACGACAGAGGTGGCACCAATCGGCTCGCCATTGACATAGCGCAAGGTCACCTGGCTTTTCGAATCCGGCAGCAGGCCCGGCTCGGCGCCGGAATGGCGCACCCCGGCCAGGGAGCGCAGAATCTCGTGGCTGTAAAACAGCGGGGCCGGCATCAGAACGTCGGTCTCGCGGCAGGCATAGCCGAACATGATGCCCTGGTCGCCGGCGCCGACGTCCTTGTTGCCGCCGGCATCGACGCCCTGGGCGATATCCGGCGACTGATTGTGCAGGCGGACATCGACCTTGGCGTCACGCCAATGGAAGCCTTCCTGCTCGTAGCCGATGTCGCGGACCGCGGCACGCGCGATCTCCTCGATCCGGCCAGGACTCATCTCCGGCCCCCGGGTCTCCCCGGCAATGACCATCATATTGGTGGTCGCCAACACCTCGCAGGCAACGCGCACCTCCGGATCCTGGTCACCCAAATAGGCATCGACGACCGCGTCGGAAACCCGATCGCAAAGCTTGTCAGGATGGCCTTCGGAAACGGATTCGCTGGTGAACAGATAGTCGGTGGTGGTCATGGATTCCCCTGTGGCGGATCACTCCGCAAGCGAGTCAACAAGAAACGGGCGTCCGCAGACACCCGACGGCAGCCGCGTGAAGCGCGGCCGCCTACATATCACCTTGTTTGGGAAACTTCCACGGGTGCCAAGCCCCGTGGAAGCAGATCAGTTTCCGCTATCGGACATATGCACGCCAAGCGACTTGACCAGGTCGAAAACCCGGCGGCGCACACTGGTATCGGTAATGCGGTGATAGGCGCGAATCAGCTCCAGCGTCTCGCGCTTGGACAGCAGATCCTGGCTGAACGGCTCGGCGGCCTCGGCAAGGCCCGGCGCGCCGCCACTGACTTCGGCCGGCATGTCGTCGAAGAAGAACGAGATCGGAACACTCAGAACTTGCGACAGCTGATAAAGCCGGCTCGAGCCGACGCGGTTGGTGCCACGCTCGTATTTCTGGATCTGCTGGAAGGTCAGGTTGATCGCCCTCCCCAGCTTTTCCTGGCTCATACCGAGCAACGTGCGGCGCAGCCGGATGCGGCTACCGACGTGAATATCAACCGGATTCGGATTTAGGGCCATTCCTAGTTCAGCTCCTTAGTGTTCTTGCCGCGACCGGAAAACCGCCTACCCAACTGAGAGGTCGAAATTCCTGCTCGCGTCCATGAAGGTTCATCTGACCACACTCAACGTCCGCACATGATACCGGCATCAGCAGATTTCCTGACGCCACGCAATCCCCTCGTCATGTTCGGAACATTTCGAAACAAATTTCCTCAGCAATCCGCCACACAAGCTTAGCGTAGCAATTTGCGCATCGACCCCTGAACTTCCAAAGCTTCGCATCGCCGACAAGGTTACATTCACCCCGCCTTTACCATCACAACAATATCCACGGCACGATAAGAAAAGTCCACATTTTTCACCGCGCAGCACTGTGGCATAGCTTGGTTTAAGCCAATCGCCTGCGATGTGCGCCCGTAA
>CAYPAX010000001.1:0-89215 GCA_964408735.1 uncultured Rhodospirillaceae bacterium | reverse complement strand
TTCATCGTCTGGGAGTGAGAATCAGCAAAGCCACTTAATCAACGGGCTGTTAACTAGGCCGCCAACCTGTCCAACAATGTGGGACCACCTCAGAGGGGCCATCGCAAATCGCATCTGCAGCGTCTACATCGCTAAGCCGCAGGATGTTCTCAAGGAACCAAGCGAGGAAAGATGCAGACTCTGTCCTACCATCATAAGAGTAGGATCTGAGAATTTGCCCAGAGAGGTTTGCGTAGTTCAAATCATCAGGGTGCATGGCAATCTCCGTGAAATATTGCCAATTATTCTAACGGAATATCTTTGGGGTGTCATGAGTGGTTGGGCGGTACTGCAAAGATCGACCGAAGCAGCATATTCGTCGTTTCCCTATCCGCTCAAAAACTGCAACAACTCCATTTCAGGTCTCCGTCGTTGCCCCCTAAAAAACCGGCACTTCCCGATACCCGCCCCACATCTCCTTCAGACACTCCACGATCTCGCCCATCGACGCCCGCGCTTCCGCCAGCTCTATCGTCACCGGCATGATGTTCGCCGTCTCGTCCGCCGCGACCTCGCGCAGCTTTTGCATCAGCCGGGCCACCTCGTCGTTGTCGCGCTGGCTGCGGGTCTTGTGCAGGGCGGCGATCTGGCGGCGCTCCGTCTCCGGGTCGTAGGGGTGGACTTCGATGTCCGGGTCGGCCTCGTCCGTCTCGACATACTTGTTGACGCCGATCACGGTCTGCTCGCCGCTTTCGCGGGCCAGGGCTTCGTTATAGGCGGAATCCGCGATCTCGCGCTGGAACCAGCCGGCCTCGATGGCCTTCACCGTGCCGCCCATCTCGTCGACCTTGTCGAGGATGGCGAAGATCTCGCGCTCCATCTTGGTGGTCAGGTGCTCGACATAATATGAGCCGCCCAGGGGATCGACCACCGAGGTGATGTTGCTCTCGTCGGCCATGATCTGCTGGGTGCGCAGCGCCAGCCGCATGGCCTCCTCGGTGGGGATGGTGAAGGCCTCGTCCATGCCGTTGGTGTGCAGGCTCTGGCAGCCCCCGAGCACGGCGGCGAGCGCCTGATAGGCGGTGCGCACCAGGTTGATCTGGTATTGCGGCTTGGTGAGCGACGCCGCCGCGGTCTGGGCGTGGAAGCGCAGGCGCATGGATTCCGCCTTCTTGGCCCCGAAGCGCGTCTTCATGATCTTGGCGTAGACCCGGCGCAGCGCCCGGAACTTCGCCACCTCCTCGAACATGTCCGCCTGGCTGACGAAGAAGAACGACAGCCGCGGCGCGAACTCGTCCACCGACAGTCCCGAGGCCACCACCTCCTCCACATAGGCGATGGTGTTGGCCATGGTGAAGGCGGCTTCCTGCACCGGCGTCGCGCCGGCCTCGGAGATGTGGTAGCCGGAGATGTTGACCGGGTTGTAGCGGCGCATGTGCCGGGCGCCATAGGCGATGCAGTCGCGCACCAGGCGCACCGAGGGGCGGATCGGATAGATCCATTCCTTCTGCGCCACGTATTCCTTGAGGATGTCGGCCTGGATGGTACCCGAAAGGTCGTTCAGGTCGTAGCCGCGGCGCTTCCCGAGGGCGATATACATGGCGTACATCACCCAGGCGCTCGGGTTGATGGTCAGCGACACCGAGATTTGCGTCAGGTCGATGCCGTCGAAGAGCTTTTCCATGTCGTCGATGGTGTCGATCGCCACGCCTTCGCGGCCGACCTCGCCGTGGCTCATGGCATGGTCGGAGTCGTAGCCCATCAGGGTCGGCATGTCGAAATCGGTCGACAGCCCGCTTTGCCCTTGCGCCAGCAGATAGCGGAAGCGCTCGTTGGTGTCCTCGCCGGTGCCGAAGCCGGCGATCTGGCGCATGGTCCAGAGCCGGCCGCGATACATGGTGGGATAGGGGCCGCGGGTGAAGGGATAGCGCCCGGGCAGGCCGATATCCTCGAGCGGCGTGTCTGCCACATCGAGCGCCGTATAGGTGCGCTTGAGGTCGAAGCCCGACGTGCTGTGGTAGCTGTCATGGGATTCCGGCTGGCGGGCGAGAAATGCCGCAACGTCCTCGGCCTCCCATTCGGCGCAGGCCTGTTCCAGCTGCTCCAAAGCCATGCCATCCTTGCTCATGCCGCGCCCTCCCGATTGAGAATGTCCAACAATGCCAGCGCCGCCCCGTGCGGGTCCAGCTCTCTGGCGCCGACGCGGTCGATGATCGCCTGGGCCTCGGCCCCGCGCCCGGCCGCGTAACGGGCGCGGATGATGCCTTCGGCGATCTTCAGCGTGCGGGTCTCGGCGCTGCGGCGGCGCCGCGCCGCCAGCGAGCCGCTGTCCTTGAGATGGGCGCGGTGGCCGTCGATCAGGCCCAGCAGCTCGTCGATGCCGTCGCCCGTCAGCGCGCTGGTGGCCAGCACCGGCACCGCCCAGCCCTGTTGCTTGAGCTCGCCCAGCATCAGCATCTGCTTGAGCTCGGCCACGGTCTTGTCGGCATCAGGCCGGTCGCCCTTGCTGACCATGTGGATATCGGCGATCTCCAGCACGCCCGCCTTGATGGCCTGGATGTCGTCGCCGAGGCCCGGCGCGGAGACCACCACCGTGGTATCGGCGACGCGCACGATATCGACCTCGTCCTGGCCCACCCCGACGGTCTCGATGATGACCGGATCGAAGCCCGCCGCATCGAGCAGGTCCACCGCATCCAGGCTCGCCCGCGCGAGCCCGCCCAAGGCCCCGCGCGAGGCCATGGAGCGGATGAAGATGCCGGGATCGCCGGCGATGTCCGCCATGCGGATGCGGTCGCCGAGAATGGCGCCGCCCGAGAACGGGCTGGAGGGATCGACCGCGACGATACCCACTTTCCGGCCCTGCTCGCGCAGCGCCATGGCCAGGGCGCGCACCAGGGTCGATTTGCCGCAGCCCGGCACGCCCGTGAGCCCGATGACATGCGCCTTGCCGCCATGGGCGTAAGCTTGTGCCAGGGCAGGGCGGCTTGCGGCATCGCCGGTCTCGGCGCGGGTCATCAGCCGCGCAATGGCGCGGGTCTCGCCGGCCAGCAGGCGCGGGATCAGGGCCAGGGCGTCGTCAGGCGCCATGCTTGCCTCCCGCCATCAGGCTGCGGAACATGTCGCGGTCGTCGATCACCCGGCGCGCCTTGAAGTCCGTGCGCGGGAACTCGTCTAAGGCTGTCACTTCCACCCGCGTGCGCACGCCCAGCACCTTGAGCAGCGCCGCCGCGCATCGCTCGCCGAAATCCGGGCCTGCGGCCGCCGCGGGCTCGACGCGCACCAGCAGCTCGTCCATGGCGCCCTCGCGGCTGATGACGATGCGATGCTCGCCGCCATAGCCGTCGACGGTGTTGAGCACGGCATCGATCTCGGAGGGATAAATGTTCTCGCCACGGACCTGGAACATGTCGTCGATGCGGCCGTAGACGCCGTCAGGCAGGCGCGGATAGGTGCGCCCGCAGGGGCTCGGGCCATCGACCCAATGGGTGAGGTCGTTGGACAGCAAGCGGATCATCGGCTGCGAGGTGCGTTCGAGATGGGTGTAGACCGGTGTGCCGCGCTCACCGTAAGCGACGCGGGCGTAAGAGCCCGGGTCGCAGACCTCGTGATAGACCATGTCCTGCCACAGCAGCATGCCGTCGCTGGCCTGTGCCGAGCCGGCGGCGCTCATGAACGGCGTCATCTCGGCCATGGTGCCGCAGTCGAACACGGTTGCGCCATAGGCCTCGGCGATGCGGTCGCGCACGCCGGGGATGGAGGCGCCGGGCTCGCCCGAGAAGAACATCACGCGCAGGCCGAAATCGCGCGGCTCATAGCCTTCCTCGCGCGCCACTTCCGCCAGATGCAAGGCGTAGGACGGCGTGCCGTAGAAGGCCTGCGGCCGCACCGCGTCAAGCCAGGAGGCGGCGCGCGCGGTCATGCCGCCGGCGCCGGCGCCGAAGGGGAAGACCCGGCAGCCCAACCGCTCGGCCCCCAGCATGGCGCCCCAGGAACCCAGGTACAGCGAGAAGATGGCGGCGACGAACAGGGTATCGCCCGGCCGCACCCCCATGCCCCAGAGCACCCGCGCATGGGCCTCCGCCGTCGCCTGCCAGTCGCCGCGGCCGATGCCGAAGGTGGTCGGCCGCCCGGTGGTGCCCGAAGTGCCGTGGATGTGGTGTACCGTGTCGGGGGGAATACAGAGATAGTCGCCGAAAGGGGGATGCGCGGCCTGCGAGGCCCGCAGCTCCGCCTTGGTCACTACGGGGACCTTCTCGAAGGCTTCCAGCGAGGTGATGTGCGAGGGATGCACGCCCGCCTCGTCCCACTTGCGGCGATAAAAGGGGGCGTGTTCCCAGGCATAGTCCATGACCTCGCGCAGGCGCACCACGATGGCGGCGTCGCGGGCGCCAGGGTTCATGCATTCGCGCTCGGGGAACCAGTAGCGCGCGTCCGGCGCCGGTAGGTAGCCCGCGTCATAGGCGGGGGGAAACGACCAGTGCTCCATCAGCGCGCGCCCCGTGCCGCGATCAGGCTGCGGATGGTCTCGACGATGGCCGTCGGCGGGGTGTCCTGCAGCAGGATCGCGGCGACGCCTGCGTCCTTCAGTGCCACCACGTCCTCGTCGGGCATGACGCCGCCGCCGACCAGCAATATGTCGCTCGCATCCGCTTCCTTGAGCAGTTCGAGCACGCGCGGGAAGATGGTCATGTGTGCGCCCGAGAGCAGGCTGATGCCGAGCACGTCCACATCCTCCTGGACCGCCGCGGTCACCGTCTCTTCCGGCGTACGGTGGAGGCCCGTATAGATCACGTCCATGCCGGCATCGCGTAAGGCACGCGCGACGATCTTGACGCCGCGGTCGTGGCCGTCGAGGCCGACCTTGGCGATCAGCACGCGGATGGGGGCGTCAGTCATGCTCGTCTCCGTCCAGGGTATCGGTAAGGGCCACGAGCGCCGCCTCGACATGGGCGCGGGCGCGCTCGGCAGCGAGGTCGGCATCGCCGGCCGCGATGGCGTGGAAGATCGCCAGATGCTCCTGCCAGACCCGGTGCGGCCAGTCGCCAGGCATCTCGAGGGCGGCGCCGATGACGCGCCGCATATGCGCCCAGAGCCGCGCCATGGCCTCGACGATGATGGGGTTGCCCGCGGTCTCGTAGATCCAGCGGTGAAACGCCGCCTCTGCCTCGATGACCCGCGCCAGGGAGCCGTCGGCAAGGGCCGAGCGGCCTTGCGCCAGCGCCTCGCGGCCGCGCGCCAGATCGGCCTCGGTGTGACGCTCGGCGGCCTTGGCGGCGGCCAGCGCATCGACGGCGCCGCGATATTCGTATTGCTGGCGCACCAGCTCGGCCGACAACGGCGCCACCATCAGCCCACGCCGCCCGGCATCGCAAACGAAGCCCTGGGCCTTCAAGAGCCCCAGCGCCTGGCCCACTGGTTGGCGCGAGACATTGAGCCGTTCTGCTATCTCCGCCTGGGTCAGCCGCTCCCCCGCCGCCAGCTGGCCGTCGCAGATGGAGTCGAGAATCGAGTCATAGGCCTGCTCCACAAGCCCCGGCTGGCTTTCGATCGCGCGCATTCCCACCTCTTTCGAATACGGTATACCGTATTCAATAAAGCCTGTGCGCGCGGAAGTCCAGCCTCCCAGCCCTTCAATATGGGGACACCATATTGAAGGGCTAACCGCGCCTGCGCTTTGGCCGCAAAATATGTGCGTGATCCGCGGCGTATAGCGCGCTGTCGGCGTGGTCGCTGTCGTCGAGCGCCGGACCCACCAGTATCAGCGCGGTGCGGGTGATCTTGGCAACGCGGACGAGGCTGTGGATATCGCTCAACGTGCCGCGGATGATCTGCTCGTCGGGCCAGCTGGCGCGGTAGACCACGGCGACGGGGCAGGCCTCGCCGTAGTGGGGTGAGAGCGCGCGCACGACGGCGCGCAGGTTTCGCACCGAGAGATGGATGGCGAGGGTGGCGCCGGATCGCCCCAGCGTCTCCAGTTCCTCGCCTTCGGGCATGGCCGAGGCCTTGCCGGCGGTGCGCGTGAGGATCACGGTCTGGCTCAGCCCGGGCTTGGTCAGCTCGCAGCCGAGGGTCGCGGCGGCCGCGGCGAAGGCGGGCACGCCGGGGGTGATGTCGTAAGGAATGCCGAGGGCGTCGAGCCTGCGCATCTGTTCGGCGATGGCGCCGTAGAGCGAGGGGTCGCCCGAATGCACCCGCGCCACGTCGTGTCCGGCCCCATCGGCTGTCTGCATCTCGGCGACGATCTCGTCGAGGGTGAGCGGCGCGGTGTCGACCACGTGCGCGCCCTCCGGTGCCACGGCCACCACCTCCGCCGGCACCAGGGAGCCGGCATAGAGGCAGACCGGGCAGGCGGCGATCAGATCGCGCCCGCGCACGGTGATGAGGTCCGCGGCGCCCGGCCCGGCACCGATGAAATGCACGGTCATGAGCGATCCCCGTAGCCACGCGGCGTATAGACCCAGGGCGCGGCGAAATCGCGCTCGAGGGTGCGCGTGCCGCTGGCACCGACCATCACCAGGGTCATCATGTCCACATCGTCGACCGATAGGGCGCCAAGGGTCGTCGGCGTCACGCTCTCGTCATTTCGGCCGAGACTGCGCGCCAGCAGCACCGGCGTATCCTGCGCGCGATGCTCGAGCAGAATGCGCCGCGCCTCGACCAGCCCCTGGCGCCTGCGCTTGGAGACCGGATTGTAGAAGGCGACGACAAAGTCCCCCTCCGCCGCCGCCGTGATGCGGCGCGCGATAACCTCCCACGGCGTCATCAGGTCCGACAGCGAGATGGCGCAGAAGTCGTGGCCCAACGGCGCCCCGGCCCTGGCCGCCGCCGCCTGCAAGGCGGATATGCCCGGCGCTACCACCACTTCGACCGGGCGCCAGGCGGGCTTGGCGCAGCGCTCCAGGCGCTCGAAGACCAGCGAGGCCATCGCGTATATGCCGGCATCGCCCGAGCAGACCAGCGCGACCTGCCTGCCTTCCGCCGCGAGATCGAGCGCAGCATCGACGCGCTTCTCTTCCTCGCCCAGCGCATAGGCGTGACGTTCGCCCGTCACATTGCCGAGCAGGTCGAGGTAAAGCCCGTAGCCCACCAGATCCGTCGATTCTGCGACCAACCGGCTCGCTTCCGGCGTGCGCCAATCCGACGACCCCGGGCCGATACCGACCACGGCGAGGCGCCCGCGCGCGGCGCCGATCATGTCCGCATCGAGCGGTGCGGCGGCACGCGCCAGGGCGCAGGTGACGCCATCGCGCTTGCGCTTCTCGACGATCAAGGCGCCGTCGCCGCCGACGCAGGCCAGAGCCGCGCCTTCGGCCACGCCATGGCAGCCGACCTCGCGGAACACCGTTTCGGAGGGCTTGCTCAAACGCGGCGTCTCGTGCTCCAGGCGCGCGGCGGGAAAGACCCGCAGCGGCACGCCAAGCTCGGCGGCGAGTGCCGCCAGCGCCGGCTCGTCCGCCTTGATGTCGAGGGAGGCGATGCAGGCCACCGCCCCCGGCGCGATGTCCGCCTCCGCCAGAACCTCGCGTGCTAACGGGATAGCATCAACGGCGCCGCGCTCGCAGCCAAGGCCGAGCGCATAGGTTTGCGGGTGATAGACCAGGGTTGTCTCGTCACCAGCGATCGCCTGGTCCGTGACCATGATGCGCAAGCCGTCTCTGCTCGGGAGGGTCCTGAGCCACGGTGCTTCGCCCTCGATCGCAACGCCCGAGCCGGCGAGCAGGGCGGCGGTGAACGGCTTGACGTGCTCGGGATTGACCAGACGCCAGCCGGCCGGCGGGTCGTCGAGCGTCACTCCGAACCGCACATCGCTCGCCGTGGTGATTGCGGCTTTGGCCCCGAGCGCCTCAGCGATGGTCTCAGCCAGCGCGTTGGCGCCGCGATGGCCGCCGAGCAGCGGCACCACTGCGCTGCCGTCATCGCTGATAGCGATCACCGGCGGCTCGCTCGTCTTGTCGGAAAGCAGGGGCGCTAGGCAGCGGATCAATACGCCGGCAGCGCAGACCCCGATGACCGGCCTGCCGTCAGCAAACAGATTGCGCACTAACTCTGCGAAGCTCGCATCGGCACGCTCGCACAACTCGGCCTCCGGCAGGGCGTTTGCGACACGCTTCGCGGTCGCCAGACCCGAGGCAGTCACCGTTAAGATAACCGGGCTCATAGCCAGGCCTCGCCGCGCCGGTGTACCAGGATCATCGAGAAATAGGGCACCGCCGAGGGATCGACCTCGGCCAAGGGCAGGGTGCGCTCGTCGGCCATGGTGGCGTGCTCCACGTAACGGGCATGCTCGGCGAGCCCGGCATCGTCGAGCACATGGCGCACTTTGGTGAAATGCCGGCCGAGCTTGATGATGGCCGCCGCCTCAACCTCCGCCAGGCGCGCGGCCAGCAAATCTGCCTCGAGCGGCGCCGGGATCACTGCCAGCACGTCGTTGCGCGACGTCAGCGGCATGCCGAGGCGGCAGGCCGCGGCGGTCAGCGACGAAACACCCGGCACCACTTCGACCGGGCAGCGCTCGGCGAGGCGGGCGAAGAGATACATGAACGAGCCGTAGAGAAAGGGGTCGCCCTCGCAGAGCACCGCCACGTCCTCGCCGCCTGCGACCACGCCGGCGATCTCCTCGGCCGCGCCGTCATAGACTTCGCGGGCGGGAAAGCGTTCGACGACCATGGGCACGCGAATGGCGATCTCCCTCTGGCCTTTCGGCAGATGCTCGGCGACGATGCTGCGGGTCAGGCTGTCGCCCGTCTCCGGCGCGGGATAGGCGAGCACGGGCGATGCCTGCAGGATGCGCAGGGCCTTGAGGGTCAGCAGCTCGGGGTCGCCCGGCCCGACACCAAGCCCGTAGACGGTTCCGCTCATGGTTTCTCCGCGATCAACTGGGTGACGGGCCTGAGCGCGCGCCAGGCGATGATGCCGCCCATGGGCCCGGCGCGCGAGATGGCAAGCCGCGAAAGCTGCCCGCCCGTTCGCGCCTGCCACTGCAATATCTGTGCATCACCCGCCACGGTGACAGCATTGGCGACCAGCCGCCCGCCACTGGCCAAGGCCTGCCAGCAGACCTGCCAGGTCTCTTGGTTCGCGAGCCCGCCGCCGAGGAAAATCGCATCGGGCCGCGCCAGCCCGGCAAGCGCTTCCGGGGCGGCGCCTTCCACGACCTCCAGCCCGGGGACGCCGAGCGCACCCGCATTGGCGGTGATGCGGGCGCAGCGTGATGCGTCCTTCTCGATGGCGATGGCCCGGCAGCGCCAGTCGCTGCGCATCCATTCGATGGCTATCGAGCCCGCTCCGGCGCCGACGTCCCACAGCAGCTGTCCCGGCAACGGGCCGAGTGCCGACAGCGTCACCGCGCGCACCTCGCGCTTGGTGATCTGGCCGTCGTTGTCGTAGGCGTCGTCGTCGAGCCCCGGTGTTCGTGCGTGGGATGGTTTGCCCGCGCACGCCACTGCGATGGTATTCAGATCGGCGACATCGCCTTGCCACGTTGCCGCCGTCGCCTCGACGCGGCGCTCCTCGGGCCCGCCTATGCGCTCGAACACGGTGAGAGTGCTGTCGCCATAGCCCACCGCTGTGAGATGCGCCGCGAGCTTGGCCGGTGTTGTGCCGTCATTGCTCAGCGCCAGCAGCTTGGCGCCCGCATAGAGATAGGCATTGACCGCCGCGAGCGGGCGGCCATGCAGGCTGAGGCACTCGACCTGCGGCAGCGGCCAGCCGAGCCGGGCGCAGGCCAGCGAGAACGCGGAGGGTGCCGGGAAGATGCGCATCTCCGCCATGGGGATACGGCCGGCCAGCGTCGTGCCGATGCCGAAGCACAGGGGATCGCCGCTCGCCAGCACGCAGATCGTTTCGCCGCGGCGCGCGACGATCTCGTCGACCCGGTGGCCCAGCGGGCTCGACCAAGGCAAACGCTCGCGCCCGTCATCGGGTACCATGGCCAAGTGGCGGGCGCCGCCGACCAGCACTTTCGCCGCATCCAGCGCCGCGCGCGCGCCGGCACCGAGCCCGTCGAGCCCGTCCTCGCCGATGCCGACGATGCTGAGCCAGGCAGTCGTCATGCGAGCCCCGCGATGGCGTTGACCGCCGCCGCTGCCATGGCACTGCCGCCGCGCCGCCCGGGCAGGGTGAGATAGGGCACATCGGCGTGCTGGATCAGCGCCTCCTTCGATTCCACAGCCCCGACAAAGCCCACGGGGAAGGCTAGAATCGCCGCCGGTCGCGGCGCGCCCTCCGCCAACAGCTCGAGCAGGCGGAACAGCGCGGTCGGGGCATTGCCGATGGCGACCACGGCGCCGCCCAGGCGCTCGACCCAGAGATCGACCGCGGCGGCCGAGCGGGTGGTGCCTTGCGCCTCGGCTTTGTCCAGTGTGCAGATCACGGCGTTCGCCGCCGGCAGGCGGCTGCGGATAATCCCATCAGCCGTCATGCGGCTGTCGGTGAAGATCGGGGCGCCATCAGTCAGCGCATTCCGCGCCGCCTCGGCAGGCTCGCCGGCATAGGCGAGGTCGCCCGCCACATCCGTCATGCCGCAAGCGTGCACGATGCGCACCGCCACCTCGGCCAAGGAGGGCGGCAGGCCGTCGAGCGGCGTCTCGGCACGGATTGTCGCGAAGGAGCGGCGATAGATCTCCTCCGGGTCGCGCAGCCAGTCGCCAAGCTCGCTCATTTCATGCTCTTCGGCCCCAGGGGATGGGCAGCGTGCGGATAGACGGGATGGTGGTGATCATGATCGTGGCCATGGGGCTTGGCATCGCCCGTGCCGATACCCTCGACATGATGGTGGTGGCTTTCCTGAACCATGCCCACCTCGCCCTCGAAGCCCAGCATCTGTTCGCGATACTTGCAGAGCTTACAGTTCATGACGTTGGTCTCGTCGAGGATCTCGCGCACCCGCTCTGCAAAGGTGTCGAGCACCAGCGGGTGGTCGTTGAGGTATGAGGCCTTGACGAACTCGATGTCCGGGTGCCGCGCCGCCACCACGTCGGTGTAGTGGTAGATGCGCTTGACCAGGATGCCAGTGAAAAGAAAGTAGGGAAAGACCACGATGCGGCGATAGCCGAGCCTGGCGACGTGCTCCAGCCCCGGCTCGACCAGCGGGAAGGTGACGCCGGAATAGGCGGTCTCGCCCCAGCCCAGCCCGAGGCCTTCCCAGATCAGGCGCATGACCTTGGCGACATTGCTGTTGGCGTCCGGATCCGAGGCGCCGCGCCCGACCACCACCAGCGCCGTGTCCTCGCGCGCCACGCCGTCGCCAGCCGCCGCCAGGGCTTCCTCGACGCGGGCGCCGGCGGCGCGGATCAGCTTGAGGTCGATACCGAGCTCGCGGCCATAGTCGATGACGAGATCCGGATGCTCGGCGCCGTAAGCCGCAAGCACGGAGGGAATGTCGTTCTTGGCGTGGCCGGCCGCGAACAGCATGCCGGGCACCGCCAGGATGCGCGTATTGCCGCGTTCGCGCAGGGCATCGAGCCCGGTGCGGATGATCGGCGTGGCGAATTCGAGAAAGCCTGAATCGACATCGTATTCCGGCAGGCGCTCGGCGATGCCGCGGGCGACGGCGGCAAACTCGTGCACCGCATCCTCGTCGCGGCTGCCATGGCCGCAGACCATCACGCCGGTGCTCATGAGTTGACCATGCCCGGGGTGGGCTCCATGCTCGCGCCATGTTGGCGCCGGGCCTTTCCGACTTCTCTCATGCGGCTCCTCCGCTGGTGCTGCTGCTGGCGCTTGCGCTGGATTGGCTGATCGGCGATCCGGCGCCGGTCTATCGCCGCATCCCCCACCCGGTGGCGGCCATCGGTGCCCTTATCGCGGCTTGCGACGCGCGTTTCAACCGTGGCTCGGCCTGGACAGGGGCGATTGTTGCGATTTTCGTGGTCGGAGTGTGCGCGGCAATCGGCTGGGCGCTGGCCTGGGGCTGCCGCGCTTTGCCGGGCGGCTGGGCGGCGGAAGCGCTCATCGCCAGCAGTCTGCTCGGCTATCGCGGCCTGCACGATGCAGCCCGCGCCGTGGCGCTCGGCCTCGAGGAAAGTCTGGGCGCGGGGCGCGCCGCCGTGGCGCATATCGTCGGCCGCGAACCGGCCAGCCTCGACGACGCCGGGGTGGCGCGCGCGGCCATTGAATCGGTGGCCGAGAACCTCAGCGATGGCGTTGTTGCGCCGCTGTTCTGGTTCGTGCTGCTCGGCCTGCCGGGGATGCTCGCCTACAAGGCGGTCAACACCCTCGACAGCATGATCGGCCACCGCACCCCGCGCCATGACGCCTTCGGACGCTTCGCCGCGCGCCTCGACGACGTGGCCAACTGGCCGGCGGCGCGGCTCACCGGACTCGCGCTGTGCCTGGTCGGCGGCGGCTGGCGCGTGATGTGGCGCGATGCCGGCAAGACCGTCTCGCCCAATGCCGGTTGGCCGGAAGCCGCCATGGCGGGTGCGATCGGCGTGGCGCTGGCCGGGCCGCGCCGCTATGGCGAGGCCACTGTGGAGGCGCCCTGGCTCGGCGATGGCCGCCGCGAGGCGACAGCCGCCGATATCCACGCGGCTCTGCGCATTTACCGCCTGGCCGGCATGGCGATCGCCATCGGGCTCGGCCTGCTTGCCCTCAGCTGACACGGGCGACCTCCAGCAAGCGATCAACGGCTAAATGGCTTTCCATGTGGGCGGCGAGGGCATTGAGCGTTTCGTCCACCGCCGCTTCGTAGGCGACGCCGCTGGCGTCGCGGCGCTTGAGGGAATGGAGGAAGGCGTGGCGAAAGCCGTCATCGGCGAACAGGCCGTGCAGGTAGCAGCCGCGCACCCGCCCGTCCGCCGAAACCGCGCCGTCCGGCCCGCCGTCGAGCTGCAACATGGCCGGCGCATCGACGCCGCTGATACCCACATGCATGTGATAGCCGCGCACCGCCTCGCCGCTTGCGATGTCCGTACCGCCAGCCTCGGCAAGGGTCTTCGCACCGGCCAAAGTGGTCTCCACGGGCAACAGGCCCAAGCCGGCCGCATCGCCCGGCGTGCCTTCGATGCCGTCCGGGTCGGCAAGCCGTTGGCCAAGCATCTGATAGCCGCCGCAGATACCGAGCACGGCGCTGCCGCGGCGATGGTGGGCGAGAATGTCGATATCCCAGCCCTCCTGGCGCAGGGCCGCGAGGTCGGACAGCGTCGCCTTGGAGCCCGGCAATATGACCAGGTCCGCGTCAGCCGGCAGCGGTGTGCCGGCGCGCACCAGGTCGAGGGTCACGTCGGGTTCGGCGCGCAAGGGGTCGAGGTCGTCGAAATTGGCGATGTGGGGCAGCACCGGGACGGCTATGCGGATGCCGTCACCCGTCGTGCTCGGGCCGAGCGCCACGGCATCCTCGGCCGGCAGGCGGGCGGCATCGGCGAAGTGGGGCAGCACGCCGAAGCTCTCCAGGCCGGTGCGCTCGGCGATCACCGCGAGGCCGCCGTCGAACAGGCGGATGTCGCCGCGAAACTTGTTGACGATGGTGCCGACGAGGCAGGTGCGGTCGGCATCGTCGAGCAATTCCCAGGTGCCGACGAGCTGGGCGATGACGCCGCCGCGGTCGATATCGCCGACCAGCACCACGGGCACGCCGGCGGCTGTCGCGAAGCCCATATTGGCAATGTCGCCGGCGCGCAGGTTCACTTCCGCCGGGCTGCCCGCGCCTTCGATCACGATCAGCTCCGCCTCATCGCCGAGGCGCGCGAAACTATCCAGTACCGCGTCCAGCAGGCCGGGCTTGAGGGCCTGATAGTCGGCGGCGCGGGCATTGCCGCGGACCTCGCCGCAGACCACGAGCTGGGCGCCGATATCGCTTTGCGGCTTGAGCAGAACCGGATTCATGTCGCGGCTCGGCGCCACGCCACAGGCGCGCGCCTGCAGGGCCTGGGCGCGGCCGATCTCGCCGCCGTCGGCCGTTACCGCCGCGTTGTTCGACATGTTCTGGGGCTTGAACGGGCGCACGGCAATACCGCGGCGGGAAGCGGCACGGCACAGACCCGCCGCCAGCAGCGACTTGCCGACATTCGAGCCCGTGCCCTGGAGCATGATCGCTGCGCTCAAAACTCGATGCCTTTCTGGGCCTTTACACCCGATCGGAAGGGATGCTTGATCTGAGTCATCTCGGTCACCAAATCGGCCGCCTCGATCAGATCATTCTTGGCATTGCGGCCGGTGACGACGACGTGCAGCATCTCGGGTCTGTTGGAAAGGAAATCGACCACCTCGCCAAGCGGCAGGGATTCATAGCGCAGCACGATATTGAGCTCGTCGAGCACGACGAGATCGTAGTCGCCGCTCGATATCATCTCTTTCGACGCGTCCCAGGCCTTCTTCGCCGCGGCGATGTCGCGCTCCCTGTCCTGGGTGTCCCAGGTGAAGCCTTCGCCCATGGCGCGGATGGTGACGAGATCGGAATAGCGCTCGAGCACGCTGCGCTCGCCGGTCTCCCACTTGCCCTTGACGAACTGCACGATGCCGACGCGCATGCCGTGTCCGAGCGCGCGCATGACGAGGCCGAAGGCGGCGGTGGACTTGCCCTTGCCCCTGCCGGTGTGGACGATCAGCAGGCCCTTTTCGATGGTCTTGGCGGCCAGCATCTTCTCTCGCGCGGCCTTCTTCTTGGCCGCCTTTTCGTTGGCGCGGGCGAAATCGTCGTCAGTCATCTCGCAATCTCCCCGAGCCTTCGGCCCGTATCGTTGGCGCGGGGCTGCCAGAGGCCGCGCGCTTGTGCTTCCAAAAGGCGTTCCGCCATCTCCCGTGCGGCTTCCGGATTGGCGTCCAGCAGAAAGTCGCGCACGGCGTCGTCTTCCAGATAGGCCTCGTAGACCGCATCGAAATGGTGGTCGGCGACGGCGTGCGCCGTGGCGGCGAAGGCGAACAGGTAATCCACCGTTGCCGCCATCTCGAAGGCGCCCTTGTAGCCGTGGCGCATGACCCCGGCTATCCATTTCGGGTTGACCACGCGCGCACGTACCACGCGCGCGATCTCTTCTTCCAAGGTGCGGATACGTGGCGATTCGGGGCGCGAGTGGTCGTTGTGGTAGACCGTCGGCGCCTCGCCGCTGAGGTGGCGCACGGCCGCTGCCATGCCACCTTCGAACTGGTAGTAGTCGTCGGAATCGAGCAGGTCGTGCTCGCGGTTATCCTGGTTCTGTACCACGCCTTCAACACCGCGCAGGCGCGCCTCGAACAGGCCATGGCGCGCCTCGCCCTTGGCGGCGGCGCCATAGGCATAACCGCCCCAGGCGAGATAGGCGCGGGCGAGGTCGGCATCCGACTCCCAGCCCTTTTCGTCGATCAGCGCTTGCAGGCCGGCACCGTAGGCGCCCGGCTTGGCACCGAACACGCGGTGGCCAGCGCGCGCCGTCGCTTCGCTTTCGCTCAGGCCCTTGGCACGCAATTCCTCTCGCTCTGCCCGCACCCGCGCGGCCAGCGGATTGTCGCTCTCGGGCTCGTCGAGTGCCGCTACCGCGCGGACCGCCGAATCGAGCAGGTCGATCTGGGCCGGAAAAGCGTCGCGGAAAAAGCCCGAGATGCGGAACACCACATCGACGCGCGGCCGGTCGAGCACGCCCACGGGCAGGATCTCGAAGCCGGTCACGCGCCGCGACGCCGTGTCCCAGCTCGGCTGCACGCCAAGCAGGGCCAGGGCCTGGGCGATATCGTCGCCGCCGGTTCGCATGTTGGCCGTGCCCCAGGCGCTGATGGCGAGACTGGTCGGCCAGGCGCCGTGGTCCTGGCGATAGCGGTCGAGCAGCAGGCCGGCGGATTTCCAGCCCAGCCGCCAGGCGGTCGGCGTCGGCACCATGCGGGTGTCGATGGAATAGAAGTTGCGCCCTGTCGGCAGTACGTCGAGGCGCCCGCGCGTCGGCGCGCCGGAAGGTCCGGGCGCCACGAGGCGGCCGTCGAGCCCAGCCAGCAGCGCCGCGGTCTCGGCCTCGCCGCTGGCGAGCACGGCCGGCCGGATATGGCTCTCGATCTCGTCGAGGATGGCGATCGTGCGCTGCCAAGCCGGGTCCGGTTCTTGGCCCATGACCAGGCTTCTGGCCAGGTCTTCGAGCCGTTCGACGGTGTCGCCATGGCTGCGCCAGGCGCCATTGCCGAGCGCGGCGGGCTTGGGTCCGGTCCAGGGTTCGGCCATGGCGCAATCGAGTGGGTCGAAGTCCAAGCCGAGGTCTGTCGCCAGGGCACGCATCAGTGACGCTTCGCCCGCTGCTTCGCCACGCGGCAGCCGCGCCAAGGCCACCAGCAGGTCCGTGAGCTGGTCGCCTTCGGGCGCGCTGCCCAATATGTGCAGGCCGTCGCGGATCTGCATTTCCTTGAGCTCGCACAAATGGTTGTCGAGCTTGGCAAGCGCGGTGTCGTCATCGTCGCCGGCAAAGCCGCAATCCTTGTCGAGGCCGAGCTGGCGGCTGAGATCGAGAATATCGTCGCGCAACAGCGCCAGGCGCCGGGGATCGACCCCGGCCGCTTCGTAATACTCGTCCACCAGGCTTTCGAGGTCGGCGAGCGGGCCATAGCTTTCGGCGCGGGTCAGTGGCGGTGTCAGATGATCGACGATGACGGCCTGGGCGCGGCGCTTGGCTTGCGTGCCTTCACCCGGATCGTTGACGATAAAGGGGTAGAGGTGCGGCAGCGGGCCGAAGGCGACTTCCGGGAAACACGCCTCCGACAACGCCAGGGCCTTCCCCGGCAGCCATTCGAGATTGCCGTGCTTGCCCATATCGACCACGGCGTGGCAGGCGAAACCGTGGCGTAGCCAGGCGTAGAAGGCGAGATAGCCATGGGGCGGCACGAGGTCCGGGTCGTGATAGGTCGAGGCCGGATCGATGTTGTAGCCGCGTGCGGGCTGCAGGCAGAGCGCGACATTGCCGAGGCGGTGCGCGGGCAACAGAAAGCCATCGCCGTCAACGAAGGGGTCCGCGTCAGGCTCGCCCCAGCGCGCCGCCACCGCATCCCGTACGCTTTCCGGCAAATCATCGAAGAATTTCCGGTAGTCGGCCAGCGGATAGCGAATGCCACCGGTCTTCGCCGCTCGTCCGGCGAGCGCATTGGTCGGGCCCTGGGCCAGGCGTTCGATCAGCGCCCGGCCGTCCTCCGGCATGTCCTCTACGCGATAGCCGGCCGCCGCCATGGCTTCCAGCAGGCCTTGCGCGCTGGCCGGCGTGTCCAGGCCGACGCCATTGCCGAGCCGGCCGTCGCGGTTGGGGTAGTTCGCCAGCACCAGGGCCACGCGGCGCTCGCCTGCCGGCGTTTGCGAGAGCCGGCACCAGGCCGCGGCGAGGTCGGCAACAAAGGCCACCCGGTTGGCCACCGGAGCGTGAGCGCGCAGCGATATCTCCGCCGCCTCGTCATAGCGCGCTTCCGATTTGAAGGAGATGGCGCGCGTGATGATGCGCCCGTCGACTTCCGGCAGGGCCACGTTCATGGCGATATCGCGCGCCGACAGCCCGCTGGTGCCGTCGCGCCAGGCCTTCTCCGGTGCGCCTGAGAGGATGGCTTGCAGGATAGGCACACCGCAACTGTCGAGGGGGCTCGTCGCCGGCGCGCCGGGGCGCGAAACCGCAAAGCCCGTGGCGTTGACGATCACGCTCGGCGGCGCCTCGCCGAGCAGCGCTTCGAGTGTTGCCGCCGAGACGGGATCCTTCAGGCTGGCAACGAAGATGGGCAGGGGGTTGAGGCCGCGCTCTCCGAGTTCCGCAATCAGCGCATCGATGGGCGCCAGATCGTCTGCCTGGGTAAGGGCGCGGTAGAAGATCAGCGCCGCGGTCGGCGCAGTGCTGTGCCAATGGGGCTGCAGATCGTCGATGGCGGCGATGCTTTCGCCGGGCCAATAGAGCCCCGCGCGCGGCAGCGGCAGGGACTCGATCCATGGTGCCGGCTGGCCGCTCAGGGTGGCGGCATAGGCCAGAAGATTGCGGAAGTTCTCAGCCCCGCCGTGCACGAAATACTGCCACAGGCGATGCCAGCTCGCTTCCGGCAGGGTGCAGAGCGCCGCAAGCTCGGGGTCCGGCTGGTCGTCGCCGGGCAACAGCGCCAGGGGAATGCCCCGCTCGCGGCAGGTCGCGGCGACCTGCTCGACGCCATAGGCCCAATAGCCGCTGCCCCCCAGCAGGCGTATGACGACCAGCCTGGCGTGGGCGATGATGTCCTCCGCATAGATATCGACCGACATGTTGTGGCCGAGGCTCATGACGTTGGCGAGGCGCAGGCTGGCGCCTTCCGGATCGCGGGCGCGGGCGAGGCCGGCAAGCTCGCTGTCAGCGGCGGAGAGAATCACGATGTCGCCCGGCGTCTGGCCGAGATCGACCGCTTCCTCGCCATCGAGGATGGTTCCCGGCGTGGCCGCCAGCAGGTGCATTACGTCTTTATCGCGTCGCTGATGGCGTCGCGGTCCATGCCTTGCGCGCCGATGACGACCAGCTGGCCTTGCCGTGCTTCGCCCTTGGCCCAGTCGCGGTCGTAATAGTGCTGGAAGCGGTCGCCGACCCCTTGCATCACGAGGCGCATGTCGCGCCCGGAAACCGCCACGAAACCCTTGATGCGGAAAATGTCGTGCGCAGCGGTGACGATACGCAGCCGGTCGGCCAATGCTTCGGGCGAGGTGATGGCCTCGAGGGCCACGTGGAAGCTGTCGAAATCGTCGTGGTCGTGTTCGCCCTCGTCATCGTGGTGGGAGGGCCGCGAATCGAGATCGTCCTCGGCCGCGGCGCCGATGCCGAATACCACTTGCGCCGGCACGGCAGCGCTGGCAGCCGGCACAACTTTCACCGCATCGCCACGCACAGCTGCCGCCACTTCGCTCCGCACTACCTGCAAGGCGTCTTCGCCCACCAGATCGGTCTTGTTGAGAATCACCATGTCGGCGCAGGCGAGCTGGTCGGCGAACAGCTCGGCCAGCGGCGCGTCGTGGTCGAGGGCATCGTCGGCCCGGCGCTGGGCTTCCAGCGCCACCATATCATCGGCGAAGCGCCCGGCAGAAACGGCATGGCAGTCGACCACGGTAACGACGCCGTCTACGGTCACGCGCGTGCGCACCTCGGGCCAGCCGAAGGCGCGCACCAGCGGCTTGGGCAGGGCGAGCCCGGAGGTCTCGACGACGATGTGCTCGGGCGGCTCGTCGCGCTCCAGCAGGGCGGTCATGGCGGGCAGGAAGTCGTCGGCGACGGTGCAGCAAATGCAGCCATTGGCGAGCTCGACGATATCGTCCTCGCCGCAGGCCTCGTTGCCGCATTCCGCCAGCATCTCGCCATCGACGCCGATATCGCCGAACTCGTTGACGATGATCGCCAACCGGCGGCCGTTGGCGCCTTCAAGCAAATTGCGGATCAGGCTGGTCTTGCCGGCGCCGAGAAAGCCGGTGACGACGGTAGCGGGTATCTTGGCGTGGCGGGTCTGGGTCACACCTTCCCTCCGAAGATGACAGGGTCAACAGGTGCCTGAGGAGGTCTCCTGGCTTCGGGTCACTGGCTCGCGACGCCTTCCCGACACCCATGTGTCAGTGGCCTGTCGCCGTAAGCCTAACCGTCTACAGTTGCGGGGGCAGCGCCGGACTGGCATCGCGACAGCGACACGTCACCGGCTTCCCTCTTCTCGGCGGAGCGGACACTAGCACGCCGGCTCAGGCCGCGCCAAGCTTAGCGATTCAGTGCCAGCACAAGTGCCGGAATATCGATATCGAACAGACGCCCGCCCGAGGTCGTAGGGCGCACCGCTTGCGGCAGCTCAGCCATCAGCTTCTCGCTTCTGCGCTGCAGGGTATCCGCGACACGCCTGGCGGCCGTTGGCTCCGCAAGGATGGCAGCGTCGAAGTCGCGTGGCGCCAGTCGCCGGATGGCGGCAATGTCGAAGAGATCGCGCGCCAGGAGGCGGTTGCCGCGAAAACACATCTTCTTGGCCATAATCTCGCTGGGTGTCTCCAACGGGATTTCGCGATCGTGAAACCGCCATGGTTTGACCCCGGGGTCTGTCCGCAAGGCAACGCCAAGGAAATCGATCTCGCCTTCCGGGCGCTCGATCGTGAGGTGGTGACCCGGCTCTTGCCAAATGTCGGACAGGGCTCGCACCGTCGAATTGCGCTATGGCGAGAGCTCCCGCAGCGCTTGCGAGTCGGGAAAGAAGATGTCGATATCGTACGAGGTCCGGTGGTCGAGCTGGATCGCCAGCGCGGTGCCTCCCCCGAACGACCAGTCATACCGGCAGCTCAGTGTGTCGATAGCGCCGAGCGCCAGGTCAAGAAGCTTCGGCCAGTGGCTTTCTGGGCGTGAGTTGTTCATGGATCCAATCGACGGTTGGGCCTTCCCCCTTCACGTAGAGCGCGATTCGCGACAAGGCAGGTAGCGTAGCATCGCCTGCGATCAGCTGGTCCTGAACGTGCTCGGCGGACAATTCCTCGACCACGCCGACGAGATGCGAATAGGCGCGTTCGGCGAGGGCAGAGCGGCGAAACTTGGTCAGCAGGTGTCGCAGCTCCAACTCCGAGATGAATTCCCGCCGGCCCGCATTGAGCCTGCCCGCCGCGAGGGCCAAGGCCGGGCTCGGCGGCCTCTCGCGCTGGCGGACCGCGATCTCGCCGTCCACGGCAACGAGCAGCCGCTCCAGCGTGTCCGCGTTGTAGCGTCCGGTACGACGCGCCCGCGACAGGCTGGCAGGCGTGACGCCGGCCTGGCAGGCTATCGCGCCGGCCGACAGGCCACGTGCCTTGCCGATCTCGAGAATCTGTTCGATGAGCCGTGCCGAGTGACGCATGAGGTGCCTACATCATTCTTCGAAAGCACAAATATTATCATTTTTGGTAATTTTTCAAGTCGTGAACTCGTTTCTGACGATGGCCGCACCGGCCGCCAGGGCGTGCATCTTGGCAACGGCGAGATCGCGCGTGAGCGGCACCATGCCGCAATTGGTGCAGGGCACGACCCGCTCCGCGGGAGCGTGATCGAGCGCGGCGCGAATGGTGGCCGCGACCTGTTCCGGGGTCTCGGCCCTATCGTTGGCGACATCGATGGCACCGAGCAGGATGTCCTTGCCCGCGAGCAGATCGAGCACGGCCAGCGGCACGTGGGAGCCGGCGACTTCGAGCGAGACCTGGTCGATGCGGCTGGCTGCCAGCGTCGGGAAGGTCACCTCGTATTGCCGCCAGGCCTCTCCCAGAGTGCCTTTCCACGCATTGTTGGCCTCGATGCCGTAGCCGTAGCAGATATGCACCGCGGTGGTGCAGGCGAGGCCGTCGATGGCGGCTTCCAGGCACTCGATACCCCAGCCGGCGACCTCGTCGAGGTAGACATTGAAGGCGGGCTCGTCGAACTGGATCACGTCCGCGCCGGCGGCGACCAGCTCGCACGCTTCCTCGTTCAAGAGCCGGGCGAAGGCCATGGCCATGCGCGGCCGGTCGCCGAAATGATCGTCGGCCAGGGTATCGACGATGGTCATCGGCCCCGGCAGGGTGAACTTCAGCTTACGCTCGGTCTGGGCGCGGGCGAAGCGCATGTCGGCCTCGTGTACGGGGCCGCGGCGGCGCAGCTCGCCAACCACGGTCGGGCAATCCGCCTCGTAGCGGTCGGCGCGAATGCCGATGCGCTGTTTCTTGGCGAAATCGATGCCCTCCACCTGCTCCAGGAAGCCGTGTACGAAGTGCTGGCGCGATTGCTCGCCGTCGCAGACGATATCGATGCCGGCGTGCTCCTGGTCGGCAATGGCGAGGCGCACCGCATCGCGCTTGGCCTCGGCCAATTCTCCCGCATCCTCGAGGCGCCAGGGCGCCCAGAGGGCTTGGCGGTGGGCCAGCCAGGACGGTTTGGGCAGGCTTCCGCTGATGGTGGTCGGTAGCAGCATGGCGCCATAATGACGCGTCCGGCGCCCTACCACGAGCCCTTTCGCGCATTGACTCTTCGCCCAAAGATAGGGAACACAGGCGCCTGTCCGCGCAGAACGAGAAGGTTGGAGAGAGAAATGAGCGAACGCGTCCAGGCCCACGGCCTCGCCGTCGACAAAGTGCTGTACGATTTCATCAATGACGAGGCCGTGCCCGGAACCGGGCTCGACGCCGATGCCGTATGGGCGGGGCTTGCCGCCATCCTGCGCGATTTGGGGCCGCGCAACGCCGAGCTCCTGGCGTGCCGCGAAGAGCTGCAGGCCAAGATCGACGCCTGGCACCGTGACCGGCGCGAGCACGGCTTCGATGCCGCCGAATACAAGGAATTCCTGACCGAGATCGGCTATCTGCTGCCCGAGGGCGAGTCGTTTGCGGCTACGACGGCCAATGTGGACGAGGAGATCGCCACCATGGCCGGGCCGCAATTGGTGGTGCCCGTGACCAATGCGCGATATGCCCTGAATGCCGCCAATGCGCGCTGGGGCAGCCTTTACGATGCGCTCTATGGCACCGATGCCATCCCCGAGGACGACGGCGCGACCCGCGGCGGCGGCTACAATCCCGTGCGCGGCGACAAGGTCATCGCCTATGCCCGCGCCTTTCTCGACCAGGTCGCACCGTTGGAGCGCATCTCCCACGCCGAGGCCACTGGCTACGAGGTCTATGACGGCCGCCTTTCGGTCAGTTTCGGCACGGGCCGGGCCACGGGCCTGATCGATCCCGGCCAGCTGCTCGGCTACCAGGGCGACGAGGAAGAGCCGAGCGCACTGCTGTTCGAGAACAACGGCCTGCATGTGGAGGTGCGCATCGATCGCGAGCATGCCATCGGCAAGGACGATGCCGCCGGTATCTGCGACATGATGGTCGAATCGGCCATCACCACCATCGTCGACTGCGAGGACTCGGTTGCCGCCGTGGATGCGGAAGACAAGGTGCTGGTCTATCGCAACTGGCTGGGCCTTATGAAGGGCGACCTCGCCGCGAGCTTCGCCAAGGGTGGCGAGACCGTCGAGCGTACCCTTGAGCCCGATCGCGAATACACCACGCCGGACGACCAGACCATGACGCTCGCCGGGCGCAGCCTGCTGCTGGTGCGCAATGTCGGCCATCTGATGACCAACGGCGCCGTGCTCGACTCAGGCGGCAACGAGGTGCCGGAAGGCATTCTCGACGCGCTTTTCACCAGCCTCATCGCCATGCACGACCTCAAGGGCGGGGGCAAGTTCCGCAACAGCCGCACGGGCTCGGTCTATATCGTCAAGCCCAAGCAGCACGGCCCGGAGGAGGTCGCGTTTTCCAGCGAGCTGTTCGCCCGCGTCGAGGACGTGCTCGGCCTGAAGCCCAACACCCTCAAGATGGGCATCATGGATGAGGAGCGCCGCACCACCCTCAACCTCAAGGAATGCATCCGCGCCGCCAAGGACCGGGTCTGTTTCATCAACACCGGCTTTCTGGATCGCACCGGCGACGAGATGCATACCTCCATGGAAGCCGGCGCCATGATCCGCAAGGGCGACATGAAGCAGGCGGCTTGGATCCAGGCCTATGAGGAATGGAATGTCGATATCGGGCTCGAATGCGGGCTGCAAGGAAAGGCCCAGATCGGCAAGGGCATGTGGGCCATGCCGGATCTCATGGCGGCCATGCTGGAAGCCAAGATCGGCCATCCCCAGGCCGGTGCGTCGTGCGCCTGGGTGCCGTCGCCGACGGCGGCCACCCTGCACGCCATCCACTACCACCAGGTTGATGTCGCCATGCGCCAGGACGAGATCAAGGGCCGCGAGCGCGCCAGCCTCGACGACCTGCTCTCGGTGCCGCTCGCCGAAGGCGTCAACTGGTCGGATGAAGAGGTGCGCGAAGAGCTCGACAACAATGCGCAAGGCATTCTTGGTTACGTGGTGCGCTGGGTCGACCAGGGCGTCGGCTGCTCCAAAGTGCCCGACATCAACGATGTGGGGCTGATGGAGGACCGCGCCACGCTGCGCATCTCCAGCCAGCACATCGCCAACTGGCTGCGCCACGGCGTCTGCACGGAAGCCCAGGTCGATGAGACCCTCGAGCGCATGGCGGCGGTGGTCGACGGCCAGAACGCCGGCGACCCGCTCTACCAGCCCATGGCGCCCGACTTCGCCGGCAGCATCGCCTATCAGGCGGCACGCGACCTGGTCTTCGAGGGCTGCACGCAGCCGAGCGGCTATACCGAGCCGATCCTGCACGCACGGCGTATCGAGGTCAAAGCCAAGCTCGTCTCGTAAGGGAGGACCCGCCATGCCGCGCTTGCCCACGCTGAGCCCGGATGAGATGACCGACGCCCAGCGCGCGGTCTACGACACCATCAGCGCCGGGCCGCGCGGCTCGGGCGCCCGCGGGCCGTTCAATGCCTGGCTGCAAAGCCCGGACTTCGCCGACCGCGCCCAGCATCTCGGCGCCCTGCTGCGCTTCGGCACCTCGCTGTCGCCGCGCCTCAAGGAACTCGCCATCCTCACCGTGGCGCGCCACTGGACCGCCCAGTTCGAATGGTACGCTCACAAGAAGTTCGCCATCGAAGGCGGCCTGGCGCTCGACATCATCGACGCCCTGGAGGCCCGCCGCCGCCCGGACTTCGTCAACGACGACGAGGCCGCGGTCTACGATTTCTCGATCGAGCTGCATACGACCCACGGGGTCGGCGATGGCACCTACGCGAACGCCGAGAAGCATCTGGGCGCCGCCGGCGTCGTCGAGCTGGTCGGCCTGCTCGGCTACTACACCCTGGTCTCGATGACGCTGAACGTCTTCGAGGTCGGCCTGCCCGAGGGCGAGCCGCTGCCGCTCAAGCCGTAGCGAGGATCCCGGACATGCGAGGCCCTGGCGCTGTTCGCGGCAGAGGGGCAGCCGGCGTTCAAGGGCGAGGTGCTGGCGCCCTATGTGGCGGCGGCCACGGCAAGGAAGCCGCGGATCAATGAGGAGGAAGTGGGGTAGAGGGTGGCGGGGTGTGGCGTTGTGCCGGCAATTTGGCCCGCTAAGGATGCCATGTCAGCTAAGAAACCAAGACCAGATGTTGTTTGAATCGATTTCGCACAGCCAATTATGCTCAGACTGTTGAATAGGTCCCTAAAGACTTAATTATCCTTTCATTTAGCCTACGAGTGAATTTCTGATTCCGACGAATTCAGTGGCTGAGGGATTCGCGAATCCATCAAATAGGGCCAATTCCAACAAATTTCGGCCCTGGGCCGACTTATTCACCTGCCTCAGCCACAAGCAGGCCAATTGGGCTCCATCATAACAATGGCTACCACACGCGACGATTCCATGTAAAATGATATTGGGGAGGGTTCCGAATGTCAGACCTCCGGACATGGCTCGAAAGCCTTGGGCTCGGAGACTACGCGGAGGCGTTCGAGGCCGAGCGCATAGCGCTCCGGCATGTCACCGAACTGTCCGACGCCGATCTCAAGGATCTTGGTCTGCCCATGGGGCCGAGGAAGGAGCTGCTGAAAGCGGCTCGCGACCTCGCCGAGGCAGGCGCGCCAACGACTGCGACAAAGAAAGTTGAATCCGCGGATGCCATGCCGCGCGTGGCGGAGGCCGAGCGGCGGCAGATCACCGTCATGTTTTGCGATCTCGTTGGCTCCACCTCGCTATCCGAAGATATGGATCCGGAGGATCTGCGCGCCGTCATGCAGGCGTATCAGCAGGCTGCCGGCGGCGTGATCGAACGTTACGAGGGCCACGTCGCCCAATATCTCGGCGATGGGCTGATGACTTACTTCGGCTGGCCGAGCGCGCACGAGGACGACGGTGAGAGGGCCGTCCGCGCGGGCATGGAGATTATCGAGGCCATAAAGGGCGTAGAGGCACCGCATCCGTTGCAAGCGCGGGTCGGCATAGCGACAGGGCCGGTGGTGGTCGGCGAGACCGGTGCAGGAGACGCCTCCGTGCCCAAACTGGCCGTTGGCGAGACACCGAACCTCGCTGCTCGCGTGCAAGGGCTGGCGGGGCCTGACGAAATCGTCATTTCGCCGGCGACCCGCCGCCTGGTCGGCGCGACTTTCGTTCTCGCTGACATGGGTTCGCACTCGCTCAAGGGCATTGTCGAGCCCGTGCAGGCTTGGCGCGTCACCGGATTTGCGGCGACCGAGGGGCGCTTCGAGGCGACGCGAGGCGCGCACCTGACACCTTTCGTGGGTCGCGAGAGCGAAGTCGCGCAGCTCACGGAGGCGTGGCAGCAGGCTTGTGCCGGCGAAGGGCAGGTCGTTCTGCTTTGCGGCGAGCCTGGCATCGGCAAGAGCCGGATCTTGCAGGAGGTGCGCCGGCGCATCGAGAAAGATGCTCACACGCGCCTGCGTTATCAGTGCTCGCCCTATCACACCAGCTCGGCACTGCATCCAGTCATCGAGCAGTTTCTCCACGCCGTGGGCTTCGAAGCGACAGACGATACGGATGCGAAGCTGACGAAGATCGAGGCGTTGACCGGGAATGCGGGACATATGCCGGCGCTCTTCGCATCGCTGTTGGGCATCGATTCCGGTGAGCGCTACGCGGCGCTGAACATGACCCCGCAGAAGCAGAAGGACGAGACCCTGAATGCGCTCGCCGAGCAGATCGCAATGCTCGCGGGAACGAAGCCGGTGCTCATGCTTTTCGAGGACGCCCATTGGATCGACCCAACGACGCAGGAGGCGCTAGATCTGATCGTGCCATGGCTTGCCGACAAACGCGTGCTCTTGCTCATCACCTATCGTCCGGAATATGCGCCGCCTTGGCCGCAAGAGCTTGCCCACCTGACGAGTATCGGTCTTGCTCGCCTCGACCAACGGAACGTGGCCGAAATGGTGGCGCGGGTCACGGGCGGCAGGCCACTGCCGGACGAGGTCGTTGACCAGATAGTCGCCAAGACGGACGGCGTTCCCTTGTTCGTCGAGGAGCTGACGAGGACGATCCTCGAAGCCGGCATCCTGGAAGACGCCGGCGACGAATACGAACTCGACGGCCCCTTGCCGCCTCTGGCAATTCCTTCGACACTCCAGGATTCGCTGATGGCGCGGCTGGATCGCCTGAGTCCGGTCAAGGAGGTCGCCCAGATAGGGTCCTGCATTGGCCGCGAGTTTTCGTACGACCTTCTGGCGGCGGTGTCTCCGTTGGGCGACAACGAGCTTGGGGAAGTTCTGACGCAGCTCACCAATAGCGAGCTGGTTTTTGCGAGGGGCGAGCTACCGCAGACGACTTACGTCTTCAAGCATGCGCTGGTGCAGGATGCGGCTTACGGCAGCTTGTTGAAAAGCAGGCGGGCGAGCCTTCACAAGGCGATCGCGGAGTCGCTGGAAGCGGGGGCGCAGGCGGAGCCGGAGATTCTTGCGCATCACTACTCGGAAGCCGGCCTCATGGACAAGGCTGTTCCCTATTGGCTTGCGGCGGCAGAAGCTGCCCTGGCTCGCAGCGCTTTGCAGGAAACGGTAAACCATTCCTCCAGGGCTCTGACCGATCTGCTGACCCAACCAGCTTCAGCGACGCGCGACGAAAGCGAGTTGCAGGTCAGGATGGTCCTTGGCGCGGCGTATCTGGGCATCAAGGGGTGGGCAGCATCTGAGACGCTGGAGATCTTTGGCGCCGCGCGCGAACTGGCGATTTCGCTCGACCAGCCCGAACCCCTAAAGCTGATCCTCTGGTGCCTATGGTCCTATTACGGCTGTCGCGCCGAGTACGCCGACGGCGCGAAGGTAGTTCACGAGATGTTGGACCGGATAGGAGAGGATCTCGGATCCGATTTGGCGGTGTGTGCGCGCGCCGCAGGAATCCCTCAGGAACTCTGGTCAGGCAACCTTCAACAATCGGCCGATCATCTTCAAAGCCTGCGGGAACATTACGATTTTGATCGGCACAAGGATTTGGTGCACGGCTTGACCGCCGATCCGCTCTCGGTGGGCCAGTGTTGGGGCGCCCAAGCCTTGTGGATGCTGGGATGGCCGGATCAAGCCGCTGCCTTATGTAAACAGGTGCAAGGCCAAGGCAGGCGCCTGGGCCATCCCTTCAATCTGGCAATGACTATGACGGTCGCCCCCATGGCGCTGGCCTATCGTGGGGAGACCGGCGACGGCCTCGATTGGCTGGAAGAGGCGCGCGAGATAGGACGCGAACAAAGCCTGCCGGTTATCGACCTCATCATGTACCCCCTATGGGGCGGCAATTTCCTGGTTGCGCGTGGTTTCCACGAAGAAGGCGTCGAGTTGATTTCAACTGGCATCGAAAATTGGAACGCACTTGGGGGAAACTGTGTCGTTCCTATCTCCAACATGTTTATGGCTGTTGGCCTCGGGCGTCTCGGCCGCCACGACGAAGCCATGGGCCGTATCGACTTGGCGCTGGATCAAGTCGCTGCGACCGGCGAGCGTATGGCCGAAGCCGAGATACACCGGGTCAAGGGAGATCTCCTGCTGCACGGGCCCGGTGGCGACGGCTCTGTGGCCGAGCAGTGCTTTGAAAGGGCCATTGATGTTGCAAGAGGGCAATCGGCACGTGGCTGGGAACTTCGCGCCGCATCATCGCTTGCGCACTTGTGGGGCGATAGCGGGGAACGGCAAAAGGCGCACGACCTTTTGGCCCCGGTTTACGATTGGTTCACAGAAGGCTTCGAAACCAAGGACCTTAAGGATGCGAGTGCGCTGTTGGATCAGCTGATCTAATACATCCCAGACATGAATAGGGGTTGCTGCCCTCCCCGAGAGCGTTGACGCTCTCTGGTAGGCAACCACAAAGGAGAGCAGCAATGGGATATTGCGTTGGACTGGATGTTAGCCACAATCGCACGTCGGCTTGTGTTGTTGAGGCGGCTGGCGCTGGTGGTGATGGATGCGCCACGGGCGTCGGATGCGCTGAAGGCGCGGCCGGTGAAGACGGACCGGTCGGATGCGCGGGCACTGGCGGCGATGCTGCGGACGGGCTGGTTCGCGGCAGTGTTCGTCAAGTCGGAGGAGAGCCATCGCAGCAAGGCGCTGTTGTCGGCGCGTGACCAGCTGGTGCGCAACAAGCGCACCTCACCAGGTTCGAAAGCGGAAAGACCGGGATGCTGGCGCAGCCCAAGAGCCGACGCCGAAGAGAACCATGACTCGCACGCCGCCAACCACAAAGGCGGATTTACCTTGACGCAGCAGCCTCATGTAGAGAACCAACTTGCAATGATGGGAATCCATTTGATGGCTTGAGGCGGTCTTCCTCGGACAGCAGGTGGCGTGAGCAGCGAACAGGGGTTAACCTGGAATTGACGGGGGTGCGGCTGATTGAGCCTTGTCAGTGGCTCGGCGTGCTGGGTTCGCCACGCAACCTAGCTCATCGCCGTGGCAGCAAAATATGCGAAGCGGTCGCATCCCCCATGATGTAGGCGGCACAATGGGGCAGCTGCCCCACCCCACTAAACCTCCACCCCCGCCGCATACCCCTCCCGCGTCGCATGCAGCAGCGTGCGCGGCGCCCTTGCGTCGCCTATCAGGCGGGGGTCGTGGCCGGCGGCGCGGAGGGGGGCCAGTAGCGCCAGGCGGGGTTCGCGGTGGGCGGCGTAGGCGAGGAAGCTGACGCCCGCTATCTCCTGGCGGCGGCCCTCGCCGATGGCGGGGCGGTGGCCGACGATGCCGGCCTCCAGCGCCTCGGGGCGAAGGTCGGGGCGCTGGTGCAGGCGCATCTCGACGCCCTTCTCGAGCAGGCGTTCGATGATGCCCTGGCGCGCCACGCGGTGTTCGTGGCGAGCGACGCTGTCACGGCTGGTCAACAGCGCCACGGCATCGAAATGCGCGGCCAGCCAATCCACCGCGTTGTAGGCGAAGGCGCTGTGGTCCTCGTCGATGACCACCGCGGTGCCGGGGTAGCGGCGCGGATGGGCCAGCAGGGCGGCCATGGCGGCGGGCAGGTCGGGAATGTCCGCCAAGGCCGCCTGCGGCCCGAGCAGATCGTCCGGCCAGGCCAAGCGCGCGCCGCTTGCTAGCACCACCCTGTCCGGTGCCAGGCCGAGCACGTCGTCCGCCCCCGCCGATACGCCGAGCTCGATGCGAACGCCCCGGGCCTGCGCCTGGGCGGTCTGGTAGTCGTAGACGCCGGCGAGCCCTTCCGCGCCCGGCAGCGCGGCGGCAAGGCGCGCCCGCCCTCCGAGCGCGCCCGAGGCCCCGAATAGGGTGACGTCATGGCCGCGCGCGGCGGCAACCCAGGCCGCTTCCAGCCCGGCGACGCCGCCGCCCACCACCACCACGCGCTTCAGGCCCCGGCTGGCCGCGGCCACGCCGTCGATCTCAACCGGGGTGGCCAAGGCGGGATTGTTGTCGCAGGCGATCGGCGACGGGCTCGCCACCGCGCCCCAGCAGGTGTTGCAGGAGACGCAGGGGCGGATGGCGTAGCCGCGCCCGCCCAGGGCTTTGCCGGCCCAGGCGGGATCAGTCACCATGGCGCGGCCGATGCCGACAAAATCCGCCTGTCCGGCCGCCAGCACCGCTTCCGCCTCGTTGGGATCGACGATGCGCCCCAGCGCCATCACGGGAATGCCGGCTGCAGCCCGGCGCAGCTCGGCGATCGGCGCGGCATAGGGTGCGCGCGGCCAATGGCCGTCGGGAACATGCCAATGCAAGGACTGCGACTGGCTGCCCCAGGCGAAAGCCAGGTAGTCGATGGCATCCGGGTCGGCCAGGGCGGCGGTGATGCGCTTGGCCTCGGCCAGGTCGATGCCCTCTGCCATGCCGTCGTCCCCCGGCAGCTTGAGGCCGATGACGAACGCCGGGCCGCAAGATGCGCGGATGGCGGCGATCAGCTTCTGCACCAGGCGCGTACGCCCGGCCAGGTCGCCGCCATAGCGGTCGTCGCGGCGGTTGCTGTGGGGCGAGAGAAACTGGTGGAAGAGATGGCCGTGGCCGCAGGACAGCTCGACCCCGTCGAAGCCCGCGCTCTCCAGGCGGCGGGCGGCGGCGGCAAAATCCGCTACCATCTCCGACAGCTCGTCGGCCGACAGCGCATAGGGCACCGCGCCGCTTTCGTCGTCGGGCAGGGCGCTCGGCCCATAGGTGATGTCGGGGCGGGCGCGGGAATAGTTGCCGCGGCCGTGATCCTGGATCTGCGCCAGCAGCCGGCAGTCGTGGGCGCCAACCGCGTCGGCGAGGCGCGTCAGGCCGGGCAGGCCTGTGTCGTCATAGACATTCAGCTGCGCCTGGCGCTGGGCATGCCAGGGCAGCGCGTTGACGGGCTCCACCACGATCATCGCCGCACCGCCCTTGGCGCGATTGGCGTGGTAGCGCAGCAAGGCCTCGCCGACCTCCTGGCGCTCCGCCAGCAGGGTCAGCATGGCGGCGTGCGCCACCCGGTTCTTGAGCCGCAGGCGCGTCCCTGCCAATGGCCTCGCGAGATGGGAAAACTCGGACATGGGAGATGATACCAAGACCCGCTCAAAAGACCCACTCGACAGCCCGATCTTCGCTGCCCGCTTGCGCTGGACACGCTCGGTCGCGCCACCCTATGCTCTTCGGGCTGCGGCTTTTCGATCGGAAAGGGGTTTGGGGTGTCGGACACGTTGCGCGACTATTATGTGACTTTGGTCGAAGACGACTATTTCGGCAGCGTGGCGCGGGAGGATATCGCGGCGGCCATGGCCTGCTTCACACCCGACGCCAAAGTCACCATCTACCATGGCGATGCTCCGGCCCGCCGTTTCGCGGTGGCGCCGGAGGCCGGCGAAAGCCCGCTCAGGGACTTCTACGACCATCTGTTGGCCAACTATGCTCCCCGCTTCAGCGGCTTCGATCATTTCGTCGATGTCGAGAGCGGGCGTTGTGCCGCCACCTTCGATGTCGCGCTGGCGCCGAAACCGGGCTCCGCCTATCTCGACTCGGGCGAGCGGCGCTTGAAGAACTGCAACTTCTTTCACTGCCGCGACGGCAAGATCCGCGACATGATCATCTACTATGCCGATCCGGGCGCGGAGGCGGGTATGCCGACGGGCTTTCCCAAGGCCGTATGACGGGGTCGGCGGTAGAGCAGCGGCTGGCGGCGATCCTGGCGGCGGATGTGGCCGGGTATTCGCGGCTCATGGGCGACGATGCCCATGCCACCGTGGCGGCGCTCGACGACTGCCGCGCCGTCTTTCGCGAGCACATCGCCGCCGCCGGCGGCCGGGTCGTGGATACGGCGGGGGATTCCGTGCTGGCGGCCTTCGAGCTGGCGACAAAGGCGGTGCAGGCGTCGCTGGCGATCCAGGACGGCCTGGCGGCCTTCAACGCGCCGCTGTCCGAGGACCGCCGCATGCGCTTTCGCATCGGCATTCATCTCGGCGAGGTGCTGCACAAGTCGGACGGCACGGTCTATGGCGACGGCGTGAACATCGCAGCCCGCCTGGAAAGCCTTGCTGTGCCCGGCGGCGTCTGCATCTCCGCCAATGTGCATGAGGTTTGCCAGGGCAAGGTCGAGGCCGACTTCCGCGATGCCGGCGAGCACAGCGTGAAGAACATTGCCCGCCCCGTGCACGCCTGGCGTATTGCCATCGGCGAAGACGAAGCCGAGCCCGCGGGTGCACCGGAAGCCGTGGCACCGATCACCGATCGGCCGTCGATCGTCGTGCTTCCCTTCAGCAACATGTCCGGCGATGGCGAGCAGGAATATTTCTCCGACGGCATCACCGAGGACATCATCACCGACATCTCCAAGGTCTCCGGCCTCTTCGTCATCGCCCGCAACTCGTCATTCGTCTACAAGGGCAAGGCCCATGACCTCACCGAGGTCGCCGCGGCGCTCGGCGTGCGCTACGTGCTCGAAGGCAGCGTGCGCAAGGCCGGCAACCGGGTGCGGGTCACGGCGCAGCTCATCGACGGCGCCAGCGGCGGTCATCTCTGGGCCGAGCGCTACGACCGCGAGCTCGAGGACATCTTCGCCGTCCAGGACGAAGTCACCGCAGCGATCGTGGAGCAGCTCTCGCTGCGGCTCAGTCCCCAGCAGCAAGGCGCGTCGCGCCATGGCACGAGCAATTTGGCGGCCTGGGACCTTTATGTGCGTGGCCGCGAGATCCTCTGGAACCTCACGCCCGGCTCGGCGACCAAGGCGGCGCGAATATTGCGTCAGGTGGTGGCGCTTGATCCCGACTTCGCCGCCGCCCATGCCATGCTCGGCTTCACCCGTACCAGCCAGTACATGAACGGCTGGGGCGATGCGCCCGAGACGGGGCTTGCCGACGGCTTTGCCGAGTCCGAGGCCGCGATAGCGCTCGACGACCGGGAGCCGCTCGGCCATTTCGCCCGCGCGCTGACGCTGCAATATGCCGGGCGAACCGAGGAGGCGGTCGCCGCGGCCAAGCGCGCGATCGCCATAAATGCGAACTTCATCCACGGCCATGCGGTGCTCGGCAGCGCCATGCTCGGGCTGGGCCAGGCGGAGGCGGCGTTGGAAAATCTCCACACCGCCATGCGCCTCGACCCGCACCACCCCGATGTGCTGCTGCATCTCTGCGCCATGGCCCACTACATGCTGGGCCAATACGAGCAGAGCCGCGCCCGCCTCGAGCAGCGGCTCGCGCTCGAGGTCGAGACCGATTCCTCGCCGTTTCTGCTTGCCGCCTGCTTTGGCCGGCTCGGCCAGCCCGATGCGGCGGCGCAGGCCTGGCGTCAGGTTTTCCAGGCCAACCCCGACTTCTCCGTCGCGCAACGGCGCGAGCACGCCTTCTATCGCGACAAACAGCATTTCGACGATATCGTCGAGGGCATACGAATGGCCGGCATCGACCCGGACAGCACGCCGTAAATATACCGCCTCACGCCTTGCGCAGCTGTTCCCGGTCGCCGCGCAGATAGCGGACGAGGTCGATCACGTCGATCGCCAACGAGAGGCCGTTGACGGCGATGAGCGCGATCAGCCAGAGGCGCATGAACCCGCTCTTGTCCGCCAGATTAAGCGCCAGCCAAGCCAATAGCGGAAACCAGACGAAATGGGCGACCCCGAGCAGGCGCACAAAGCCCATGAGGCGATGAAGGATCATCATGAGCGCCGCCGCAACCATGAATGCTGCCAGGACGGCGACGCCTTCAGCGGTATCGATGAGGAACGCCGGCACGATGGCGTTGAGCAGAATCATCAGCGCCATCCAGGCCACCCAACCCGGTGGCATGGTGAGAATGTCCCGTGGCAATGCGAAAAACGCCTTCATTCTCCACTCCGCTTTTCTTGTTCTTATATCAAAGCCGAGCGCTCAATTCTCAATGCGCGCCATGGTGATGCTGCCGCGACAGTTCACCAGGGAATTTTGATAGATCATCTTGCCTTCGCCGCTCTCCAGATTTCCGCGCAGGACTATGAGACCTGTCGCGCCGGTAAAGGAGATCACCCAACCCCCGTCGGCCGCGACCGATACCGGCTTCGGCTCGTCGACCCAGGCATGGCCGACCCGATGGTTCGCGAACTCGATTTGCGGCCGGGCAATGTCGCCGTCGACATCGAGACTTAGCGCAAACGCGCTGATCTGTTCCTGATGAAAACCGCTGCAGCTCCAATCTGCGTCGCTCTGCCAGATCCCGTCATAGGCACCGGATGCGGGCGCGGGAGGCACCACCACGGCGACCTCTTCGGCTTCTCGCAAGCCTAGGATCTTGAACCGCGCCAACTCGGCGAACACGCCATCGGGATATTGCTCGAGATAGGCCTCGTATTCGCGCGCGTCCTCGCTGCCCTCGATGGCTTTCCAGAAGGCGAAATCGAGGGCTCCGGTATCGGGCTCCGGCTGCTGCTCAGTCTCCGCCGATTGTGGCGGCACCAGGTAGAAATCGGGCCCGGTCAGTGATGATGCTTCCCACGGCGTCTGCCTGCCTTGGGTCGCGGTCAGCACCGCGTCGCGCACGCCCTTGAACATGAGCTCGATGGGAACGCCGGGGCGGCCCAGATTTCGCGCCAATGCCAGGGTGTAGGGACTGTTGGCGCCGTCGCCGTCCGCCGCCACCTGCCCGGGCGCGGTCGAATAGGCGATCAAGGTGCCGGTCGGCGCGTTCATCAGCGCCAGGCCCCTCTGGCGGCCACGGAAGCTGCGCACGAAGGGGTTGTTGCGGCAGGCATCGAGGACGATGATATTGAGGTTGTTGCCGGCCTGGCCGAGGGTTTTGAGTACGTTGCTCGCCGGCACCCCATATATGTCGACATCCGCCTCGTCCTCGATGGGCGCGTCGATCGGGATGAGATAGTTCTCACCGTCGACCTGAACGCCATGGCCGGCATAGTAGAACAGCCCGACGGTATCCTGGCCCGCTGCTTCCAGCTGGTTGCCGAAGTCCCTGATCGCCTCCTTTATGGCGACTTGGCCGACGTCAAGGCTTTCGCTGACCGTAAAGCCCTGGGTGCGCAACGCCGCGCTCATCAGGCGCGCATCATTGACCGGGTTGGCCAGCGGATCGGCATCATAGCCGGCATTGCCGATCACCAAGGCGATTCGCTCCGCCGCCCATGCCTCGGCGCCAACGATCAGTTGTACGGTCAGAACCAGCGCTGCCACGCCTAGAATTTTCGCGCGCATCGATCTCTCCTCTATCGTGATCGACCGCTCGCATCCTCGCCTATCATGCCATGAATGCTTCCCTTGGTGAAGCCGTGCCGGCGACCACAGGCGTCGGAGATATTGCTACAGGCATTATTGCGACAGTAATGGAATGGTGATACCGGCGAGCGCGAATCGATGTTACCCTTTCGCAAAAGGCAACAGTCATTCGAGGAACGATGAAAGAGAAGGGGAGGCATTGTGAACCATGTTCAAGCTTACACTGTGTTTGCCGGCGATGTCGGCCGGCTGGTTGCTGGGGGCAGCTGCAGCGGCGGCACAAGAAGGCGGTCTCGAGCCTCGCTATTACGGTCATCCCCATATGTGGGATAGCTGGGGCTGGGGCGGCATGTTTCTCGGGCCGGTCATGGGGGTTGTCTATATCGGGTTGATCGTCGCTGCGATCGTGTTGGTCGTTCGCTGGCTTGGCGGGGGGCAGGGCGTTGCACCGACAGCGCAGGGCAGAACGGCGTTGCACATTCTCGAAGAGCGCTTTGCACGCGATGAGATCGACAAGGACGAGTTCGAGGAGCGCCGGCGCATCCTGTCCGAATGATGCGGAGGCGATGATGACCCGGACGGATACTTCCGGCCTGACCCAGCTTGGCGGCAAGACGGAGCTGCCGCGGAGCCCGGACGAGGCGACATTGGAGCGCGTGACGAATTCACAGGGCGATGCGGCTTATGTGGTGCGCTTTACCGCACCGGAGTTTACGTCGCTATGCCCGATGACCGGGCAACCCGATTTTGCCCATCTGGTTATCGACTACGTGCCAGGGGCATGGCTGGTCGAATCCAAGTCCCTGAAGCTCTACCTCGGCTCGTTCCGCAATCACGGCGCTTTCCATGAAGATTGCACGGTGGGAATCGGCAAGCGGCTGGTGCGCGAGCTGGATCCGGTCTGGCTGCGCATCGGCGGCTATTGGTACCCGCGCGGCGGCATGCCTATCGACGTGTTCTGGCAGACAGCGGCACCGCCCACCGACCTCTGGCTTCCGGACCAGGGCGTGGCCCCCTATCGCGGGCGCGGTTAATGTTGGGGTCGGCTGGCCGTCACATTGAGGTCCGTGACCAGGCCATTGGCGAGGGAATAGACCCAGCCATGGACGTGCAGGTCCTGGTTTCGCGACCAGGCCTCGTGCACGAAGACGTCGGACGCGACATTCCTGACCTGGCGGATGACGTTGAGCTCGCACAAGCGGTCCAGGCGGGCGTGCGGGTCGGCAATGGCATCAAGCTCGTCGCGATGCGCGTCGCTGACCTCGCGAATGGGGTGTAGCCAGTGATCCACCAGGCCGCGCCGCTCGCCGTCGACGGCGGCAGCTACGCCGCCGCAGCCATAGTGCCCCACCACCATGATGTGCTTGACCTTAATGACTTCGACAGCGAACTGTAGCACGGACAGGTAATTGGCGTCCTGCGGCGGCGCCAGATTGGCGACGTTGCGGTGCACGAACAGCTCGCCAGGATCGAGGCCGACGATCTCGTTGGCGGGAACGCGGCTGTCGGCGCAGCCGATCCAGAGATATTCCGGCGCCTGCTGGCCCTCGAGGCGCTTGAAGAAACCGCTGTCGACCGAGACCATACGCTCGGCCCAGGCGCGGTTGTTTGCCTTCAATTGTGTCAACATGGGGCTTTATCGGTGCGCCTTGGTGTCAATTGTAGAGGGCCGCGCAACGGACCTCTAGGCTCCAGCGGTCGGGCGCGTCGGGCGGCACGGCCGGGTCTTCGAAGGCGCTATGGAAACTGAACGTGCAAGGGGAGTCGGGGGCGACCACATCCGCTTTCGCACCGTTCGAGCGTGCCATCTCGCCGGCCGAATCCCACTGCTTTATCAGCAAGGCCTCATCGCGGGTCAGGGCCGGATAGGTGTACCACTGGTGATCGTCGGAATGCTTCGCGAAATAGTTCTCGCCGATGCGATCGCTGTAGTGAATCTCGAAGACAACCAGATCGTCGGGCCGCACGCTGGCGGCATCGCAGAGCGCCATGGGATCGGTGGCGACGGGCTCGTGGGCGATATTGCGCCAGACGTTGATAATCGCGAAACGGCCGCTCTCAATCGCCTGCTCGACAGCGCCCTTGTCGAGCAGCGTCTCGCCTTCCGAGAGATATTTGCGCAGCGTGTCGTTGGCGGTCGGCGGTCTGGTCAGATCGTGCAGCCGCTGGGGCGCACTGGTCAGGGTGTAGTCGCCGTGCACGACATGGGCCGGGCCTTGCACCTGCTGGCCGCCTTGGATGCGGCGCTTGCTCTGTTTGCCGACAGCCGAGCGTACGTTGTGATCGAAGGCCACGACCTGACTGGCGCCGCTTGCCTCGCGTACCAGCTCGGCGCATTGCGGGTAGTAGCCGCGCACCACCTGGTCAAGGTCGAAGAAATCGATGTCCGGGTTGGCCAGGGGTCGCGTGAGCATCTCAAAGCCATTATGGGCAAGGGTGCAGCGCTCCGAGCCCTGCAGGCGCCTGGCATCGTGGATCGGCATTTGCCGCGCTTCGAGATTGACGCCGTCCCAGTCGGCATCGCTGCCGTCCCGGTCCCGGCGCGTGAGCACCTTGCCGTTGCGAAAAAGCGAGGGCCTCGACGCCGCAGTCATATAGCTGAATGAGCCGATCTTGACCGTCTCGGTCTCTGCGTCACTTGCCATAGCCATGGGCATATCTCCCTTTCGCGACCGCCCATACCCGAAACGCGCCGCGCAGCGCAAGAGTAGAACGGGTCTGGCGGCAAAAGAAAAGCCCCGCCGAAGCGGGGCCTTTGTAGTCTCTATCCTGCGGCCTATTCGCCGGTAGCCGCCGCGACGGCCTGGAAACCGGCCTGATAGGCATCGATGATGAGCTGTTGGACGTCGGCATCGGGCATGCCCACGGCATCGAAGCTCGAGGCCCAGTTTATGGTCGAGCCGCTTCCGGCGCTGCTCACCGAAATGGTGGAGGTATAATTGGCAATCGGGAAGACGCCGTCGACGACGCTGTAGGTGATCGACTTGTCGGCCCAGGAATAGGCGTCGAGGGTCTCCAGTGCCCAGCCGCCGTCAGGGGTCACGATGCGGCGGTAGAACACGCCATCCGCACCGAAAGTGGTGGTTTCGGCGAACCACGGGTGCCATTTGTGAATGTCGCCGAACTGCTTGACCACCTGCCAGACCTCATCAGCGCTCGCCTTGAAAGTCCCGGTCTCGTTCACTTCGAGGGCGTTGGCGTTGTGCCCGAAGGCCGCCATCGCAATGGCCGCGGTAGCGCCGATGAAGAGTTTGCGAAGATGTCCCATTTGTCTCATGCCTCCCGTTCCTCATGAATACAATGCGCCGATGATGACGGCAGGCCGGCCGAGCGTCAAATATCGCGTGGCGGTACGATAGCAGCTATAGTGGGCTAATCGTGCCGTACCGGCCTTACAACCACAGGACATGATAATGAAATTGGCAGCCCTGACAGCCATCGCAGCAGTCTGTGCAGGCGTATTCCACACCTCCGCCGCGAGCGCCGAGGATTTCGCCATCGCCTTTGCTTGGGACGGCATCGAGCGCTGCACCAAGGTGCCGCCGGAGATCGCGCTGTCGAACGTGCCGGACGGCACGGCCCGCTTCGAGGTCAAGCTGGTGGATCTGGATTTCAAGCCCTTCAACCATGGCGGCGGCACAGCGCCCAACAGCGGCGATGGCACGATCGCCGAGGCCGACTACGAGACCTTCACTTATAAGGGCCCCTGTCCGCCGGGCACCAGCCATACCTATGAGTTCACGGTACGCGCTCTTGCCGCGGACGGCAGGCCGCTGGCGAGGGCCAAAGCGAAAGCGGATTTCCCGCCGCGGCGCTAGCCGAAAGGGTGGCCCCGTGGGGCCACCCCTCTCTGTATTGACGTCAGGCCAGGGTGGCGAGCGCTGCCTCGATGCGATGGCCCTGTTGCTTGGTGATCAGGCTGCCCAGAACATCGCTAAAGCGCCGATGCTGGGCGCCGGAGTGGATGTACTGCCAGCGATAGGCTTCGAGAAAGCCGGCACTGACCGTCATCGCCTCGGCCTCGCAAATCGTGCGTCCGCAATTCGCCGCAAAGTACTGGCCGTCGGCCTCTGCCTGGGCCTGAAGGATCTCGTCGATGGCGATCACCAGCTCGATGAACTCGGCGACGCCCTGGTCGCGCTCGGCGTCGTTGAGCGTGGCGTCGTGGCGCAGCCATTCCAGCTCGTCGAGGATCGCGTGCTGGCTTTCCTCCTTCCAGTGATAGAGGAAAACATCGCGGAACAGTGGCGACAGCGCTTCGTCGGTCTCGATGCTCTGGCGATAATGGAGCTGGGTGAACAGCTCGATGTCGAGCGTCAGGCCGAGCACCGCCCAGGTGCCCTTGCCGAGAACCGTGCGGGCGACGTCATCGGCATCGAAGGCAAAGTTATAGCCGGACGGCAGCACGTCCCCGATCATGGCGTCGATGCGGCGGAACAACGCCTGGTGCTTAAGCTCCTCGTCGCTGAAACGGACCAGGGCCTCGAGTGCGGTCTGGTCGCCGAACCAGTGGTCGCGGCTGACCTCCAGCACCTTGGCGTTGACGAAGCGCTCGGCCAAGCCGAACACCTTGGCATAGGTGCGGCCCTGGATCTGGCTGACGAAGCGCCTTTCGTGCCTGGCAAGGCTGCTGAAGAGCGGCGTCAGCGAGAGGCCGTCGGGCAGGAACTTATGCGAGGTATCAAACTGCCGGCCGCGGATGACGTCGGCGTCGATGTCCCAGCGAACCCGCTTCGAGGCATCGATGCAGCGTTGGTAACGGCTCGTCTCGGTGTTGGCGGTGGCTAGCGTGAGCGTGTTCATGGTGGAACCCTTTCCTGGCCGGTCGGGCCGAGTGTCTGTTGCGACGCTGGAAAGGATAGGCGGGTCCGATACCAGGCATCAGATCGCCCGATGTCAAAAACGATCCATTCGTGCCAAGAAGTGTCAGGAAGCGCTGTCTGTGGCAGTGAAGGTACGGAACATGCGCCGGTATTGCCCTGGCGTCATCCCTGTGCTGCGCTTGAATACCCGGCGGAAGAAGGCGAAGTTCTCGTAGCCCACCGCGGCGGCAATGTCGTCGGCCGACATCGGCTCGCTCTCGAGCAGTCGCTTCGCCTCTTCGACGCGAAGATTCTGCGCGTAGCCGATCAATGTCGATCCCGTTGCCGTCTTGAAGCGCCGCTTGAGGCTGCGCTCGGCGATGCCGCAGACTTTGACGACGGCAGCCACGGCGTTTTCCTCGCGAAAGTTTTCCGCCAGCCACCCCTCGGCCTGGCGCACCGCCGAATCCGCATGCGACTGCTGGCGCACCAGCTGGGTATACCTGGCCTTCCATTTGTAGAATGTATTCGGACTGATCCCGTGCTTGCGGCAGACCTCCGCCGTCTTCAGCCCGCGCTCCTGCTCAGCCAGAATCGCGATGATCTGTTCCTCGGTAAATCGTGATTGCCTCATGTCCGTCTCCTCTGTGACGGACTCTCCTAACAGATGAGGGAGATTTCGGGGCTCAGGTCAATGGCCCCGTCCCCACAAGCGCTCTAGACTTCGTTTATGAGCGAAGAGGCTAGCACAAGCACGGACCACGGTCTGCCGTCGCGACAGCTCAGTGTTGAGGCCGGCGGCCGGCGGCTCAACGCTGTCTGGCTCGGGCCCGCGCCCGATGTGGCGCCGACGCTGGTCTTCCTGCACGAGGGCCTTGGCAGTATCGGCCAATGGCGCGACTTTCCGGCCGCCCTGGCTGCCGCCAGCGGCTGCGGCGCGCTGGTCTACGACCGCTATGGCTATGGCGGCTCCGAGCCATTGCCGCCTCCCTACCGGCGCGAGCTCGACTTCATGCACGAAGAGGGGCGCAGCGTGCTGCCTGAGTTGCTCGACCGCACAGGGGTGCAGCAAACGGTGCTGGTGGGGCATTCGGACGGGGCGTCGATCGCCTTGCTGGCCGCCTCGACGCTGGATTCGCGCATCCGCGGCGTGGTCAGCGAAGCCGCCCATGTCTTCGTCGAAGCCGTATCCATCGCCAGCATTGAGACGGCCGTCGCCGCCTACCGCATGGGCGGCCTGCGCGAACGCCTGGCGCGCTTCCATGGCGAGAGCGTCGATAGCGCCTTCCGGGGCTGGGCCAATGCCTGGCTCGATCCCGACTTCGAAGCCTTTCACATCGAGGGCTATCTGCGTGTCGTGACCTGTCCGGTCTTGGCCATCCAGGGCAGCGACGATGCCTACGGCACGCCGGCCCAGCTCGAGGCCATCGCGGCAGCGGTGAGCGGCCCGGTCAGCACCATGCTGCTGCCCGACTGCGGCCATTCACCGCACAAGGACGCCCGCGAGACAGTGCTGCAGGCGGCCGGAGATCTGATCCGCGTGGCCTTGGAGTCTTAACTCAAATAAATGGTGACAGTTACCTATTGTTTCGTATTGTTGCCGTTGCCGCGTCATCGACCGCGCCGGCCTCGTCCAAGACCACGCCATAGTCGCGCAAGGCCGCGTCGGCGCTGACCAGGCCGTCGCGAACGTCGGCAGCAACGCGCGCCGGCTCGCGCGCATAAGCCGGGCCGTAGCCACCGCCGCCCGGCATGTCGAGCACCAGGGTATCGCCCGCGGGGACGATCTGCCGGCCTTTCGGCGCCAGCTCCTCGCCCGAGGCCAGCGCCGATTTGCCGCAGGCACCGTCGCCACCGCCGAGCCTGCCGCGCGGCGCATGGTTGACCCGGTCGAACATGGACGAGACGGCGAACGGCGTGCCCTCGACATTGCCGATCTCCATGACCTGGCCGAGGCCGCCGCGCCGCCGCCCGGCACCGCCGGAATCCTGGCGGTACTCCTTGCGGTGCACGAGGATCGGCGAGATGGCCTCGTTGATCTCCACCGGCGTGTTGCGCACGCCCGAGGGAAAGGCGGTGGCGGACAGGCCGTCCTTGTCGGGCCTGGCGCCGACGCCGCCATTGTGGAACAGGGTGACCGTGAACGGCGTCGCATTGGCGCCGCCGCTGTGGCCGGCAATGCCGGCGCCGCCATAGAGCACGAAATTCCACAGGCACGAGGTGCCTTCCGCCGGGGCGATGCCGTCGACGGCCTGGGCGAGGCAACCCAGCACCACGTCCGGCAGCATCTGGCCGATGGCGTGGCGCGCGGCCACCGCGCGCGGCGGCGGCGCATTGAGGATGCTGCCTTCCGGCGCCGTCACCCGCACCGCCGACAGCGAGCCCGCATTGTTGGGAATGGTGTTGCCGACGACGCAGCGCACGCCGAAGGTGGCATAGGCCTGGGTGTAGCTGAGCGGCACGTTGATGCCGAAATCGGAGACGCCCGAGGTGCCGCCGAAATCGATATCGATGCCATCCTCGCCGATGCTGAGCTCGGCAACCAGATCGAGCGGCGCCTCGTAGCCGTCGATGCGCATGGCGTGGGACCAGGTGCCCTGGGGCAGCTTGCGCGCCTCCTCGACCATGGCCCGGTGCGAGGTTTCGACGATGTGGTCGGCAAGCGGCCCCAGATCGTCGAGGGCGAACTCGTCCATCATGGCGAGCAGGCGCCGGCCGCCGATATCGTTGCAGGCGGCAAGGGAGTAGAAGTCGCCTTCGAGCTGCTCGGGCTCGCGCACATTGGCGCGCGCCATATCGATAAGGGTCTGGTTGACCTCGCCACGGTCGAGCAGCTTGAGGATCGGCACGTAAAGCCCCTCCTCGAAGACCTGGCGGCCGTCCGGCCCGAAGCCCAGCCCGCCGACATCGACGACGTGCGAGGTCGAGGCGAACAGCGCCACCAACTCGGTGCCCCGGAAGGTCGGGCTGACCACGGTGAAATCGTGCAGGTGACCGGTCGCGAGCCAGGGGTCGTTGGTGATGTAGGCGTCGCCCGGGTGCATTCCATCGAGGCCGTACTTTTCGAGGAAATGCCCGACCGAGGCCGCCATGGCGTTGACGTGACCCGGCGTGCCGGTCACTGCTTGCGCCAGCATGCGTCCCTGCAGGTCGAAGACGCCTGCCGACAGGTCGCCGGCCTCGCGCACGGTGTTGCTGAAGGCGGTGCGGATGAGGGTCTGGGCCTGTTCCTCGACGACCGCGATAAGGCGGTCCCAGAGGAGCTGCGTGCGGATGCCCGCCAGTGCGTCGCCGCTCATGCTTCGTCTCCCTCTCCCTGTCGGCGCATGACGATCGCGCCTGCGCCGTCGATCGAGGCGCTGAAACCCGCCGGCACGACGGTAGTCGTCTGCGCTTCCGCGATCAAGGCGGGGCCGGCAAGGCGGGCGCCGGGCGCCAGGTCGCTGCGGCGATAGAATGCGGCCTCGACGAAGGCCGCGGCATTGCGGTCGAACAGGGGCCGCGCCGCGGCATCGCTCTTTGCCTCGTGCGGCGGCTGATCGGCGACGGGCGCCGGCGCAGCGACCTCGGTCGCAAGCTCCAGCGTCCAGGTCAGCACTTCGATATCGACGCCGGGAATGCTGCGGCCGTAATGGCGGCGATAGGCCGCCTCGAACGCCTCGCGCAAGGCTTCGGCGGTCAGGGGATCGGGCACGGCGACCGAAATCTCGTGGCCCTGGCCGTTGTAGCGCATCTGGGCGCTGCCGCTCTCGCGCAAGGAGGCGTCGGGGGCGCCGAGGCGAACCACGGCCTCGGCAGCGGTGCGCATCTCAGCCAGCAGGCGCTGCGCGGCCTCCGCATCGAAGCGGCTCAAGAGGCTGAACTGGCTGCGCACCACTTCGTAGGCTATCGGTGCCTTGAGAAAGCCGACCGCCGAGCCGACCCCGGCATCGGCGGGCACCACCACCTCGTCCATGCCGAGCTTCTCGGCGAGCTGGGCCGCGTGCAGCGGTGCGGCGCCGCCAAAGGCCACAAGCGTGCGCCCGCCGGTATCCTTGCCGAGCTCGACCGCGTGCACCCGCGCGGCGCTCGCCATGGTCTCCTCGACCACTTCCGATATGGCAAAGGCGGCAAGCGGCGGTGTCATGTCGAGGGCTTCGCCCAGGCTCTGCGTCAGCGCCGCCCCGGCCTTGTCCTCGGCAAGCGGCATGTCGCCGCCGGCAAAGCTCGCGGCATCGATGCGCCCGAGCGCCAGGTCCGCATCGGTGACCGTCGCATCCGCACCGCCGCCGCCATAGCAAGCCGGTCCCGGTACCGCGCCCGCGCTGTCCGGCCCGACCCGCACCCGGCCCAGGGAATCGAGGCGCGCTATGGAGCCGCCACCGGCGCCGATCTCCACCATTTCTATTACCGGAATCCTCAGCGGCAGGCCACTGCCCTTGGTGAAGCGATAGGCGCGCGCCACCTCGAAGCTGCGCGCGGTCTGCGGCGCACCGTCGTCGATCAGGCAGATCTTGGCGGTGGTGCCGCCCATATCGAAGGACAGCACCCGGGCAAGGCCGCGCTCCGCAGCGAGGCGACTGGCCAGGATGGCGCCGCCCGCCGGGCCGGATTCGACCAGGCGCACGGGAAAGCGCATCGCCGTCTCGAGCGTCGTCAGGCCGCCGGACGACATCATCATGAGCAGGGGACAGGCAAGGCCGTGCCCGTGCAGCCGCTCCGCCAGGGCGCCGAGATAGCGCGCCATGGTCGGCTGCACATAGGCATTGGCGCAGGCTGTCGACAGGCGCTCGTATTCGCGGATCTCCGGACAGACCTCGGACGACAGGGTGACCGGAATATCCGGGTGGGCGGCGCGCAGCACCTCGCCGACGCGGCGCTCGTGGGAATCGTTGGCATAAGAATGCAACAGGCCGACGGCGATGCTCTCGATGCCCTGGCGGGCGATCTCGGGGCTCAGCGCGGCGACACTCGTCTCGTCGAGGGCGGTCACGGGCATACCCTTCGCGCTCATGCGCTCGCGAACCGGCCAGCGCAGATAGCGCGGCACCAGCGGTGCCGGCTTCTCGACATTGATGTCATATTGCTGGAAGCGGTTCTCGTAGGCCATCTCGACCGAATCGCGAAAGCCCTCGCTGACGATCAACGCCGTGCGCGCGCCTTTGCGCTCGATGATGGCGTTGGTGGCAAGCGTGGTGCCGTGCAGCACCAGCCCCACCTCGCCCGGCGCCACGTCGGCAGCCGCGAGCACTGCCGCCAACCCGTCCATGACGCCGTCCTCCGGCGCCGCCGGCGTCGTCGGCACCTTGCTCGCAACGATTTCGCCGCCACGCTCCAGTGCCACATCGGTGAAGGTGCCGCCGATATCGACGGCAAGCCGAACCGTTCCGTTCTCTGTCATGCAAACCCCGCCAGCCCGAATCCGGCGGCGATGCTACACGCTGGCGCAGCTTAAGGAACCGAAATTGTTGTCGCGGGCGCAGTTTGGTACGCTGAGGCAACAATCTGACAGGAGTGCGCCCATGCGACTTATGCTCATTTCCGCCGCGGCCGTCTCGTTGACCCTGTCCGTCGCCGCGCAAGCCGACAATGTGCCGCAGCCGACCGCCAGCTATTCCGGCGAGGGCATTATGCGCATGGGCGGCCAGCCCGACATGCCCTTCCGGGTCAATGCCGCCGGCGCGACCGAGCGCCGCGAGATGATGATGCAGGGCAGTGCGCAGACCATGATCAAGCGCCCCGATCTCGGTGTCATCTACATGCTGATGCCGCAAATGGGCCAGGCCATGGAAATGCCCATCGACCGCGGCGGCATGCCGACCGACAACATGGATGCCTACAACCCGGTCGCGCTGGGCAGTGAAACCGTGCTCGGCGAAAACACCACCAAGTACCGCATGCAGGGCGGCGACGCCAACGGCAGCTTCGACGGGCATGCCTGGATCACGGGCGACGGCATCATGATGCGCATGGAAGGCCAGGCCACGGGCGATGGCTTCGCCGGCCCTGTCTCGATCACGCTGAACAGCCTGCAGCGCGGCCCGCAAGACCCCTCATTGTTCGAGCTGCCGCCGGGAACCTCCGTCATGCAGATGCCCGGCGGCATGCCTGGTGGCGGCGGCGGCGCACCGATGCCTGGCGGTGGCGGCGCAGGCGGTCACATGGAGAACATGCCGGCGGGCACCGAGATGCCGAATATGGAAGACATGCTGACGCCTGAGCAGATGGAGCAGATGCGCCAGATGCAGGAACAGATGCGCGAGCAAATGGAACAGATGCAGCGTAACCAATGACCGCTACGCCGGCACGCATCCTGGCGCTGGCCTTGGTGCTGGCGCCGGGACCGGCCCTGGCGGCAGAGATTATCGGGACCGTCAGCGCGACGCTCGCCGGCGAGGCGCGGGACTGGGTCTCGGTCGACGATGCGGACGCGCCGGACGGCAGCTATCACGCCTATGGCGAGGCCTTCACCATGGTCTCGCTGTTTGGCCGCAATGGGCCCGACGGCTCGCCCTTTGCCAATGTGCTCGTCATCGAGTTCGCCCTCGAAGGCACGGGCGAGGCGCTGACGGCGGACGTCAGCTATGGGGTGGTCAGCTATTTCCCCGACGGCTTTTTTCCCCACTATACGGACGACGCACCCACCGTCACGGTCGCGGCGGTGGCGCGTGACGGGGAAGTGCTGATCTTGCGCGGCACCTTCGCGGCCACGCTGAGCCGCCTCGACACTCTCGGCGAAGCCGCTGACGACAGCGACCAGAAGACGATCGAAGGCAGCTTCGAGGCGCGCCTACGGCCCACCCCCACCGAGTAGTTCTCGCAACGCCGCATATAGCCCGGCCTTGGCCTCGATGCCGATGCCGGGAACATCGGGCAAGCGCACGCGGCCGTCTTCGGTGGGGATGTCATCGGCGAAGCCGCCGAAAGGCTGGAACACGCCGGGATAGGATTCGCACCCCCCCAACTGCAAGCCTGCTGCGAGATTGAGGCCGAGCTGGTGGCCGCCATGGGGCACGTGGCGGCGCCGCGACCAGCCCATGCTCTCCAGTGCCTGGACCACACGGATATATTCGGTCGGGCCGTAGCACAGCGCCGGGTCGAGCTGAATCCAGTCGCGTTCGGGGCGCAAGCCGGCATGGCGGGCCAGGTTGCGCGCGTCGACCAGCGACATCAGGCATTCGCCGGTGGCAAGCGGGCCTTCGTAACGCTCGGCAAGGCGGGCATGGAGTTCGTAATCGAGGGGATCGCCCGGCTCCTCGTACCACATCAGGCCGTAATCGCCGATTGCCTCGCCGGTGGCGACGGCGCTCTCCAGATCGAAAATGGCATTGGCATCGACAGCCAGCTTGTCGCCGCCGCCGACCACGCCCAGCACCGTCTCGATACGGGCCAGATCTTCGGCCAGGGAGGCGCCGCCGATCTTCATCTTCACGGTGCGATAGCCCGCGTCGAGATAGCCGCGCATCTCCTCGGCGAGCCCGTCGAGGCCCTTGCCCTCGGCGTAATAGCCGCCGCCCGGATAGACCGCGACGGTCGCGTCGCTGGCGCCGCCATTGTGACGGTCGGCGAACAGCCGCCACAGCGGCACCTGCAAATATTTCGCCACGACATCCCAGACCGCCGCGTCGAGCGCAGACAGCGCCACCGCGCGGTCGCCATGGCCGCCGGGCTTTTCGTTGCGCATGGCGGTGTCCCAGATCCGCACCGGGTCGAGAGAGCCGGCATCGTCGAGCAGACTGTCAGGCTCCGCTTCCAGAACTCTCGGAAAAAAGCGGCTGCGCAGAATCTCGCCCTGGGCGTAGCGGCCGACCGCGCTATAGCCATAGCCGGTGAGACTGCCGGCTCCCGTATCCACCTCGAGCGCGACGACGCTCAAGGTCATGCGGCCGAAATCGAGCCGGGCGTTGCGGATGGGCGAGGACACGGCCGCGGTGGCCTCGCGAATGTCGGTAATGCGCATGCTGGAGCCTAACGGTAGTCGGGGTTGGGAAAGTCGAAACGGCAGCCGGCCTCCCAGAGGGAACGCTGGTTGCCATGAGCAGGAACGCCACCGGCATCTTTGAGCAGGCGCGCCAGGTGCAACAAGTTCCAGGTCATGAAGGTGGCGTTGCGGTTGGTGAAGTCGTTCTGCGGCCCGCCCGAGCCCTCGTCGAGATAGGACGGCCCCGGTCCGGCCTCGCCGAGCCAGGCGGCATCGGCCTGCGGCGGGATGGTATAGCCAAGATGCTGCAGCGAATAGAGGACGTTCATAGCACAGTGCTTGGCGCCATCTTCATTGCCCGTGACTAGGCAGCCGCCGACGCCGCCGTAATAGGCGTACTGCCCATGCGGGTTGAGATCGCCAGAGGACGCATAGAGACGTTCGATTACCTGGGTACAGACCGACGACTTTTCGCCGAGCCAGATCGGGGTCGTGATGACCAGGATATCGGCAGCTTTCACCTTGGCATAGATCGCCGGCCAATCGTCGCTCTGCCAGCCATGCTCTGTCATATCCGGCCAGACGCCCGAGGCGATGTCGTGATCGACGGGCCGCAGGCATTCGGTGGCAACGCCGTTACGGGCCATGATGGCGGCGGCGATATCGATCAGACCCTGGGTATGGGATACCTCCGGGCTGCGCTTTAGGGTGCAATTGAGGAACAGCGCGCTGAGGTCGGAAAAATCCCAGCGGCTGGTGGCGCAAAGGTTCTCCTGTCTCTCGGTAAGCATTGTCTTCTCCCGAATCTGGCGGCTATGGTCGCCGCGCCACTCATGCTAGAGAGACGACGACGGATCGCCAAGAGGGGACGCGCAATGGCCGACAAGGTCGCTTTGATTACCGGGGTCACCGGTCAGGACGGCTCGCTGCTGGCCGAGCTTCTGCTGGACAAGGGCTATGTGGTGCACGGCATCAAACGGCGCTCGTCGTCGTTCAACACCCAGCGCGTCGACCACCTCTATGTCGACCCGCACACCGAGGACGTGCGCTTCCTCATGCATTACGGCGACATGACCGACGCCACCAACCTCATCCGCATCCTGCAGGAGGTGCGCCCCGACGAGATCTATAATCTCGCCGCCCAGAGCCATGTGCAGGTGAGCTTCGAGACCCCGGAATACACGGCGAACGCAGATGCGCTCGGCACGCTGCGCCTGCTGGAAGCCATGCGCATTCTCGGCTTGGGAGACAGTGCACGCTTCTATCAGGCCTCGACCTCGGAGCTTTACGGCAACACCCCGCCGCCGCAAAGCGAGAGCACGCCGTTCGCGCCGCGCAGCCCCTATGCCGCGGCCAAGCTCTACGCCTATTGGATCACCGTGAACTACCGCGAGGCCTATGGCCTGCACGCCTCGAACGGCATTCTCTTCAACCACGAGAGCCCGGTGCGCGGCGAGACGTTCGTGACGCGCAAGATCACCCAGGCCGTCGCCGCCATTGCCGCCGGCAGGCAGGAGGTGCTCTATCTCGGCAATCTCGACGCCAAGCGCGACTGGGGCCATGCGCGTGATTATGTCGACGGCATGTGGCGCATGATGCAACAGGACAAGCCGGACGACTACGTATTGGCCACCGGCGCGGCGCATTCGGTGCGCGAATTCGTCGAGCTGGCCTTCGCAGCCGTGGATATCGCTATCGATTGGCAAGGCAGCGGCCTGGGCGAGACCGGCACCGACCGCGCGGACGGCCGCGTGCTGGTGCGCGTCGATAAGCGCTACTTCCGCCCCACCGAGGTCGACTACCTGCTCGGCGACCCGAGCAAGGCCGAACGGGAGCTGGGCTGGAAAGCGACGACGCCCTTGCGCGAGATGGTGCGGGAGATGGTCGAAGCGGACCGGGCGGCGCTGGCTGGGGGGTGAAGGGGGAGCGGCCCTACGTCACCGCGATTAGCTCGATCGTGTTCATCTCGTCGTCTTTGGCGTCACGCGCGACTTCGAGCTCGTAGGACGCCTGGGCGTTGAGCCACAGCTCCGCCGTCGTGCCGAGGGCACGGGACAGGCGCAGCGCCGTGTCGGCAGTGACCGCGCGCGTGCCGTGAACGATGGCGTTGATCCGGCGCGGATGCACATGGATCGCCTTCGCCAGGCGATACTGGGAGATCCCCATCGGCTTGAGAAAATCCTCGCTCAGAATCTCGCCGGGGTGAATCGGCGGGAGTTTGATTTTCATTTTCATTTCGCGGGCTCCAAGCCCTAATTCACGTTCGCCACGGCCCCCAGGGTGTCGCCGATCTCGCGGTTGAGCACCAGGTCGGCGTGGCCGTCGAGGTCGGTCGGCTCGCGGTTGAGGATGACGAGGGCCGCGCCGTTGCGCTTGGCGAGCACGGGGAAGCCTGCCGCCGGGTAGACCACGAGCGACGAGCCGATGGCGAGAAAGAGGTCGCAGCTCAGCGTCGCCTCTTCGGCGGCGCGCATGGCGTCTTCGGGCATGGCCTGGCCGAAGGAGATGGTGGCGGTCTTGACGATGCCGCCGCAGGCCTCGCAGACCGGCAGCGTGCCGGCACCGAGAAAGGCCTCGCGGATCGGCTCGAGCTCGTAGCGTGCGCCGCAGGAGAGGCAGCGGGCATAGGTGGTGTTGCCGTGCAGCTCTATGACCCGGTCGCCCTCGGCACCGGCGGCTTGGTGCAGGCCGTCGATGTTCTGGGTGATCACCGCCGAAACCTTGCCGCGGTTCATCAGCGAGGCCACGGCGCGGTGGCCGCGATTGGGCTCGGCGGCCTTCAGCGTCGGGTCGATCTCGAACTTGCGCCGCCAGGATTCCCGCCGCGCATCCTCCGACGCCATGAACTCGCGAAAGTCGATGGGGCGGAACTTGTCCCAGATCCCGCCCGGGCTGCGGAAGTCGGGAATGCCGGATTCCGTGCTGATGCCGGCACCGGTGAAAACCACCACGCGCTGGGCCGCGGCAAGCAAATCACTCAGGCGCTCAAGCTCGGTATCGGACATGCCTATATCGTAACGCCCTTGAGAATCGGACGGCAAGCGGGCAAATAGCGGGGGCTATGGGCAAAGACGACAAGCACCAGCGCTGGAAGCGCTATTACGCGACGACCGGCGAGCGGCCGCCGCGCAAGACGCTGCTGCTGGCACTGGAGCGTTTCGCGGCCGAAGGTCTGCGCGGCGGCCAGGCCATCGATCTCGGCTGCGGCAGCGGTCGCGACACCATCGCCATGTTGCGCCAGGGCTGGCAGGTGCTGGCGATCGATGCCGAGCCGGAAGCCTTCGCCGCCCTTAAAGCCCGCGAGGACCTGCCGGCGGATGCGGCGCTGGAGACACGCATCGGGCGCTTCGAGAATGAAGACCTGCCCCCCGCCGACCTCATCAATTCGAGCTTCGCGCTGCCGCTGGTGCCGCCGCAGGACTTCCCGCGGCTCTGGCAGGCCATGCGCGGCGCCCTGCGCCCGGGCGGGCGAATCTCGACTCAGCTTTTCGGCCCCAAGGACGACTGGTTCGGCGATCCCACCATCACCTTTCACACCCGCGCCGAGGCCGAGGCCCGCCTCGATGGCCTCGAGGTCGAGATGTTCGACGAGGAAGAGGACGAATCGCCGACGCCGCGGAGCAAGACCAAGCACTGGCACCTCTTCCACATGGTCGGGCGGCGCGCCTCATGAGCCAGGCCGAGCAGCGCGCTTACGCCGGGCCCGCCCTGTTGCGCCAGGGCTTCCGCCCCTTCTTTCTCTTCGCCGGCATATGGGCGCCCCTCGGCCTGGTGCTGACCTTTGCCCGCATGCAGGGCTGGATCGCCATCCCCAGCGCTTTCGATCCTCTGGCCTGGCATTTTCATGAGTTGCTCTACGGTTATGTCGCCGCGGCCATCGCCGGCTTCCTGCTGACCGCCATTCCCAACTGGACCGGACGGCTGCCATTGCACGGCCGGCCGCTGCTGGCGCTGGCCTCGCTGTGGCTGGCCGGGCGGTTGGCGATGGCGAGCTCGGGCCTCATCGGGGCCGGGTTGGCGGCAGTCATCGATGTCGCCTTCCTCGTGGCGCTGGTCGCACTGGTGTTGCGCGAGATCGTCTCGGGCGGAAATTGGCGCAACCTGCCCGTCGCCGTCATCGTCGGGCTGTTCGCGGTGAGCAATCTTCTTGGCCACGCCGAGGCGCTGGGCTGGCTGCCCGACGCCGGCCATGGCAAGCGGCTCGGCATTGCCGTCGTCATCGCCCTGATCTCGCTGATCGGCGGGCGCATCACCCCGAGCTTCACGCGCAATTGGCTGGTTAAGCAGGAGGCGGACGCCCTGCCGGCGCAATTCGGGGTCATGGACAAGCTCGCCCTGGCCTTGACATTGGCGGCCCTGCTGGCCTGGGTCGCGGCCCCCGGCACGACGGCCGGCGCGATCCTCCTCGGCGCCGCTGCCGTGGCCGGCACACTCCGCCTGGCGCGCTGGCAAGGCCCGGCGACGCGCCGCGAGCCGCTGCTGCTGGTCCTCCATGTTGGCTATCTCTGGATCCCCATCGGTCTCGCCTTGCTGGCCCTGAGCCATTGGCTGTCGGCGCTGAGCGAAACCGGGGCATTGCACGCGCTCACCATCGGCGCCATCGGCACCATGACCCTGGCGGTGATGAGCCGCGCCACACTCGGCCATACTGGCCGTGCGCTGGTGGCCGGACCCGGCCTGACCGCCGCCTTCGCGCTGATCTCGCTTGCCGCGCTTAGCCGTGTCGTTGCCGTGCTTTGGGACAGCGCCGCGCAACCGCTGCTGCTGCTGACCGCGGCGAGCTGGATCGGCGCCTATCTGTGTTTTCTGGCAGTATGCGCACCGATGGTGCTCGGCAAGAAATAAGGGAACGGAACCATGCAGCAACGACCGCTCGAAGGGCAGGTCATGTTGGCGGTCGGCGGGGCCGGGGGTATCGGCTCGGCGATCTGCCGCGCCTATGCGGAGGCCGGCGCCAAGGTGCTGGTGGGCTATCACAGCAATGCGGCCTCGGGTGAGGAGGCCGTGGCCTCGCTTTCCGGCGAGGGGCACGAGGCGCTGCAGATTGAGGCGGAGGACAGTGCGTCGCTGGCCACGCTCGCCGGCGACATCGAAGCGCGCCATGGCCGCCTCGACGTGCTCATCAATCTGGCCGGCTACACCCAGTTCGTGCCCCATGACGACCTCGATGCCCTGACGGACGAGATCATCGATACCGTGTTCCGCGTGAACTGGCGCTGCACCTTCGCCACCATCCGCGCCTGCAAGGCGCTGCTGGCGGCGGGCGACGGCGGCCTTGTCATCAACGTCTCGTCCATCGCCGGCAAGACGGCCATGGGCTCGAACGTCGCCTATTGTGCCGCCAAGGCCGCCGTGGATACCATGACGCGCTCCCTGGCCCGCGCCCTGGCGCCGCAGATCCGCGTCTGCTCCGTAGCACCGGGGCTGGTCGACACCGCGTTTGCGCTGCGCTTCGACCCCGCCTGGCGCCAGGAGCAGATCGACAAGACCCCCATCGGCCGCCTGGTCGCGCCGGAAGAGGTGGCGGGCGCGGCGCTAGCGCTGGCGACCCACATCACTGCCTCCACGGGTGATATCATTGCCGTAGACGGGGGCCGGCCGCTGACATGAGCTGGAAAGACGAAGTCGTCGAGATCGAGCGCAAGCGGGCGCTCGCCTTCGGGCTGGGCGGTGCGGAAAGCGTTGCCCGCCAGCACGCCAAGGACCGCCAGACCGTGCGCGAGCGCATCGATATGCTGGTCGACGACGCCTCGTTCCAGGAAATCGGGCCCGGCGCGGGCGGCGCGGAAAGGAACGAAGACGGCTCGCTCAAAGCCTTCACGCCGGCCAACTTCGTGCTCGGCTTCGCCACCATCGCGGGGCGCCGCTGCATCGTCGGCGGCGAGGATTTCACGGTCAAGGGCGGCTCGCCCAACGAGGCGGGCTTGCGCAAGAGCGTCTATGCGGAGCAGCTGGCACTGCAATACCGCGTGCCGCTGATCCGCCTGCACGAGGGCGGCGGCGGCAGCGTTGGCGGCACCGGCTCGACCTCGGCCGGCCCGCCGGTCTTCTCCGGCCACCGCTTCCGCAGCGTCGCCGAGACTTTGTCGGCGGTGCCCGTCGCCACCGCCGCGCTAGGCCCGGTGGCGGGGCTGCCAGCCTCGCGTCTGGTGGCGGCGCATCTTTCGGTGATGTCGAAGGAGACCGCACAGGTGCTCGTCGCCGGGCCGGCCGTGGTCAAGCGCGCCATCGGCGAGGATTTGACCAAGGAGGAGCTTGGCGGCGCCCAGGTGCACACGCGCAACGGCGTCATCGACAATGCGGCCGAGGACGAGGCCGACGCGCTGGGGCAGATCCGCCGTTTTCTCTCCTACCTGCCGCAGAATGTCTGGGAGCTGCCGCCCGTGACCGCGTGCGACGACCCCCGCGAGCGCCGGGAGGAGGCGCTGCTCGACATCATCCCGCGCGAGCGCCGCAAGCTCTACAACATGTGGACGCTGCTCGGGCTGGTGCTCGACCGCGACTCGTTCTTCGAAATCGGCGCCGGCTATGGCCGCGGCCTGATCACCGGGCTCGCCCACATGAACGGCCAATCCGTCGGTGTGCTGGCCAACAATTGCCGCTATCTTGCGGGCGCCATGACGGCGGACGGCTCGCACAAGGTGCGCCGTTTTGTCGAGCTTTGCGAGACCTTCCACCTGCCCGTGCTCAGCTTCGTCGACGAGCCCGGCTTCATGATCGGCAGCGAAGCGGAAAAGGCGGCGACCATCCGCCACGGCACCGCCGCGGTGCTCTCGGTGGCCGCCTGCAACGTGCCCTGGGCCTCGGTCGTGGTGCGGCGCTCGTTCGGCGTGGCGCAGGCCGCCCATTACGGCAACGACGCCTATGTGCTGGCCTGGCCGTCGTCCGAAAGCGGGCCGTTGCCGGTGGAAGGCGGCGTTGCGGTCGCCTATGGCCGTGAGATCGCGGCGGCAGCGGACCCAGAAGCGCGCCGCGCCGAGCTCGAGGAACAGCTTGCCGCGCGCCAGTCGCCGTTCCCCCGCGCCGAGGCCTTTTCCAGCCACGACATCATCGACCCGCGCGAGACCCGCGCCCGGCTCTGCGACTGGATCGAATGGATCCAGCCGACCCTGGAGGCGCTGAAAGGCCCGAGCCGGTTCATGCTCAGGCCATGAGGCGCCAAGCAACACACAACACGGAGCGAGAGTGCCATGAAACCTGTCTGTCTCGTAATCGGAGCCGGTGCCGGGATCGGCGGCAATGTCGGCAAGCGCTTTGCCCGCGAGGGCTATCACGCCGTGCTTTTGCGGCGCACCGACCAGGAGGGTCTGGACAAGCTCGTGGGCGCCATCGAAAGCGAAGGCGGCTCGGCTTCGGGATATCTGCTCAACGCCATAGAGCCCGACAGTATCGAGGACCGTATCGCCGCCGTGGAGGCGGATATCGGGCCGATCGAGGTGGTGGTCTACAATCTCGGTGCCCAGATAGGCGACCGCGCCTTGGCCGACACTAGCGCCAAGGCTTTCGAGATGGGCTGGCGGCTGGCCACCTTCGGGCTGTTTCGCACCGCCTCGACCGTCTGCCCGCTGATGGAAGAGCGCGGCACGGGCACGATCCTGGTGACCTCGGCGACGGCGGCGGTGCGCGGCAACAAGGGCCAGCACTCCCACGCCGCGGCCATGGGCGGACGCCGCATGCTCTGCCAGTCGCTCAATGCGGAGTTCGCGCCGAAGGGCATTCACGTCGCCCATATCCTCATCGACGGCGCCGTGGACGCGCCAGACACCCTCGGCCGCATGCTGGGCGCGGAAAAGTTCCAGGAGCTGCGCGAAGCCCGCGGCCTGGAACATGACGGGCTGCTGCTGCCGGCCGAGGTGGCGGACACCTATTTCCACATCGCCCAACAGCACCGTTCGGCCTGGACCCACGAGCTCGACCTGCGGCCCTTCTCCGACCTCGCCTGGTGGAACCACTGAGCGCCATGAAGCTCTACATGGTGCCGCTGGCGCCCAACCCGACCAAGGTCATGCTCTATATCGCCGAGCGCGCCCATCTCGGGACCGACCTCGGCATAGAACAGGTCATGGTCAACACGCTGAAGGGGCGCCACCGCGAGCCCGAGCATCTCGCGCGCAACCCTTTCGGCACCCTGCCGGTGCTTGAACTCGACGACGGTTCACACCTGATCGAGTCGCTGGCCATCATGGAATATCTGGAAGAGCGCTTTCCCGACGACTGCCTGCTCGGCAACGATGTGCTCACCCGTGCCCATAACCGCGATCTCGAGCGCGTGGTCGATCTGCGCGTCGCCATCCCCATGGCGCGCTATGCGCATGCCACGAAATCGCCGCTGGGCTGGCCGCCCGATCCTGCGCTGGCGGGCGAGATGGAAGAGACCCTGCAAACCTCGCTCGACCACATCGAAACCCTGCTCGGTGACGGCCGGCCCCTGCTCGCGGGCGAGCGCGTCTCGATCGCCGACTGCACCTTGCAGGCAGCACTGCAGTTCCTGCGCTTCATCGAAGCCGACCTGCTCGGTGCGCGGGATCGCCTGCGTGCCTGGGATGCGCGCTACCGGGAGAGGCCTGCCGCTGCCGCCGTGCTCAAGTGGTGACGCCGAAGAATTTCGTGATCTCGCCGACTTGCGCGGCCAGCATGGCGTGGCCGTTTTGCGTAGCGGCACCACGCTCGGCGGCAGCGGCCAGCAGTGGCGTCGGGCGGTCGAGCAGGATGACGTCGATGACCAGCATGTCGGCCGCGATATCGTCAGCGGGAACGGGCATGGGGTCGTCCTCGGCCATGCCCAGCGGGCTCGCGTTGACCACCACGTCGTGGCCGGCGGCGTGCGGTGCGGCCACCTCGCTGGCAATTTCCGGGAAGCTGGCCGTGAGGTCGTCGGCGAGCTTGCGGGCGCGCGCTTGATCGAGGTCCGAGACGCTGAGCCGCGCGACGCCCACCTCGGCCAAGGCGAAGGCGATGGCGCGCCCCACGCCGCCGGCACCCACCTGAAGCACCGCGCGCCCGGCGAGATCGTGACCCTTCGCGCGCGCGGCCGCGACGCAGCCGCGGCCGTCGAACATGTCGCCGATCCAGCGCCCCTCCGGCCCCGGCCTGGCGGCGTTGATGGCACCGACCAGGCGGCCGTTGGGCGCCAGCTCATCGACCAGGCCGACCATGGGCAGCTTGTGCGGGATGGTGAAGACGAGACCGGCGAGATTGCCGATGCCGCGCAAGCCCGCGAAGCCCGTGACCAGGTCTTCGGCGGTGATGCGCATGGCAACCATCACCCCGTCATGGCCACGCTCTCGAAACAGGGCGTTGAAGCGCGCGGGTGAGCCCACCTGCGCCACCGGGTCGCCGAGAATGGCGTAGACCGCGGTCTTGCCGCTAACCCAGTCCGTCATCAGTCCATGGCGCCCAATTCGGCCCAGTCGCTGTAATTGGTGCGGAAGTCCTGCAGCGAGCGCCAGACCTTGGCGAAGCCCTCGTCGGCCGCGGCCTGTTCCTCGGCGACCACGATCCACTGCTCCCTGAAGGCCTGCATCATCTCGGGCGGCCAGCGGTGTACGGTGACACCCTCGGCCTTGATCTTCTTCAGAGCCTCGGTCTGGGCCGCCTCGCCCGACGCCAGGGTATTGACGACCGACTCGCTGCACGCCGTCTCGATCAAGGCGCGCTGGCGGGGCTCAAGCGCATTCCAGCGCTCCAGATTGACGATGAACTCGCCCATATTGGCGGGCTGGTGCCAGCCCGGCAGATAGTAGTGCTTGGCGATCTGGTAGAAGCCCAAATCATAGTCGATGGCGGGCATGGAAAACTCGGTGGCATCGATGGTGCCGAGCTCGAGCGCGGTGTAGATGTCGCCACCGGCGATGATCTGGGTGGAGGCGCCGAACTTCTCCAGCACGCGGGCGCCGAAGCCGAGATAGCGCACCTTGAGGCCGGAGAAGTCCTCGGTCGAGGCGATCTCGCTGCGGAACCAGCCCGAGCCGTCCTGGGGCACGAAGAAGCAGACCAGGGGATGGACGTTGTGTGGATGGTAAAGCTCCTCGTAGAGCTTTTGGCCTTCGCCATAACGCATCCAGGCCATCAGCTCATTGAACATCGGCCCGAAGGGCACTGAATTGAAGACCTGCGCCGCGGGCATCTTGCCGGCCCAGTAGCCCGATGCCGCCCAGCCCGCATCGACCGAGCCGGCGGAGACTGCATCGAAGACTTCGAAGGCGGGCACCAGGGCGCCAGGCTCGAAGAACTTGAGCGCGATCTCGCCGCCGGAGATCTCCGCCAGGCGGTCCTGGAAGTGGATGCCGCCTTCGCCGACCAGCGTCAATGTGCTGGCGAAAGTGCTGGCGACCTTCCAGCGCACGGGTGCGGCGCTTTCAGGCGCGGGCGCAGGCGCAGCGGCCGTCGGCTCAGGGTCGGGTGCGGCAGGACCGCCGCCGCCCATCTGGCCGAGCCCGACGCCGACTACGAGGCCGATCACGCCTGTCACGATTGCAAACTTGTTCATTCTCTTGCCTCCGGGCCAAAGTCGTATAGCGCTGCCGGGTTGTCGACAAGAATGCGCCGCAACAGCGCATCGTCGCCGGCCCAGGCAGCAAGGGCGTCGAGCAGGGCCGCGTCGTCGGGCTGCGGGCTGGTGCCGAGATCCGGGTGCGGCCAATCCGTGCCCCAGACCAGGCGCTCGGGTGCGGCAGCGATCAACGCCTTGGCAAGCGGCGCGGCGCCCGGCCACGGCGCGCCACCGAAGTCGACCCGGTAGGCGCCCGACAGCTTGACCCAGCAGCGCCCGCCCTCAAGCAGGCCAAGCAAGCTGCGGAACCCCGCCTGGTCCGGCCCCACCTTGGCGTCTACCCGCCCCATATGGTCGATCACCACGTCCACCGGCAGAGCGGCAAGGCGTGGCGCCAGAGCCTCGATGGCATCGCCCGTAACCATGACCTGAACATGCCAGCCATAGTCCGCCACCCGTGCCGCCATGGTTTCCAGCGCCTCGGCGCCGATGCCGCCGCTGTTGACGAGGTTGAAGCGGGTGCCGCGAAAGCCGATCGAATGCAGATATTCGATCTCGCCGTCATGATCGTCGGGCGACAGCACGGCGACCCCGCGACCGCTCTCGCCTAAGCGCTCGACCGCATCGGCGGTGCAGCCGTGGTCGAGACCGTAAATGCTGGGCTGGACCACCACCGTGCGGCTCAAGCCCAGGCCCTGGCGCAGGGCGGTGTAGTCCTCGAACAGGGCGTCGGCCGGCGCATAATCCGCTTCATCGATCGGCGCATAGCGCTCGGCCGGGCCGAAGATGTGCATATGGCAATCGCAGGCGCCCGCCGGCACCCGGCCGCTTCCCGCATAGGCGCTCACGAGCGGTTGTCGGCGCGGATCACTTCGCCGGCGCCTTCCTCGATATCCCAGTCGCCCCGCACATTGCCGCTGAGATCGTTGTTCACGAACTTGCCGCCGCCACCGGCACGAACCCAAACCGCTTCGTAACCGTTGCCGTTGATACGGTTGCCGCGAACCAATGGATTGCCCCCCTCGTGAACGACAATGCCGGCATGGGAATTGTCGCGGATATCGTTGTTCAGAATCATGCCGCGGCCGTCATTGTTGACGAAGATGCCGTTCTCGCCGGCATCGCGGATCATATTGTTGCGCAGGATCGGATTGGCGCCGTCCTTGAGCTCGACCCCCGAATAGGCATTGGCGAAGATCTCATTGTTCTCGATGGTGCCGGCGCCGTTCTCATGGACGTAGATGCCGCTCACCTTGCCGTCATATATGCGATTGCCGCGAATGGTGGGGTTGGAGCCGCCCTTGACCTCGATCCCGGCCAGCATATTGCCGCGGATCTCGTTGTCCTCGACGGTGCCGAAACCTTCCTCGTAGATGTGCAGGCCGCTCTCCTGGCCGTCACGGATGGTGTTGCGGCGAACCAGCGGGTCGCCGCCGTTGCGAATGGCGATACCGGCATAGGTGTTGCCGTAGATGTCGTTGCCCTCGATGGTGCCGCGGCCATCGTCATAGACGTAAATGCCGCTTTCGTTGCCATCGTGCACGGCATTGTCGCGCAGCAGGGGATCGGCGCCGTCGTGGATGGCGATACAGGCCAGGCTCTGGCTGCTGACGTCCATGTTCTCGATGATCGGCGAGCCGGCCGAGATATCGATGCCGTACCAATCGCCATTGCCCAATTGACGCAGCGTCATATTGGCAAGCTTGCCATCGCCGCCCTGGAACCAGACCACGTCCGCGCCGCCGACCTCGACCACGACCTCGTCACGGGCGCCCGTGCCGAGAACCTCTATGCTCTTGTCGATGAGCAGGCCCTCGGCATAGATGCCGGGGTGGACATGTATCGTGGCGCCTTCCTCCGCCGCATCTATGGCGTCCTGAATGCTGCGGAAGTCGCGCCCGCCCGCCGCATCGACGTGAATATCGCCCGACAGAGACCCCGGCGGCACCGGCTCGGCCCTGTCGTCCGGGCCGTCGTCCGGCCGGTTGCCGTTGCGAACCACCGGGCCGGCGCCGGCTTCCACGTCCCAGGCACCGCGGGCATTGCCGCGCAGATCGTTGTCCTCGAAGCGCCCGCCCGCGGCATCCGCCAGCACCCAGACGCCTTCATAGCCGCTGCCCGTGATGCGGTTGCCGATCGCCACAGGGCTGGCGCCGCTATCGACCGATATTCCGGCCTTGGCGTTATCGTATATGTCGTTGTTGACGATGGTGCCCTGGCCGTCATCGAAAATGTAGATGCCGCTTTCCGGGCTGTCATGCAGACGTGACTGGCGCACGATGGGGTCGGCGCCGCCATGGATGGCGATATTGGCCAGGCTTTGGCTGGCAAGGTCGACATTCTCGATGGTGGGATTGCCGGCCGAGATATCGATGCCGTACCAATTGCCGTCACCCATCTGGCGCAGGGTCATGTTGGCGAGGACGCCATCGCCGCCCTGGTACCAGGCGACATCGGCACCGGCCACCTCGACGCGCACCTCGTCGCGCGTGCCGGTGCCGATGATGTCGAGCGTCTTGTCGATCAGCATGCCGGCCGTGTAGGTGCCGGGATGGACGTAGATGGTGCTGCCTTCCTCGGCCGCGTCGATGGCTTCCTGCAAGGTCGTGTAGTCGCGCCCGCCGGCAGCGTCCACATGCAGCTCGTCCGCGCTTGCCACGGGCACCTCACCGCCGCCCTCGTCGGTGATGTTGCCGGCGCGCACGACAAGCCCGGAACCCTGCTCGATGTCCCAGGCGCCACGGCCATTGCCGCGCAGGTCGTTGTTCTCGAAGCGCCCGCCGCCAGCGTCGGAGAGCACCCAGACGCCTTCATAGCCGCTGCCGCTGATGCGATTGCCGAGCACCACGGGATTGGCGCCCGTGGCAACTGTGAGGCCCGCTCCGGCATTGCCTGTTATGTCGTTGTTCTCGATGGTGCCGCGGCCGTTGTCGTAAATATAGATGCCGCTTTCGGGACTGTCGTGAATATGGGAATCGCGCACCACCGGATCGGCGCCGTTGTGGATGGCGATGCCGGCAAGGCTGGCGCTGGAAAGATCGACATTCTCGATGGTCGGATTGCCGGCCGCGATATCGATGCCGAACCAGCTGCCGTCGCCCAATTGGCGCAAGGTCATGTTGGCAAGCTTGCCGTCACCGCCCTGGAACCAGGCGACATCAGCGCCTGCGACCTCGACCACCACCTCTTCGCGCGCGCCCACGCCGACAATATCGATCGTCTGGTTGATCAGCATGCCTTCCCTGTAGGTGCCGGGATGGACATAGATCGTCGTGCCGTCCTCTGCGGCGTCAATCGCTTGCTGCAGGAAGCGGAAGTCGCGCCCGCCCGCTGCGTCCACATGCAGCTCGCTCACGCTCGCCACGGGCACCTCACCGCCGCCCGGGCCGTCGTCGGGCAGGTTGCCGCTGCGGATGATGGGGCCGGCGCCGGCTTCGATATCCCAGGCACCACGGTCATTGCCGCGCAGGTCGTTGTCCTCGAAGAGGCCTCCCGCCGCGCCCGAGACCACCCAGACGGCTTCGTAGCCGCTACCGCTGACGCGATTGTTCCGCACGACCGGATCGGCGCCCGATTCCAGAGTGATCCCGGCCTTGCCGTGATCGGTAATCTCATTGTTCTCGATCGTGCCGCGGCCATTGTCGTAGATGTAAATACCGCTTTCGGGACTGTCGTGGATACGCGAGTCCCGCACCACAGGATCCGCGCCGTTGCGAATGGCGATGGTCGCCAGGCTGCGGCTGGCTATGTCGATATTCTCGATGATCGGGCTACCCGAAGAGATATCGATGCCGTACCAACTGCCGTCACCCATCTGGCGCAGGGTCATATTGGCGAGCCGGCCGCCGTCGCCGCCCTGATACCAGGCGACATCGGCGCCGGAGACTTCTACCACGACGTCTTCGCGGAAGCCGGTGCCGATAATCTCGACAGTCTTGTCGATCAGCATGCCTGAGGTGTAGGTGCCGGGATGCACGAATATCACGGTGCCGTCGGTCGCCGCGTCGATGGCCTCCTGCAGGGTGCGGTAGTCGCGCCCGCCCGCCGCGTCCACATGCAGCTCGCCCGCGCTCGCCACCGGTGGCGGCACGTCACCGCCGCCCGGGCCGTCGTCGGGCTGGTTGCCGACCCGGATCACCGGCCCGGCGCCATCCTCGATATCCCAGGCGCCGCGGGCATTGCCGCGCAGGTCGTTGTCCTCGAAGCGGCCGCCGGCAGCGTCGGAAAGCACCCACACGGCTTCGTAACCGCTGCCGGTGATGCGATTGTCGCGCACCACGGGATTGGCACCGGACGCGACCGAGATACCGGCCTTCTCATTGTCGTAGATGTCGTTGTTCACGATCGTGCCGCGGCCATTGTCATAGACGTAGACGCCGCTCTCCGGGCTGTCATGCAGGCTGGAGTCCCGGATGGTGGGGTCGGCGCCGTCGCGGATGGCGATGTTGGCCAGGCTTTGGCTGGCCAGGTCGACGTTCTCGATGGTCGGATTGCCGGCCGAGATGTCGATGCCGTACCAATTGCCGCCGCCCATCTGGCGCAGGGTCATGTTGGCGAGGCGCCCATTGCCGCCCTGGAACCAGGCGACGTCGGCGCCGGTGGATTCGATCACCACCTCTTCGCGGCTGCCGGTGCCGATGATTTCGACGCTCTTTTCGATCAGCATGCCGGCCGTGTAGGTGCCGGGATGGACGTAGATCGTGGTGCCTTCCTCGGCCGCGTCGATGGCCTGCTGCAGAATGCGATAGTCGCGGCCCCCCGCTGCGTCCACATGCAGCTCGCCGGCGCTCGCGACGGGAGGCGGTGTGACCTCACCGCCGCCGCCGCCGTCATCGGGCTGGTTGCCGACCCGGATCACCGGCCCGGCGCCGTCCTCGATATCCCAGGCGCCGCGGCCATTGCCGCGCAAATCGTTATGCTCAAAGCGGCCACCGGCGGCGGCCGCGACGATCCATACGCCTTCATAGCCACTGCCCGTGACGCGATTGCCGATCACCGTCGGGCGGCCGCCCGAGTCTACCGTGATCCCGGCCTTGCCGTTGTCATGAATGTCGTTGTTCTCGATCCTGCCGCGACCGTTGTCGTAGATGTAGATGCCGCTTTCCGGACTGTCGTGGATGCGCGAATCCCGAACGATCGGATCGGCGCCTTCGCGGATCGCGATATTGGCCAGGCTTTGGCTGGCCAGGTCGACATTCTCGACAGTCGGGTTGCCGGCCGAAATATCGATGCCATACCAACTGCCGCCGCCGGTCTGTCGCAGGGTCATATTGGCAATACGCCCGTCGCCGCCCTGGAACCAGGCGGCATCGGCACCGTTCGATTCGATAACCACGCCGGTGCGGTCGCCGACGCCGACGATATCGAGGGTCTTGGTAATGACCAGGCCTTCGTTGTAGGTGCCCGGATGAACATGGATGATCGAGCCCGGGCCGGCCGCGTCGATGGCGACCTGGATGGAGCGATAGTCACGCCCGCCTATGGCATCGACATGGATTTCGGAAGCGCCCGCCACCACCGGCGGCGGCGAGACGAAATCGTCTTCCGGGATATTGTTGGTGCGGTGGATGGGCCCGGGGCCTTCCTCGATATCCCAGGCGCCGCGCACATTGTCGCGCAGGTCATTGCCTTCGAAGCGGCCGCCGCCGCCCGTGCGCACCCAGATCGCCTCGTAGCCGTTGCGGTTGATGCGGTTGTTGGTGACCGTCGGGCTGCCGTCGGCGTTGATTACGATGCCGGCACTGGCATTGTCGACGATATCGTTGTCGTCGATGGTGGCGCGGGCGCCATCGCTTATCAAGATGCCGCTTTCAAGACCATCGTGAAGGCGGTTGCCGCGAATCAGCGGGCCGGTCGAAGCTTCGACGACGACGCCGGCATAGGTGTTGGCGAAGATATCGTTGTTCTCGATGCTGCCGCGGCCGCCGTCGTAGATATTGATGCCGGCCTGGGCGCCGTCGTGGATGGCGGAATCGCGCACCACGGGATCGGCGCCGTCGCGAATGGCGATGTTGGACAGGCTCTGGCTGCTGACGTCGATATTCTCGATCGTCGGCCGGCCGGCAGCGATATCGATGCCGAACCAGTTGCCGTCGCCCAACTGACGCAGGGTCATGTTGGCCAGCTTGCCGTCGCCGCCCTGGAACCAGGCGGCATCGGCGCCGGCGACCTCGACGCGGATCTCATCGCGCTCGCCGACACCGATGATCTCCACCGTCTTGTCGATTAGCATGCCGTCGCTATAGGTGCCGGGGTGGACATAGATCACGGCGTTCGGCCCGGAGACGTCGATCGCCTCCTGGATGGTGCGGTAGTCACGCCCGCCCGCCGCATCCACGTGCAACTCGCTGATCGAGGTGTCGGGGCGCGGCGGCACCACCACCGCGATGTCTTCGCTGTCGACGTCAGGCGTGCCGCCGTCTCCGAGCAGGGCGGCGTTGACGAAGCCCACGCTGCCGTCGGGCAGGATCACTTGATACCAATCGCCGTCCTGAACCTTGCCGAGCACGTCGATCGAAGTCCCGGAGGGCAGCGAAGTCAGCGTATCGAACTCGGGCCCGGGGCCCGAGCGCACAGTGGCGTTCTGCAGGGTGACCATGGTGGCGGGTTCGGCGTCGACCACGATATCGGGATCGGGCTCAGGGACCACGACGATGCCGCGCTCGCGCATGGCGGCCAGCCGCCGCTTGGCGAGGCGGACGAAACCGCCATCGGGGAACTGGGCGATATAGTCTTCGAAATCGGCGGGATTCGTGCTGTCCTTGATCGAATTCCAGAAGGCAATGTCGAAAGCGGTGGATTCGACGCCCGGGCTGTCGGCGCTGACGGCCGTGTCGGTGTCCTGTGCCTGACTTGCGGCAATCCACGCCAAGGCCATCGCTGTCGCCAAGAAGCCGGCTTTGAGCATTGCGCGCATGGCGTCCTCCCCTGGTGTGTCACCGTTCCAGTCAGCGCCGCGCCCGTTACCCCGTAGCGGTGACTGCTCTTACCATTGAGCCAAGATTCCCGGCCCTAATCAAGGCTGTCAGCCGCCGTCATTGCCGATGTTCACCACTTGCACACGACGGTTGATGGCCGCATCGGGGTTGGCGGGGTCGGCAAGCTGGGATTCGCCGTGTCCCAGCGCCATCATGCGGTTGCGGGCGATGCCGTGGCGCCCGGCGAGAAAATCGCGCACGCTATTCGCGCGGCGCTGCGACAGGTCGAGATTGTAGGCGTCGCTGCCCCGCGCATCGGTGTGCCCGGCGATGACGAAGCTGTACTGGGCCAGGCGCGGATCGCCGAGGGCTTCGCCGAGCCGTTGCAGGACAATCAGCGCGTCCGTGCCGAGCACTGCCGAATCGTAGGCGAACTGGACCTGCAGGTCGATCGAGGGCGGGCCTGCGGGCTCGCCGCCGCCCTCAACGTCGACGCCGCGCAAGCTGCGCGTGCCCGGCTCGGGCGTCAGGCTGCGCACGATATCTTCGGTACTGGGATCGTCGGCAGAGGCGAGCGGCGCGACGGCGCCGGCAAGCACCAGACACATCAGGATGCGACCGAGTCGGTTCATTGCCCGGCATCCCGCGTCGACAGGGTGGCGTAGCTGCCGCGCACGCGCCTCGGCTCGACCCCGGCGATGGGCTTGACCACCAGGGCATCGCGGAAGGCGGTGAGGTAGTCGCGCTCGATCTCCACACCCGGGCGCGGCTGGGCGAACAACGGGCTGGCAGCGGCCAGCGCAATGATCATCTCGTTGCCGAAGGGCGGCGTGACCACAAAGCGGGTGCGGCCGTCGAGGCCGTCGCCGAAGGTCAGGGTCTGGCCGGCGGGTAAGGGCGAGGGCACCGGCCCGGACGGCTGCACCAAGTGCACCACCTCGCCGCTCGCCTGGATATAGGACAGGTAGAGGTAGGAGGGGTAGGAGGGCGTGGTCACTTCGAGCACCAGGGTCTCGCCGCGGGCGAACTCGGTCTTGCCGGCGACGATGCGAATCTCGGGTCCGCCACCTTCCGCCATCTGCTGGCGGAAGGTCATCAGCGCTTCGCATTGCGGCCATTCATGCACGGCGACACGCAGCACCGCGTCGCGCCCGGCCAGGGAGACCTGGAGCTGTGCCAGGTCGCCGCGGCTGGCGACGAAGCCCGAGACCACCAGGCGGCCGTTCACGATGTTGGCGTGCAACTCGGCGCAGGCGTAGGTCTCGAGCGGCGGATCGATATCGCCGGGGCCAGGTTCCGGCACCACGACGGCGACATCGGGCTCCGGCACCGGCGCCGGCTCGGGATCCGGCTCAGGTCGCTGGCCGGCGCTCGGCTCGACCACGAAGGCGCTGTTGGCGCGGGCGGCGAAAGTGTCGTAGGCGATCCAGCCGAAGCCGCCTTCTCCCCAGCGCTTGCCCCAGGAATTGATCAGCTTGAAGGCTTGGCGCATGTCGTCGTAGCCGACCAGCACCATGGCATGGGACGAGCCCCATTCCTCGCCGCTGCCGTGATAGACCGTGGCATCGCGCATGTCGTCGAAATCGTAGGTCAGGGCGGCGCCGAAGATCACCGGATGGCCTTTGGCGAGCTGGCCCTTGATGTCGTCGAGGCGGGTGTAGTCGACCGTGCGCCAGTCCCAGATCTGAAAGCGCTGCAAGGCTTCCGCCGCGACCTCGCTCGGCGGATTGCAGCTACGCGGCAGGTATGGCGCCTCGGCAATGCTCAAGGCGCCCCAGAAGCGCAGCAGCTCCAAGGCATCGGAGATGCGCGTGCCGTTTTCGCAATTGCCGGGCTGGTCGTTGATGGTGTTGTAGATGAAGGACGGGCTGACGATATCGCTGGCGTTGCCCGGATTGCCGCCCTCGTGCTCGAGGACGTAAAAGCTGCGCGCGGCATAGCCCACGGCCCAGCCGACGCAGGAGCCCTGGTCGCCCTGGTCGCCGGGCGTCGGGAAGGCGTGCGACAGGTCCACCGCTATGGGCAGGAAGGCGCGGTGCAGGGGCGCCCGCGCAAACGAGCGATAGGCGGTGGGGTCCTCCGCTTTCAGGCCTTGGGCGACGCTATCCGTGGCGCCGATTGCCAGGAGAAGCACCGCCAATATCGAGATTGCGACACGCTGCATAGGTTTCCTCCCCATCGTCTTGTCTCCCTGCTGCGCCGAAGCCTAACACAAGACACCGCAAAAACAGCGTCCGCGGCGCGCGGCCATGCTATGCAATGGCCGTGGCAGGGAGGGCGAGACGACGATGAGCGAGCAGGAGATTTGGTGGCGCGAGCGCGACGAGGGCCTGGGCGTAGCCCACGCCCTGAAGATGCGGCGTCTGCACAGCGAGCAGAGCGAGCATCAGGAGATCGAGGTCTGGGAGCATGCCGTGCTGGGGCGCGTGCTGGTGCTCGACGGGCTGATCCAGGCCAGTCAGGCGGACGAGTATCTCTATCACGAAATGGCCTTGCACGTGCCGCTGCTGGCGCGCGCGCGCGCAGGCGCTTCGGTACTGATCGTCGGCGGCGGCGATGGCGGTGCCTTGCGCGAGGCGCTGGTGCATCCCTTCGTTACGCGCGTGGTCATGGTCGAGATCGATGCCCGCGTTATCGAGGTCTCGAACCGCTTTCTCGGCCTTGTCGGGAACGGCGACGACCCCCGCGCCACGTTGGTGGTGGCGGACGCCGCCGCTTACTTGCGCCAGGCGCAGGCACGAGGCGAGTGCTTCGATGTCATCCTGTTGGACCTCACCGAGCCGGTCGGCCCCTCGGGCGGGCTGTTCGGCGAGGCCTTCTGCCGCGACCTCGCCGCCTGCCTCGCCGACGGCGGCGTGGTGGTCGATTCCGACAGCTTGTTCCTGACCAATGACGGCCCGCGCTTCCTGCAGGAGCTCTGCAATGACGGCGCGCCCAATCTGGTCAGCCTGATGCGCGAGCGCCGCCTGCTGCCCCATCTTGACGCCTACCGCTCGGTGGTGCCGGTCTATCCCGGCGCCGATTTCGGTTTCTTCCTGTACAGCGCCGACGGTCACGACTATTCCAATCCGGTGTCGCGGTATCGCGGGCGCCACTACACGCCCGAGGTTCATCGCGCCGCCTTTGCGCTGCCGCCCTGGTGGCAGACGCTGTTGGCGAGACAAGAGGGAGACGACGTATGACAGCCGGGCCCGAGCAGACCTATTTCGACAATCTCGCCGCCGGGCGTTTGCGCCTGCAGCGTTGCGACGACTGCGGCAAGTGGGTGTTCTATCCCCGCAGCGTCTGCCCCCATTGTGGTAGCGAGGCGCTGGCATGGCATGAGCCATCCGGCCGTGGCACGGTCTATTCGACCAGCGTCGTGCGCCGCAAGCCCGACCAGGGCGGCGACCACAACGTTGCCCTGATCACTCTCAAGGAGGGCGCGCGGCTGATGAGCCGGGTCGATGGTGTCGATCCGCAAGAGGTCAGCATCGGCATGGCGGTCGAGGCCGCTATCGTCAGCGAGAACGAGGCACCGCTGCTGGTCTTCCGCCCGGCCGCGGGAGCGGCACAATGAGCGCCTCCCTGCGTGCGGCGAGCATCGTCGCCGGCGTCGGCACCTATGGCCTCGGCGAGACGCCTGGGCTGTCCGAGTTCGAGCTGCTGGCCGGCACCGCCCAGGCGGCGCTCGGCGATGCCGGGCTCGAGATCGCCGATGTGGACGCGGTGTTCTGCACCTCCATGCAGCACAACATGGGCTCGTTGAGCCTGGCGGAGTATCTCGGCATCAGGCCCAAGTTCTCCGATTCCACGGTCATCGGCGGCTCGTCCAACCTCTCCCAGGTGCTGATCGCCACCATGGCCTTGCAGGCCGGTATCTGCGACGTGGCGCTGATCGCCTATGCCAGCAACCAGCGCTCCTCGGCAGGCCGTCTGGTGTCGAGTTCGCGGCCCGACCCCTACGAGGCGCCCTATCGTCCGCGCCAGCCGATCACCTCATATGCCTTGGCCGCGGCGCGGCACATGCACGAATACGGCACCACGCGAGAGCAGCTGGCCGAGATCGCCGTTGCCGCGCGGCAATGGGCGCAGAGGAACCCGGAGGCCTTCCGCCGTGAGCCGACCTCGCTGCAAGAGGTGCTGGCGGCGCGCCCGATCAGCGATCCGTTCACCGTGCGCGACTGCTGCCTGGTGACCGACGGCGGCGGCGCCATCGTGCTGACGCGACCCGAGCGCGCGCCCGACCTGCCCAAGCCGCCGGCTTACGTGCTCGGCGCCGCCATGGCCCACTGGCACCGCTATATCGCCAACATGCCCGACCTCACGGTCTCGGCAGCGACGGAGTCAGGCCCTCGCGCGCTGGAGATGGCGGGCGTGAACGTGAGCGATATCGATATTGTCGAGCTCTACGACGCCTTCACCATCACCACGCTGATGTTCCTTGAGGATCTCGGCTTCTGCGCCAAGGGCGAGGGCGGCGAATTCGTCGAAGGCGGCGCCATCGCGCCCGGCGGAAAGCTGCCTGTGAACACCAATGGCGGCGGCCTCTCGTGCTGCCATCCCGGCATGTACGGCATCTTCCCCTTCATCGAGGCGGTGCGCCAGTTGCGCGGCGAGTGCGGCGAACGCCAGATCGACGGCGCCGAGGTGGCGCTCGCCCACGGCAATGGCGGCGTCTTCTCGAGCCAGGTCACGACGGTGCTCGGTGGCCCAGGCACCGCCTAAACAATCGGTGACAGTTACCTATTACTCCGGGAATATATCAGTGATTTCAAATTGTTATGAAGATAGCGCGATTGCTTTTGGCTTGCAAAATGGAATATGCTATTGAAAAATAACAATAAATTTCGGAGTAATAGGTAACTGTCACCATTTATGAGGGGAGTTGGCCGTGGCATACGAGATTTCCTGCCTTGTGGACTGTCGCTGCCGGCTGGGCGAGAGCCTGGTCTGGGATGCGGCGGGCGGGCGCCTGTTATGGGCCGATATCACCGCCCGGCGCATTCATGCCTATACCTTGGCGAGCGAGGACCACGTGGTTTGGGACTTCTCTAGCGAAGTCGGCGCCTTCGGGCTTTGCGCCGACGGGCGCCTCGTCGTCGGCTTGCGCGACGGCGTCTCGCTGTTCGACCCGGCCAGCGGCGCGCTTGAGGCGCTCGCCGCCATCGAGGCCGACCTGCCGCACACCCGGCTCAATGACGGCAAGGTCGGGCCCGACGGCGCCTTCTGGATCGGCAGCATGGACGACCGCCCCGAGCGCCAGCCCATCGCCGCGCTCTACCGGGTCAGCGCCGACGGCGCCTGCGCGCGCAAGGTGGACGGTCTGATGGTCTCCAACGGCCTCGCCTGGTCCGCCGACGCACGCCGCATGTTCCACAGCGACAGCACGGCCAACCGCATCGATATCTGGGATTTCGACCCGGCCAACGGCGCCATGTCGGGCCGCCGCAGCTTTGCCGAGCCGACAGCCGAGCAGGGCCGACCCGACGGCGCAGCGACGGATGTGAAGGGCGGCTATTGGAGTGCCGGTGTCTCGGCCGGGCGCCTCAACCGCTTTTCGCCAACCGGCGAGGTGATCGAATCGATTCCGCTGCCGGTGCCAGCACCGACTATGTGCGCCTTCGGCGGCGAGGACATGCGCACCCTGTTCGTGACCAGCCTCTGCGACGGCCGTCCGGCCGAGCTGATTGCACGCTATCCCCTCTCGGGCAGCATCCTTATGCTGCGTGTCGACGTCGAGGGCGTCCCTGTCGGCCAATTCGGAGAATAACCCATGACCAAGGTTCTGCTGACCGGCGCCGCCGGCAATCTCGGGCGCGTGCTCAGCGCCGGCCTCGCTGACGACTACACATTGCGCCTTACCGATATCGTGACCGCGCACGAGATGCCTGACGGCGCCATTTTTCGACCTGCCGACCTCGCCGACAAGGACGCCGTGCTGGCGCTTTGCGAGGGCGTCGATGCCATTGTGCATTTCGGCGCCATCGCCTCAGAAGCCAACTTCGAGGACATTCTCGAAGCCAATCTGCGCGGCACCTACCACATATTCGAAGGGGCCAGGCGAAACGGCGCCCGCGTGATTTTCGCCAGCTCCAACCATGCCATCGGTTTCCACGAGCGCGACGACGCCTTGAGCGAAGACTGCCAGCTGCGCCCGGACAGCTATTACGGCCTCTCGAAGGCGTATGGCGAGCTGCTCGGACGCACCTATTGGGCCAAGCATGGCGTCGAGAATGCCTGTCTGCGCATCGGCTCCTGCTTTGCCGAACCGGCGGATCGGCGCCAACTGCACACCTGGATGAGCTTCGCCGATCTGACCGCCCTGGTGCGCTGCTGCCTGACCGCCGATACGATTGGCCACGCCGTCTATTGGGGTGTCTCCGACAACACCGGGCGCTGGTGGTCCGACTTGGCGGCCGAACAGATTGGCTTCACGCCCCAGGATAGTGCCGATGCCTATGCCTCGACGGTGGAGGGCAGCGAGGCCGATATCGACCCGGTGGCCGCCCGCTATCAGGGTGGCGCCTTCTGCTCGCAAGGTTATTCGCGCAGCGAACCTGCGCCACGGCAATTGTTCCGTGGCCGCAATTGAGCAGCATTCGTGGGCCTGTCGCCGAAGTTTCACACGCATTGACTTGTTACATTGCCCCCCTCGCTGGTATGATGCCAAAGCGTGAGTTTTCGTGACTGCCTCCCCCGGGATTGCAAGCCGAAGCTCTAATGGAGAGGCCCCATCCGGAGGGACGGGGCGAACACTGATGCGAGGAGGTAAGCATGCCGAGGGGAACCGTGAAATGGTTCGATCCTGTCAAGGGATACGGATTCATTACACCCGAGGCGGGTAGCAAGGACGCTTTCGTCCATATTTCGAGCGTCGAGCGGGCAGGGCTGACTGCCTTGTCCGAAGGCCAGAAAATCGAGTTCGAGATGGTCGCCGACAAACGCGGCCGGATGGCGGCGGACAATTTACGCGTAATCGATTGACGCGGCGGTCGGCCGCGCCGACAGCGTGGCCGACCCAGCGATCTGCTCGGACCCGGGGGGGATGCGGGCAATGACCTGCACCGGGCGGATATCGCGGCTTCCTGGTAACACGCCAAGAAATCGGCGATCCTGGCAATCGCCGGTGTGGCAGGGACTTCAGGGAGGTGGACAATGATGCGATCGATCGCGGCAGCGATTGTGCTCGTTTTTGCTGGAACCGTTGCGGCGCAAGCCGAGCGGCTGGCTTTGCTCAACTATGAGAGCAAGCCAGGCGACACGCTCGAATCCCTGCGCATGCAATCGGCGGCGGACGCTCCACGCCAGGGCATCGCCATCGTCGAGCTCGACCCTGAGTCCGAGGATTACGGGCGCATCCTGCTCGACATGCCGTTTCCCGGCGACAGCGCCCTGCACCATATCTTCTATAACAAGGACCTGAGCAAGGCCTATGTGACCTCGCTGTCGCAGCCGTAGCTTTATGTCATCGACATGGCGCGCTTCCCCTATCGGGCCAAGGCCATCGCCACGCCTGGCTGTGCGGTGCAAGAAGACATCGTGTTCTCCGACGACAACAGTCGCTGGTTCGTCACCTGCATGGGCTCGGGCAATGTGGTGGTCGGCGATGCGGTTGCCGATGTTGCCACCGGCGTCATCGACCTTCCCGGCAGCTATCCCCACGGCATTGGCTTGCACGAGGGCATCGACCGCATGCTGGTGACCGATTGCGTGGCGCCGGATATGAGCGGCATGGGCGATTCCATCGAGGTCATCGAGGCCAGCACGGGCGCCGTGCTGGGCAGCATTCCGACCTCGACGAAAAGCGAGTTGCCAGCCCCGGTCGAGGTGCTGTTCGTGCCGCGCAGCGACCCGCCCGTGGCCTATATCACCAACATGATGGCGGGCACCCTTGCGGCGGCTGTGTGGAACCCGGCAAGCCAGGATTTCGATGTCAGCGAGGTTTTCGACTTCGAGACCGTGGGCGCCGGCATGCCGCTTGAGATCTACGTCAACCGGGCGGTCGACCGTCTCTATGTCACCACCGCCCTGCCCGGCGCCTTCCATGTTTTCGACATCAGCGATAACCTGCTGGAGCCGAAGCAGATTGCGCAGATTCCGGCCGCCGGCGGCGCCCATCACGTGGCCTTCACGCCCGATGAGCGTTTCGCCTATGTGCAGAACTCGCTGCTCAATCTGCCATTGATGAGCGACGGCTCGATCACCGTCATCGACCTCGAGGCCGGCAGCGTGCTGGGTAATCTCGATACCTTCACCAGCCAGAGCCTCAATCCCAACAGCATCACGGCGCTGCCCGACTGGTACCACCAGGCCGGCCATTTCAATAACGGCCCCGGGGAGTGATAGCCCGATCCTGCTGATCCAACGTTGCTGCCTGGCGACCGCGCTGTGCGGCTTGCCGGCAGCACCTGCCCTCGCGCACGGCTTCGCCCAGCGCTACCAGCCGCCCTTGCCGCTGTCGCTTTACCTGACGGCGGCGGCGGTGGTGGTGGCGCTGTCGGGGGTTATTGCGCTCGCTTTGGCCCGGGCCGAGCCGCCGCGCGCAGTGGCCTGGCCGCGCCTCGTCATCCCCCGTGCCCTAGCCACTGGCATCAAGGCCGCCTTGGGCCTGCTCGGCGTGGCCCTGTTCGCGCTGGTCATCGTGGCAGGCCTGGTCGGCGAGCAAAGCCCCTTGCGCAATATCGCGCCGACTTTCGTCTGGGTGATCTGGTGGGTCGGCCTCGCCTTCGTCGCCGCCCTGCTCGGCAATCTCTGGCCACTGCTCAATCCGTGGGCAACGCTGCATCGCTGGCTGCTGGGCCGCGTCAGGCCGCGTATCGCCTACCCGGAAGGGCTCGGCTGCTGGCCGGCAATCGTGCTGTTCACGATTTTCATCTGGATCGAGGTAGTCTGGCCGCGTAGCGAGGAGCCGGCGGTGCTGGCCGGTGTCATCATCGCCTATTCGCTGCTGACCTGGAGCGCCATGATGCTCTATGGCGCCGAGGCCTGGCTGCGCGGCGGCGAGGCGCTCACGGTCGCCTTCGCCATGTTCGGCCGCTTCGCGCCGCTCGCTGCCGCCGGCGAGCGCAGTCTGGTGTTGCGGCCCTGGGGCGCCGGCCTGCTGAGCCAGGCGCCGCTGTCGCCCTCGTTGACCATCTTCGTCGTCCTCATGCTGGGCAGCGTCACCTTCGACGGCTTCATGGAAACCGAGGCCTGGATGGCAGTAGTAGACAGGATCTTCGAAACCGATGCCGCCTTTCCCGCGCTGATCGGCTTGCGCGATCTGTTCGGCACCGCCGTCATCGGCGTCGAGAGTTTGGCCATGGCGGCCTTTCCCTGGCTCTTGCTGGCGGTCTTTCTCGCCGTGGTGCGGCTCATGCGGGCGCTTCTCGGGCGGAATGACACCTGGTTCCTGGCCGGCCGCCTGGCACTGACCCTGCTGCCCATCGCCATCGCCTATCACCTGGCCCATTACCTCTCCTTCCTGGCCATCGCCGGGCAGTTGGCGATCCCGCTCGCCTCGGATCCCATGGGCTTCGGCTGGGATCTCTTCGGCACCGCCGGGCGGGTCGTCGATCCGGGCCTGTTCAGCGCTGGCAACGCTTGGTTCGTGGCCCTGGGGGCGATCGTCATCGGCCACGTCGTGGCGGTGGTGTTGGGCCATGTGGCGATGCAGAGCGCGGCGCCGTCGCCGCGGGCCGGCAATCTGGCGCAGCTGCCGCTGCTGGCCCTGATGGTCGCCTATACGGTGCTCAGCCTGTGGATCCTGGCACAACCGATCGTGGCCAAGACATAGCGCTCGACAAAGCCGGCTCAACACCGTATCCGTCGCTGGCCCCATGTCTATCTTCCCCGCATATCGCCCGATTCTTGCCGCCGCCGCGTTGTTTTGCGCGATCGCCGCTGGCGCCCAGGCCATGGACAAGGAGGACCCGCTGGAGCGCCGGCTTTCGGCGCGCGCCCTCGACCAGGCCTTTCCGGAGGCGGACGAGGTCGGCGAGGTGGCCGGAGAGCCGGCGGTGGCCGAAGTGCTCATCGACGATGCCCTGGCAGGCTACGTGCTCTCGACCTACGACACCGACCCCATCGGCGGCTTCACCGGGCTCCCCTTCGATTTGCTGGTCGGCCTCGACCTCGAAGGCCGCGTGCAGGGCGTCCATGTGGTCGAGCACCACGAGCCGATCATCAGCCACAGCTCGATTCCGCCGGGCGCCCTTGATTCCTTCTTCCGCCAGCTTGCCGGCTTTTCCGTGGAACGGTCGTTGCGCAATCTCCGCGCTACCGCCGATGCCGTCTCCGGCGCCACCGTGAGCAGCGAGCTGATGCGCTCGGCGGTACTCTCTTCGGCCCGCAAGATCGCCGCGCAATACGACATGATCGAAGGGCTCGACGAGGGTGTCAGGGTCGATATGGGGAGCTATGCGCCGCGCGATTGGCAGGCGCTGCTCGATGAGGGCGCGGTGACCGCGCTGAGCGTGCCCGACGATGACGGGGCCGCGCTCGAGGTTTATGCCGCCCTGGCGACACCGCCAGGCATCGGCCGCAACTTCTTCGGCGACAGCTGGCACACCTTTCACATTTCCGCGCTCGAGCGCGGCGATCACCTGCTCGTCTTCGCCAGTATCGGCAAGAAGCCGCTTTTCGCCAGGACATCGCGCGACGGATCCTTTCGCGTGGTTCAGGACGGCCGCATCCTGGCGCTGACGCGGGACAACAGGCTCGGCAAGCCCTCGATTATTCCGGACGGCGCGCCGTTCTTTAGCGAGCGCGTGATGTTCCGCCTCGGCGCCGGCGACGGTTTTGACCCCTTGCAGCCCTGGGCGCTGGAATTCGCTTTCAGCGATGCGACCCACAGCCTCCCCTATGCCCTGCCCGGTTCCTTCGTGACCGGCAGCGACTTCGCGCTGGAAGAAGCGGGCTACAAAGAGCCGACCTATACCCTCTTCGGTCTCCTGCGCGAGAGCCGGCTGAACGCATGGCAGCGGGTCTGGGCGGAGCGTGCCGGCGATATCGCCGCGCTTCTGGGCCTGCTCGCGACACTTACGGTCATGCTGCTTATGCAGGACCGACTGGTCCGCAACCGCCGCCTTTACCGCACGATGCGACTCGGATTTCTGGCTCTTGTTCTGGTCTGGCTCGGCTGGATTGTCGATGCCCAGCTGACCAGCCTCAACATCGTGACCTATGCGCGCACCATGATCTCGGGCCTGGACCCGGCATTGGTGTTGCTCGACCCGCTGATCTTCCTGCTCTCGGCCTATGTGCTGCTCACTTTGCTGCTGTGGGGGCGTGGCGTCTTCTGCGGCTGGCTTTGCCCGTTCGGCGCCTTGCAGGAGATCGCTGGCGTCATCGCCCGCGGCCTGCGCCTGCCGCGTGTCGAAATCTCGGAGAGCCTGGGCGAGCGCCTGTCGGCCATCAAATATCTGGCCGCATTGGTGATTTTCGGGCTCGCCATCTGGTCGACCGATGCCGCCCAGGTGGCGGCCGAGATCGAGCCGTTCAAGACCGCCATCGTGGTTGGCTTCGCGCGCCATTGGCCCTATGTGCTCTATGCCGTGGTGCTCATCGCCCTCAGCCTCTTTGTCGAGCGCTTCTTCTGCCGCTTCCTCTGCCCGCTCGGCGGCGCGCTCAGCGTGCTCGGGCGCTGGCACGTAATGCGCTGGCTCAGGCAACGCCCGCAATGCGGCAATCCCTGCGCGGTGTGCCAGCAGGTCTGTGCCATCGGCGCCATCCGCGGCGACGGCAGCATCGACATGAACGAATGTTTCCAATGCCTGGACTGCCAGGTCGAGTATTTCGACCCGGCCAGTTGCCCGCCTTTGGTGCAGCAGCGCAAGCGGGCAGCACGCGCGGCGGCGGCATGAGGCAAAACGCCGCTTTCCGAGCCCGCGCGTTCTTGCTATGGAACGGCCGCCGCCAGTGCCGGCGGCAGGTGCTTGGGGGACCCTCGTGACCAAAACGATCGCACGGCTTGCCATCCTGGCGCTCCTGTGCGCGCTGGGGCCGGCCTCGGATTCTCAAGCCGCAAGACCCGACCCGCTCGCCGACCGCCTGACCCCGGACCGCCTGGAACAGATCTTTCCCGGCGCCGACCGCACCCAGCCCAGCGACGGCCGCCCGTCCGCCGCCGAAGTCGTCCGCAACGGCGATATCGTCGGTTACGTCCTTTCCGTCGGCGACCTCGTCGAGCCGCGTGGCTATGGCGCCGGCCGCTTCGATATTCTGCTTGGCATCGACCTCGAGGCCCGCGTCACCGGCGCCGCGCTGATCGCCGAGGACGAGCCCATGCTGCGCAATCTCGGCGGCCGCGAGGCACTGGAAGCCGCACTTGCCGGGCTGGCCGGCCTCGATGTGCTCACGGCCACACCCAGGGTGTCGGAGGGCTATGGCGGTCGCGGTGAGGCCAGCGTGCTCATCATGCTCGACGCCATCTACCGCGCCGGGCGTGCGGTCGCCGTGTCACGCAATCTGCTCGGCCCCGGCTCCCGCGAGGGCCGTCGCCTCGATCTCGCCAGCTTTCGCCCGCTCGGCTGGGCGGATCTGCATGCCATCGGCGCCGTGCGCCGGCTGACGCTGAGCAATGGTGACGTCGCGGCCCATGCCCCGGCCCTCGGCGCCGGCCCCGCCGACATGCGTTTCGCCGACCTGGCGGCGGCCCTGGCGACGCCGGCCCTGATCGGCGGCAATCTGCTCAGCACCGACGCCCACGCCGCGGCCATGGCGGAGCTGGCGGCCGGCGACTCCCTGCTGCTGGTAGCGACGGCCGGGCGCGCCAGCTTGCAACAAGGCGCCGCCACTCTCGCCGAGACGCCGCAGACCAGCTTGCTTCGCCTGCGTCAGGCCGGGATCGTGCTGCCCCTGGCCGAACTCGATCTGGTGCCGCTCGACGGCATTGCCGCAGGCGGTGCGCCGGCCCTGACACAGCTGACACTGGTCCGCGTGCCGGCGGCGAGCGGCTTCGACGGCAGCCGGCCCTGGACGCTGGAGATCGCCTTCGGCGCGGATGCGACGTTCGGCCTGAGCTATGCCGTGCCGGCTGAGCTGGTGATCGAGGCCATTCCGCGCATGGTCGCGGCGGCCGACAATCGCGCGGCCGAGGTGCCGGGGCTGTGGCTCTCGGTGTGGCAGGACCAGAAAGCCAGGATCGGCCTGTTGCTGGCGGCGCTGGCGGCATTGTCGGCGATGCTCCTGGCCCAGGGCCGTCTGGTGCGCCACCCCCAATGGCTGCCCTGGCTGCGGGGGGGCTTCCTGGCCTTCTCATTGGTCTGGATCGGCTGGTATGCTGGTGCGCAGCTCTCGATCAGCCATCTCATTACCCTCGCCCGGGCGCCGTTCGAAGGCGGTGGGCTGGAGGCATTGCTGCTCGACCCGCCGACCCTGATCATGCTGGTCTTCGCCGGGCTGACCCTGCTGCTGCTCGGGCGCGGCATCTTCTGCGGCTGGCTTTGCCCTTTCGGTGCCTTGCAGGAGCTGCTCAACAAGGCCGCCAGACGGCTTGGCCTGCGCCAGCGCCGGGTGCCGGCGGCGCTCAACGAGCGCTTGTGGGCGCTCAAATATGTCGTGGCGATGGCGCTGGTGGCGCTGGTCTTCATCGACCAGCCGCGGGTCTTCCGCGCCGTTGAGATCGAGCCTTTCAATACGGCGATCATGTTCGGCTTCATACGCGCCGCGCCCTATGTGCTGTTTGCGCTGGCCGTGCTTGCGGTCGGCCTGTTCGTCGAGCGCGCCTATTGCCGCTATCTCTGCCCGCTCGGCGGCGGCCTTGCCATTCTCGGGCGCTGGCGCATGCTGCTCTGGCTCAAGCGCCGGCCCGAATGCGGCCGCAGCTGCAACACCTGCCAGCCGCTCTGCCCCGTGCAGGCGATCGGCGACGACGGCGCCATAAATCTCAACGAGTGCTACCACTGCTTGGCTTGCCAGGTCGCCTATCAGGACGATCAGGTCTGCCCGCCCTTGGTGGCACGGCGCGAGCGCCGGGAGCGGCTTTCCGACGCGCCCGATATCGCACCGCGCAAGCAAGCCGTGCCCGCGGCAGCGGAATAGAAGGGGGAGCAACCCATGCCCAAGAAGAAGACCCTGCCAGCCGCTGATGCGCTCGGCGAGCCCGTTGCCGGCGGTGGCCTGTTGCACCGGCGCGCCTTCCTGGCCGCCGGCGCTGCCGCCGCGGCGAGCCTGCCTGGCGCTGCTGCCGCCGCCGAGTCGATCGGTGACGACGCGCCAAGCTGGATGACCGTGCCGGGGAACGATTTTCGCGCTTACGGTGACCCGGCCCGTTTCGAGCAGGCGGCCGCGCGCACCGTGCTGCAGCCCTATGGCGAGCTCGCCTCGGGTGCCGGCGTCGGCATGACGCCGCTGCAGAACCTCGAAGGCACCATCACCCCCAACGGCCTGCATTTCGAGCGCAGTCACAACGGCCGGCCGCTGATCGACCCGGAGAAGCACGAGTTCCTGATCCACGGCCTGGTCGCGCAGGCGCTCAAGTTCGACATGGAGTCGCTGCTGCGCTACCCCATGACCAGCCGTCTCATGTTTATCGAATGCGCCGGCAACAGCTTCTTCAACAGCAACCTGTTTCCCGAGCCCATGCAGGTACCGGTGGGCATGATCCACGGCCTCATCTCCGGCGCCGAGTGGACGGGCATTCCGTTGTCGATCCTGCTCGACGAAGCGGGCCTCGATCCGCGCGGCAAGTGGATCCTCGCCGAGGGTGCGGATTCCGCCGCCATGAGCCGCAGCATTCCGATGGAGAAGGCGCTCGACGATGCGATGGTCGCGCTCTACCAGAACGGCGAGCGCCTGCGCCCCGAGAACGGCTATCCCATGCGCCTCGTGCTGCCGGGCTATGAAGGCAATATGTCGGTCAAATGGCTGCGCCGCATCAAGGTCACCGAGGGCCCGACCCACACCAAGGACGAGACCTCGAAATATTCCGACCTTATGCCGGACGGCACGGCACGCCAGTTCACCTTCCGCATGGATGTGAAATCGACCATCACGCGACCGGCGACGGGAATCACCATGCGCGGGCCCGGGCTCTACCAGATCTCCGGCCTGGCCTGGTCGGGCCATGGCCGCGTCAGGCGCGTCGAGGTCTCGGCCGACGGCGGCAAGAGCTGGGCCGAAGCAGCTCTCGACGGGCCGGTCCTGCCCATGGCGCTGACCCGCTTCCGCCTGCCCTGGCGTTGGGACGGCGCGCCGACAGTGCTGCAAAGCCGCGCCACGGACGAGAACGGCAACAGCCAGCTGCGCCGCGACGTCTGGTCCGAGCAATATGCCGCCGGCCATCTCTACCACTGCAACGCCATCCAGACCTGGGGCATTGCCAGCAACGGGGAGGTCAGCAATGTCTATATCTGATTGCCGCATGACCTGGGTGCTGGCCGCCATCCTCGCTGCCGCGTCGCCCGCCTTGGCAGAGCCCGGCCCGGAGCTGGGAGAGCCCGTCACGGCGGAAGAGGTCGCCAAGTGGGACATCAGCATCGCCCCCGACGGTGCCACCCTGCCGCCCGGCCAGGGGGATGCCGAGCGCGGCGCCGAGGTCTATGAGGTGCATTGCCAGCGCTGCCACGGCAGGAGCGCCAGGGGCGGCGAGGGCTTCGCCGATGCCCTGGCCGGCGGGGTCGGCTCGCTGGACGGCGACAAGCCGGTGAAGACCGTAGCCAGCTATTGGCCCTATGCGACCACCATTTTCGACTATGTGCGCCGAGCCATGCCCTATGACCGGCCGATGTCGCTGAGCGATGACGACGTCTATGCGGTCACCGCCTATTTGCTGACCTTGAACGACATCATCGAGAACGACCAGGTGCTCGACGCCGACAGCCTGCCCGACGTGGTGATGCCGAACCGCGGCGGCTTCGTGCTATACTGGCCCGAACCGGACTGAGGACAGGAGAGCGAGCGTGGCCCACTATGACTTCACGCCGCTCGCCGAGAGCCTGCCGCAAAGCGTTCCTTTCGTCGGGCCGGAGGCCCTGGAACGCAGGCGCGGTCAACCGTTTCGTGCACGCATCGGTGCCAATGAAAGCGTTTTCGGCCCCTCGCCCAAGGCCATTGCGGCAATGCAGGCCGAGGCCGCCTCGCTGTGGCAATATGGCGACCCTGAGAATTACGACCTGAAAGTCGCTCTTGCGGCACACCATGGCGTGGCGCCGGAAAACGTCGTGGTCGGCGAGGGCATCGATGCGCTGTTCGGCTATATGGTGCGGCTGTTCGTCGAGCCCGGCGTGACCGTCGCCACCTCGCTCGGCGCCTATCCCACCTTCAATTTTCACGTCGTCGGCTTCGGCGGCAGGCTGGCCACCGTGCCTTATCGCGACGACCGAGAGGACCCTGAGGCGTTGCTCGATCTGGCGGTGCGCGAGAAGGCACGCCTGATCTATCTCGCAAATCCCGACAATCCCATGGCCACTTGGTCCGATGCGGCAACGATCGAGAACATGATCGCGCGCGTGCCCGACCGCTGCGTGCTGGTGCTCGACGAAGCCTATGCGGATTTCGCGCCTGAGGGCACCGTACCGCCCCTCGACGTCTCGAACCGCAAAGTGCTGCGTTTCCGCACCTTCTCCAAGGCCCACGGCATGGCCGGCGCTCGTGTCGGCTATGCCCTCGGCGAGGCCGGATTGGTGGGCGCGTTCGATAAGGTGCGCAATCATTTCGGCGTCAACCGCATGGCCCAGGTGGCGGCTCTGGCATCGCTCGGCGATGGAGAGCATATGGCGAGCGTGATCGTCAAGGTCGCTGCCGCGCGCGAGCGTATCGCCGCCATTGCCGCCGAATGCGGCCTTCGCAGCCTGCCGTCGGCGACCAATTTCGTCGCCGTCGATTGCGGCGGCGATGGCGCGCTTGCCCGGGCCGTGCTTGAAGCCCTGGCCAGGCGCGACGTCTTCGTGCGCATGCCCGGCGTCGCGCCGCTAGACCGCTGCATCCGCATCAGCGCCGGGCTTGCCGGTGATCTCGATCTGCTGGCAGAAGCACTGCCCGCAGCGCTCGCCGAGGCCCGCAGCAACACCTAACTGCCTGCATTGCGAATCGTTACGTGTTACGATTTATGCCAATACTGGCTGGGTGGACAGGGAGGCGAGCATGTCGTCCCCGGATTCGACTGCGAGCGGCGGCGGCACAATCGTCAGCCTTGTCGTACAGGCCGTGATCCTTGCTGCCCTGTTTCTGGCAGCTTTCATCCAGATCGAGGCGATCTTCGCGTCTTTCGCTGGCATCGTGATCTGTCTTGCCGTGATCGTCTGGACCCTGGCCAGCCTGCCCTTGGCGGCGGCCGAGGGCGTGGCGCCGCTGGCCTGGCCGGCGCGGCTGTTGGTCAGTGCCGGCTATGCCATAGCCCAGATCTGGCTCGGGCTCGTGCTTGCCGGCGCGCTGCAAGCGGCGCTGCTGATGGTGCTGTCATACTTCGTCGACTATTACTACCCGATCTGGGCGGTGATCGCCGCCATGGGCATGATGTTGTTGCTGGTGATGGCGGCGCTGGTGCTGGTGATCGCCGTCTCGGCGGTGATTTGCCTGCTTGCCTTCCCCCGTGGCGGCTTTCTCACCCGCGCCGCCTTGCGCAATGCTATCCACGACCATTGGCTGGCAGCGGCGGCGCGGCAGCTGCCACCGGCCCTGGCGCTCGGCACCGCCATGCTTTGCGTGTTGATGGTCTCTGTCACCATGGTCAGTATCGGGCCGATCGGCGAGACCATGAACTTGCCCTGGCATGGCGACAGCGTGGCCATGTTGATGGCCTTTCCCATGCTTCCGGCGGCTCTGGCCGGTGCCGGCCTGGCCCTGGCGGCCTATCGTGGCCTGGCGCTTGGGCACGCGCGCGCCGCGGCCAGCGGGGGCACCTCACCCAGCAGTCCCGGCCAGGCGCTGCTCAGCGTGCTTGTCGCGCTTGCGGTGATTTCAGGTGTCACTGTCAATGGGGGCTCGCTGCGCAACGGTCTGGTCGCCGCCTTCACCTTGGCCCCAGCCGTCACGTCTACCGTTGCGACGGATACGGCGGTACGCGGCTGGATCGGCGAGCGCCTGGCAGCGGGCGACGCGCCCGCCGACATTGCCGCCAAACTGAGCGAGTTCGGCGAGTGGGACAGCGCCCTGCCCGACGAGGGCCTTGTCGAGCTGTTGCCGGCCCTTGCCGAGACCTATACGGCCGACGAAGACATTTCCTGTCATTTCGTGGTCCGGGCGGGCACGTTGTCCGAAGCCGTGGCGGATGACGAGGAGGCGATGCCCATCAAGTATTGTCTGCGGACATTTTGCTGGCAACTGCCCCTGACCCGCGAGCGCGAGAGCCGCGCCTGGTTGTTCTCGAGCCACGCCAGCGCCAATCCTGGCTGGGCCGAGAGAAACACCGCCGCGACCCTCAGCGACAAGGTGCCGGGCCCCGGCGGCTTCTGCACCCGCGACGGCGATCTCGCCGAGAGCTACCAGGGCTGAGCGCATATGATATAGACTGCCGCCACTGGGGGGCAGGCGGCAATGCAGTCCATCCGCGCATGGCTAGACGAGTTGGGACTTGGCGAGTTCGCCGAGGTCTTCGAGGCCGAGGAGATCGACCTCGCCACCTTGCGCCATGTCACCGACGCCGATCTCAAGGACATGGGGCTGCCGATCGGGCCGCGGCGCAAGCTGTTGGCGGCGGTCGCCGACGGCGAGGAAGTCGCGATCACCCCGGCGAGCCAGGCCGAGCGCCGCCAGATCACGGTGATGTTCTGCGACATGGTGGGCTCCACGGCGCTGTCGAAAGAGCTCGATCCCGAGGAGCTGCGCGAGGTCATGGCGCGCTATCAGAAGGCCGTCGGTGCTGTGGTCGAGCGCTATGGCGGCCATGTCGCACAGTATCTCGGCGATGGCGTGATGGCCTATTTTGGCTGGCCGCGCGCCCATGAGGACAGCGCTCACCGTGCCGTGCGCGCCGGCCTCGATTGCGTCGAGGCCGTCCAGGCCCTGGCCGGATCCGTAGCGCTTGCCGTGCGTATCGGCATCTCCAGCGGGCCGGTGGTGGTCGGCGAGACCGGCGGCGGCGACCCGTCCGTGGCTAAGGCCGCAGTCGGCGAGACCCCAAACCGGGCCTCGCGCATCCAGGATCTGGCAGAGGCGAACAGCGTCGTCATCGGGCCGAACACGCGGCGGCTGATCGGCGGCGCCTTCGATCTGGAGCCCCTCGGTGCCCAGATCTTCAAGGGCATGGCAGCGCCGATCGAGGTACATCGCGTGATCGCCCTGACCGACACCATCAGCCGCTTCGAGGCGCGCGCGCGCGGTAGCAACCTGACACCCTTCGTCGGCCGCGATCCCGAGATCACGCTGCTGATGGAGCGCTGGGCGCTGGCCAGGGAGGGTGACGGCCAGGTGGTGCTGCTGTCGGGCGAACCGGGCATCGGCAAGAGCCGCATCGCGCAAGTCCTGCTGGAGCGCCTGGCTGACGAGCCATATACTCTGCTCCGCTACCAATGTTCACCCTATCATGCCAACTCGGCCTTCCATCCGCTGATATCACAGATCGGCCATGTCGCCCGCTTCACCCGTGATGACGATGCCGAGGCCAAGCTCGACAAGCTCGAAGCGGTAATCGCCGAAGGTACTGGAGAGCCCGAGAAGGCCGCCCCCCTGATCGCGGCCATGATGTCGCTGCCGACGGACCGCTATGCGCCGCAGGAGATGAGCCCGCAAGAGCAGAAGGAGCTGACCATCGCGGCCCTGGTAGACCAAGTGCTTGGTATTGCCAGCCGCCAGCCGACCCTGATGCTGCTCGAGGACGTGCATTGGATCGACCCCACCACGCTGGAGGCCGTCGGCCCGGTGATCGATCGGATCCAAGACGCCAATGTGCTGCTGCTGATCACCTACCGACCCGAGTTTCATCCGCCCTGGTCGGGCTACGGCCACATCACCACGCTGATGCTCTCGCGGCTGCCGCGGCGCCAAGGCCAGGCGCTGGTCGCCAATGTCACCGGCGGCAAGCCCTTGCCGGCGGAGGTTCTCAGCCAGATTGTCGCCAAGACCGACGGCGTGCCGCTGTTTGTCGAAGAGCTGACCAAGGCGGTGCTGGAAAGCGGCGACGTGGAGGAAGGCGAAGAAAGCTGGCGGCTGACCGGGCCGTTCTCGGGCGTTGCCATTCCCGCTACCCTGCATGACAGCCTGATGGCGCGCCTCGACCGTCTGGCCCCGGTCAAGGAGGTGGCGCAGATCGGCGCCTGCATCGGCCGTGAGTTCCCGCACGAGCTGATCGCCGCCTTGTCGCCCCTGGCCGACAACGAGCTGCGCGACGCCCTCGATCAGCTTTGCGATAGCGAGCTTATTTATCGCCGCGGCACGCCGCCGGAAGCCAGCTATGCCTTCAAGCATGCGCTGGTCCAGGATGCCGCCTACCAGTCGCTGCTGAAAAGCCGCCGCCAAGCCTACCACGCGCGTATCGCCGCGCTTCTCGAAGAGCGCTTTCCCGGCACGGTCGAGAACGAGCCCGAGATCCTGGCGCATCATTTCAGCGAGGCCGGCGAGAGCGAGCAGGCGACGGACTATTGGCTGCGGGCGGGCCGGCGCGCCGCGGCGCGCGTCGCCTATTGGGAGGCGGCGGCGCATTTGCGCCGTGGCCTCGAGCTGGTCGGCGATGCCTGGCGCCACGACGATGCCTGGCGGCGCAAAGCGCTTGCCCTGCAAGTCGCGCTCGGCCCGGCGCTGATCGCCACCGAAGGCTATCTGGCGCCCGAGACCGAGCGCTGCTACGACCAGGCACGGGCGCTCTGCGAAAGCCTCGACGATCCGGCCGAGCTGTTCCCCGTGCTCTATGGCCTTTGGGTGATCCACTTCATCCGCGCCGAGCTCGACGAGACCCGGCGCATCGCCGAGGACTTCCTGCAGCGTGCCGAGCTGGGCAACAACCGCACCGCCCTGCTGTCGGCGCACCGCACCCTCGGCAGCTCCCTGCTGGGGCTTGGCGACTTCAGCGCCGCGCGCCAGCATCTCGAGCGCACCGTCGCGCTCTATGATCCCGAGCGCGACCGCCATCTCGCCCGCACCTATTCCCTCGACCCCAAGGTAACCGCCAAGGCCTATCTCTGCTGGACTCTGTGGTCGCTCGGCTTCCCCGATCGCGCCCGCGCCGCAGCGCGCGAGGCGCGCGAGTTTGCCGAGAGCCTGTCCCAGCCCTACAGCCTGGCCCTGGCGTTGATGGTGCGCTCGGTGCTGGAGCTGCTCTGCGGCGCCGCCGCGGAAGCTCAGGGCGAGGCCGAACAATGCCTGGAGATAGCCGAGGAGCATGGCTTTCCCTATTGGCTCGGCTTTACCCGCATCGTCAAAGGCTGGGCCCTGATCGGACAGGACGATCTCGCCGCCGGCGGAGAGGAGGTGGCCGCCGGCATGCGCCAGTATCGCGACATGGACGGCGGCCTATACTGGCCCATGGCCTACCGCGCCTTTGCCGAGGATCGTGCCCGGGCCGGCGACCGCGCCGGCGCCTTCCGCGCCCTCGACGATGCCACAGGCGCCATCGAGACCAGCGGCGAGCGCTGGCTGGAAAGCGAGGTCGAGCGCTATCGCGGCGAGCTCTATGCCGCCGTCGGCGACAGCCGCGGCGAACGCTGTCTGCGCCAGGCCATGGCCTTCGCGCGCAAGCGCCAAGCCAGGTCGTGGGAGCTGCGCGCCGCTGTGCCCCTGGCCCGTCTCCTGCAATCGCAAGGCAAGATCGAGGAAGCCGAAGACCTGCTGGCGCCGGTCTATGCCCGCTTCGACGAAGGCTTCGATACGGCCGATCTGAAAGCCGCCAAGGCATTGCTCGAGGAGCTCGGCGCTGCCGGTTGATCCGCGCATGCCCGGGGCCGTTCGCCGTTTCCCTGCCGGGCTGCTATACTTTCGGTCAACCAAAAATAGAAGGCTGTCTAAGGCTATATCTCGCTTGAGGGAATCGATTTGATGGGTCAAGGACGAGATTCGGGCCGGTCCGACGCAGCTGCTTGCTGAGCCGATGGCGGAGCACGAGGTCAGACAGCGCCTGGCGGCCATTCTGGCGGCGGACGTCGCCGGCTATTCGCGCCTCATGGGCGAGGACGAGCGTGGCACGATCGACGCTCTCAACGCCTGCCGTGATCTGTTCCGCACGGCAATAGAGGGCCATGCCGGACGGGTGGTCGACATGGCCGGCGATAGCGTGCTCGCGGTATTCGATACCGCCATGGGTGCGGCCGACGCCGCTCTCGCGGCACAGGCGGAAATCGTTGAATTCAACGCCGACCGCTCAAGCGATCGCCACATGCTGTACCGCATCGGCGTCAACATGGGCGACATCCACGAGCAGGCCGACGGCAGCATTTACGGCGACGGAGTCAATGTCGCCGCCCGCCTGGAGGGCCTCTCGGAGCCAGGTGGCATTTGTGTCTCGGGCAAGGTTCGCGACGAGCTGCACGGAAAGATCGCCCGCAGCTTCGCGGATTTGGGGGAGCACAAGGTCAAGAACATCGCCAAGCCCGTGCGCGCCTATCGGATGCTTGCCGAGGGCGAGGCGCCGGCGGCGCGCGCGAGGGTCTCACTGCGGCGCTGGACGGTTGCCGCTGTCGCCGCTGTTGCGGTTCTCGGCATTATCGCCGCCGTCACCGGGCTTTATCCTGGCACCTCGGACGGCGAGAGCACGGCTCTCGCATTGCCTGACAGGCCCTCGATTGCGGTTCTGCCGTTCACCAATCTCAGCGACGACGCCTCTCAGGAATATCTTGCCGATGGGTTGTCGGAGGATCTGATCACGGACCTCTCGAAGATACCGCAGCTGTTCGTGATCGCCCGCAATTCGAGCTTCACCTACAAGGGCAAGGCGGTCAAAGTGCAGGCGGTCGCCGCCGACCTCGGCGTGCGCTACATCCTGGAAGGCAGCGTCAGGCGCACCGGCGACGTGCTGCGCATCAACGCGCAGCTCATCGACAGCACGGACGGCAGCCATGTCTGGGCGGACCGCTACGATGGCGCCGCAGACGATATCCTGAGCTTCCAGGATCAGGTGCTGGCCCAGATCGTTGCCAACCTGTCGGCCGAGCTGGGCGAGGGCACAGCGCCCTCCTTCGCCAGCGACACGGACAATCCGCACGCCTATGACGCCTATCTCCAGGGCCGCGAAATCCTGCGCGGCGGCGCCGTGGATCAGGTGGAGACAGCGATAACGCATTTCGCCGAGGCGGTGGCGCTCGACCCCGGCTTCGGCCGCGCCTATGCCGGCCTCGCCAGCGCCTACTGGCGTATCGTCAAGTACGAATGGGAGTTCGCCGTCGGCAACCGCTGGCAGGATGCCTACGACGGCGCCCTGAGCGCCCTCGACGAGGCCGACAAGAACCCGAGCGCCGAAGCCTACGCCCTGCGCGCCGATATCCTGGCCGATTGGGGCCGCCACGACGAAGCCCTGGCCGCGCTGGACCGCGCCCTGGCCCTGGCCCCGAGCGTCGCGGAGATCTATGCCGGTGCGGCCCGCGTCTACAATTATATCGGCCGGGCGGCTGACGCGGAGCGAAGCGTGCGCACGGCCATGCGGCTCGATCCTCACTACCCGCCCGAGTATCTGCGGCAGCTCGGCCTGGCGCTGTTTCACCAGCAGGACTACGCCGAGGCCGCCGCGCTCATCGAGCGGGCCATGGCGCGGCAGCCCGACATCAATGGGGACCTGCTGACGCTCGCCTCGGCCTACGGCCATCTCGGCCGCCTCGAAGACGCAGAAGCCGCGATCGCCCGATACACCCGCCATATGCACGAGGATTTCGGGGGCTATCAGCCCGTTGACGAAGTCTGCTCTGGACGCGTGTCGCTGTGTCTGATTC